>JBLNAZ010000193.1:0-3368 GCA_050259615.1 Syntrophomonadaceae bacterium | reverse complement strand
GAAACAAAGAAAGGAATAGAGAAGATAGTAATATCCTCTGAAGAAACGGCAAAGATCGTTGCCTCACTTTCCAGAAGGACAGAACAGATAGGCGAGATTACACAGGTAATTGACGACATTGCAGATCAGACGAATCTTTTAGCCTTAAATGCCGCAATTGAGGCTGCAAGGGCCGGCGAGCAGGGAAGGGGATTTGCGGTTGTAGCCGATGAGGTGAGGAAACTTGCAGAACGCACGACCAAGGCGACAAAAGAGATTGCCGAGACCATAAAGGCAATTCAGGTGGAGGCCAGGGAGGCTGATAATTCCATGACAGAGGCAAAAACAGCGGTTGAAGAGGGAACTAAGCTTACTGAAGAGGTTGCCGATGCATTAAGCGAAATACTGAAAGGTGCAGTTAAGGCAACTGACGTTGTACTGCAGGTGGCTGCAGCGAGTGAGGAACAGTCAAGTGCTGCAGAGCAGATATCAAAGAACATAGAAGGCATTTCTTCTGTTACACAGCAGTCTGCTGCCGGAACCGAGCAGATAGCAAGAGCTGCAGAGGATCTGAACAGGTTAACTGTTAACCTGCAGGGACTTGTAGGAAGATTTAAGTTAGAAGACACAAAGCACAATAATTCATCAAAAAGTTTTGCCGTTAGAACCAATGGCCGACTTGTAATTAAGTAATTTAAATTACAATTTTGTAGTGCCGGTTAGGCTGTGCCGCCGCCCAACCGATATTAACAGAAATTTACAGGGGATTAAAATGGAAAAGAACGAAACAGCATCAGAACTTTTACAGCTCGTAAGCTTCACAATCGGGCGTGAAGAGTTCGGAGTAGACATACTGAAGGTTCAGGAAATAATCAGGATGATCGAGATTACCTCAATTCCAAACTCACCATCCTTCGTTGAAGGAGTGATTAATTTAAGAGGAAGGGTTATACCTGTAATAAGCCTCAGGAACAGGCTTGGCCTGGAGAGGCTTGAGCACGACCGCAATACACGTATTGTTGTAGTTGACCTGTCGGGCCGCACGATAGGATTCATTGTGGACAGTGTAAGCGAGGTCCTGAGAATACAGAAGAGCATAACAGAGGCACCTCCAAGCCTGGTAGCCGGAATAAACTCGGAGTACATCACATCCATAGCCAAGCTGGAAGACAGGCTTCTTATCTTACTGGATCTGGACAAGGTTCTTGTAGAAGAAGAAAAGCAGATGCTTGCAGGCGTGTGAGCATAGCTATTAAATATGAGAAAAGCCCTCCCAGGAGGGCTTCAAATTGTTTAACCTTCGAACCTGTCTTCCCGTCTTACGTCGGACCGCTGCCCCCGCATGGCATTAAATATTTAAATATCCTGTAATCCCATCCCGGTACGAAATCGGCTTAAACTTAAAGCGCGATTCAAACTTGCTGCTGTTAAAAAGGTAATCGTACTCGTTCTGGTATAGCATCTCAAGACTTTCTCTTATGACCGGGTTAAATATTCCTGCCAGCTGCATCTGCCATTTTTTGAAAACAGTATATTTAGGATTTGTTTTCATAAAATCGGCTGCAATTTTTATATAACCTTCTCCCGTTAATGCATTCATGTCTGTTGGCGCGTGCCACGTCTGGTTATATGCATCAGGCGTATTCCCAATGAGTGCCATTGCTTTTGCAGCATCCGGTGTATAGGTAAAAGTGTGAAGTGCTTGCGCATTTGCAAGCCAGTTCGCCTTTTTCCCGGTTTTCATCCTGTCGAGTACCAGCATATTCAGAACAGAGCCCCTGTTATCGGGGCCATAAAAATCTGCTGCCCTTAAAATTGCAGCTGTAATTTCCTTTTTCTTGTATGCATCTATAAGATTTGAGGCTATTCTGGCCCGAATCTCGCCCTTATGGCTGATTGGGTTAAACGGCGTTTCTTCAGTCATCCAGCCCTTGACAAGTCCGTACATATAAACGTTATCAAGAAAGACAAGTTTTGAATTGTGCTCAATGCAGGCAGCAATTACATTATTCATCACTTCAGGCCATTCCTTCTGCCAGACTTTTGTATCGTATTTAAGACCAGCTGTGAGGTAGGTAACTTGAGAGCCTTTTACAGCTTCCATTACCTGAGTTTGGTTCGTCAGATCTGCCTGAAAAAGTTCATCTGCGGGATTTACCTTTTTTGGATTGCGTCCAACAAGTCTTACTTTATCAGTAAACCTGGGGAGTTCCTTTGCAAGAGGAATTCCAATAGCTCCGCCGGCACCAAGAATTGTCTGCATTCATTCCTCAATTATTATTTTAGAAAAACGGATCCCTGGATAAAGTACGTAAAATATTGAACAAACAACAGTCCCGGCCCTGGAAGCCGGACCGGTTAATAAATGATCGGCCGGTGATTGAAAACTATCTGATAAAAATACTGTAAAAAACAGGCAGCTTCACCTGACTAAAATAATAAAAAGACATAATGTCTGAGACTAATTAATTGTTAGTTTGATACGATAATGAAATATCGATACTATAAATTCATTATAACAAAATTGATAAAATAAATCTGAATGAAATAGGGAAATCTATGTCAATAAAAAAAATGTTCTTAATTATATATACCGTAACAGTACTAGCTATTCTGGGCCTTTGCGTGGCAACTGTGCTTATGCTGAATGCTCAGAAAGCCCTCAATGAAAGCCAGGAAATAAGATATAAATCGTACCAGGTCGCTAATGAACTGAGCCAGAATTCCCAGAACCTGACACGCCTTGCCAGAACATACGTTGTTACAGGTGATGAAAAATATGAAAAACAGTACTGGGAGCTGGTTGATATATCTGATGGTAAAAAACCCCGCAAGGACGGCCGGACTATATCCTTTGCTCAAATGATGAAAGAACTTCATTTTACTGATGAGGAATTTGCCAAAATACAGGGCTCAAAGGAGAAATCGCAAGAACTGGTGAAAACTGAAGAAAAAGCAATGAATGCCGTAAAGGGGCTTTATCCCGATCCAAATGGAAATTACACCGTCCACGGCACTCCTGATCCCGAAATGGCAAGACGCATTCTGCACGACGATAATTATCACAGGCAGGTAAGCATTATTCTTGAACCAATAAATGACTTCTTTAAAATGCTGGATGAACGCACACAGAATGAGGTTAATAGCCATATAGCCGACAGCTACTTCTATCTTTATCTGATTGGTGCCATTATCATGATCTTACTCGTTACACAAATAATTAATTTCTTTATAATACGCAAAAAAGTAAATAAACCTATCGATGCCTTGAGCAATGCAACAGGCAAAATTGCTGCAGGGGATATGTCAGTTGTTGTGGATTATAAGAGTAAAGACGAAATCGGGCAGCTTTCTATGGGCTTCAACCTTATGATTGGGAAAATCAAGGA
>JBLNAZ010000192.1:0-3691 GCA_050259615.1 Syntrophomonadaceae bacterium | reverse complement strand
TTGTAATGGGCCTGGGGGGTGTGGGCTCCTATGCGGCTGAACTTTTATGCCGCGCGGGCGTAGGGGAGCTTACAATTGTGGACGGCGATAAAGTAGAAATGAGCAATCGCAACCGGCAGCTTCCGGCGCTTAACAGCACACTCGGCAAGCGCAAGGCTGAAGTTGTTTCAGTGAGGCTAATAGATATAAACCCCGCGTTAAAGCTGAACGTAATAGACAGCTATATTGAAGACAAGGATATGGAAGCGCTTCTTAAAGGCGGGAGTTTTGATTATGTGGTGGATGCAATTGACACGCTTTCTCCCAAGGTTAATCTGATCTATCAGTGCGTCATGAATAAAATTCCCATAGTAAGCTCCATGGGTGCCGGGGCGAAATTTGATCCTTCGCTTGTAAGGGTTGCCGACGTATCGGAATCTTACAACTGCACGCTGGCCCGTAAGCTGAGGAAAAGGCTTTACAAGCTTGGAATTTACAAGGGCTTTAAGGTGGTGTTTTCAACTGAAGAGATTGTAAAGGAATCGGTTATAATAGACCTCCAGAAAAACAAGAAGTCCACGGTAGGAACGATATCCTACATGCCGCCGGTGTTTGGGTGCTATTGTGCATCGGTTGTTTTGAGGGACCTTTTGGGTGCGGATAGTAAAGATGCGGGGCTGCAGAATCCCCAAAGCGCATTTTCTGCAAATTAATTTCGAAGCAGACAAAATTACATACAAATCAAAAAGAAGAAAATAAAAAAGCCGGCATTGGTTGAGGATGCCGGCTGAAATATCAATTATATCATTTGATTATAATTTGTTCCCCTGTGGGATGCCCAGGCTGAAGAAATCATCTGTTACAATGTGACGGGATTTTTTGATTGCATCTTTTAAGGCATTTGTGAGGTTTGGATAATCGGGTTCCTGATCCCAGTCGCCCTTGATTTCTACTGTGGATTCTGCCTCTGTCATTTCCCTGTACCAGGCATATTCGTTGTTGGTTAAATTAACCATCATTCCATTAACCTGGAAATAAGCGCTTGGAGAGCCCAATGGTAAAAAGCCGTAGTATTCCCTGATGGTTCCGTACATTGCAACGGAGATGACGACAAGGTAATCGATGTCGTATTTGCTTTTGAAAGCCATGAAATCTTTTTTGGAGAACTTCTTATCGGATACACCTGAAAATGAAAGTGAATCGTAGTTGAGTTCTTCATCAATGAATTTTATGTTGGAAAATCCGGCAGATTCAAACTTTGTCTTAAAGGTATCTTTTATTGATTTAATGTCATTTACATCAACGGTTTTCAGATACTTGTCCAGTGTTGAAGCCATAACATTGTTAATGGCAACATCAAGCAGTCCCTGGCTTCCCACTTTGAAAGCGCCTGCCTCAGGTTTTTTGGTAATTACGATGCCGATTTTGTCGTTTTTGTTTTTTGTCCAGAACTCCTGATTGACGGAAATTCTTGTTGCGGTGCATCCTGCGAGGAGAACCGAAAGTAAAAGTAATGTGAAGTATTTCATATTGCTCTCTTATAGGTTTATGCTTAGTTGAATAATAGTATTTCCTTTCATCAGGTCAGAAAAGCGTGAGGGGTGATTATCAAGCGGTACGACTTCCCAGGATTGGGTGGTGCCTCCGACAAGAGCGCCAATTATGGCTCCTGCTCCGGCGAAAGCAAGGACTGCACCAGCGGATAAATGGGATTGCTGGTTTTCGCTATTATATGACACCGCCAGAGCCGTGCAAGTGCCGGCTAAAAAGCCGAGCGTGCCTAAAAGCAGGCTTTTATTGCCGGTGGACTGGTATAAGGTTTTTATGTTATCCTTTTTTACGGAAAACAGATTGCCGTCAATATCGATACCTTCGAAAGTAAGATCGTTAATTCTGCCATCTTTGCCTTCTATTCTTAAGCCGTCTTTCTGGATCAGGACGAAGCGGCTGAAATCCTGGCCGCAAGAAATAACAAAAGGGACGAGAAGAATCAGCAGAAATTTCCACATATATGACTCCAGAAAAGGGATTGTTGAGCAAATTAATGTTTTGAATGCAGGGGCCAATGAATCCATTTTCTAAAGGGAAAAACGGACAGTGACAGAGTAAACATAATTATGCGTGTCAAATTGAACGCATAAATTATAAGATTGTGGCAAAAAAAGCAAATAGAAATTGGGAAGGGTCCGAAGTCTGAGGTCCAACGTCTTTCGTCCGCCTGCCGTCACCGGCAAGGCCACTTTTTCTGGCATGGGCCTAAGCGGGGCTGCACCCTTAGTAATTAATGTCAAATTCAGACAAATAGCAAAATATTGTCCCGTAATTCCTTCCAGGCTTCGGTTTTGGCAAATTCGTTGAAGGCTTCTTCGCCGTTGGGGAAAGTTGTCTTAAGCTGTCCCAAGGTAACGGCTTCGGGTGAACTGATATTGGCCTTCAATGCAGCTTCTTTTATCCAGCCGGCTATTTTTGAGTTTAATGTCCATTCGGCTGCAACGGCAGTGCCCTGCACTGTTACAACCGCTTCCATTTTCCCCAGTTTCCTTATTATGGGTTCTGATGCTGTCCATACGGCTCTTCTTTTGCCGTCGGGCATATATATGTCTGAAAAGTCCTGAATGAAATTCCTTACAAGAGTTTTTTCTATTGTGCTTTTGGGCACCCTGAATTCAAACCACTTTGTTACATCCCAGTCGAGTCCGATGCCGTGCATAAAGTTATAAAGCGCCTTATTCAGCCCCCCGGAATATTTGCTGTAGTCTATACCGGAAAGATCCTTATGGTTAAGGTCGTTATTGGCAAAAGGATTTCTTGTTGATGAGAGTATTTCAAGATTAAACTTCTCCGGGCTTGCTGCAATGGGGCTGTGGGCTGTAAGCGAGAACAGGTGCCAGAATCCCGACTGGAATAGGTTGTTCTTTATGAACTGGCGCACCAGTTCAAGGCTGTTAATTATTTCCTCTGCGGTTTCAGACGGGAAGCCGAACATAAGATAAGCGTGCACCATAATGCCCGAATCGCGGAAACTCCTGCATACCCTGGCAACCTGGCTTAAAGTAACGCCTTTATTGATTAGTCTGAGGAGTCTTTCATCTGCAACTTCCAGGCCTCCGCTTACGGCAATGCAGCCCGATTGGGCCATCAGCTTGCACAGGTCGGTGGTAAATGCTTTCTCGAATCTTATGTTTCCCCACCAGCTAACGGCAAGATTTCGCCTCAGGATTTCAATGGATACTTCCTTAAGCAGGGCCGGGGGTGCGGCTTCATCTGTAAAATGGAAAGCTGTTTTCCCCGTCTGGGCTATCATATCTTCCATCCAGTCCACTATAGTTACGGCTCTGGCCGGGCTGTAGCGTTTAATATAGTCCAGAGAAATGTCGCAGAATGTGCATTTATGCCAATAGCACCCGTGGGCGGCAGTAAGCTTGTTCCAGTATCCGTCGGACCAGATTCTGTGCATGGGATTAAGCATTTCGGTTACGGGAATATACTTTTCCGCATTGATACCCTCAAGGGATGGCGGGAACATATCCTCATGGCTGAGGTTTTTCTCCCGGGCGTCATCTTTGAATGAGAGCTTTCCGTTTTCTCTTGTAAGTGTGCGTACAAACTGAGAGCCCTCGCCTTTAAGGTTCCGGATTATATTAAGCAAAGGGAGCTCGCCGTCGTCATAAGTAATGTAATCCGTATAGTCAAATATCCTTTCATCCCGCAG
>JBLNAZ010000191.1:0-31003 GCA_050259615.1 Syntrophomonadaceae bacterium | reverse complement strand
GTCCCTCATTTACAGGCGTAAAGCCGTCAGCATTAATCGAGATCATATGGTCCAGTATATCGCCCGAGCCTTCACCTTTAAGGTTGAAATAGGTGTGGCTGGTAAGGTTAACCGGAGTAGGTTTATCTGAAGCTGCAGTATATTCAATTCTTAGCTCGTTATCATCAGTAAGACTGTAGCTGACCAGAACCTCCAGATTGCCGGGATACCCTTCCTCCCCGTCTTTGCTGAGGTAAGTAAGATTTAACTTCGGTATGCTGCTTTCTGCATCGGTACTGCCATTCCAGACAACCTTGTCAAATCCCGCTTTTCCGCCATGAAGCGAGCATGGAATTCCGCCGGGATCATTGTTTAGAGCCAGATTATAAGTAATTCCGTTTAGTGTGAAGCGTCCGTGTGCAATCCTGTTTGCATAGCGCCCGATAATTGCACCGAAGTATGGTGAGTTATCCTTCAGATATTCTTCCAGTGTATTAAACCCCAGAACAACATCATCAAGCTTTCCGTTTCTGTCAGGAACCAGAAGGCGCACTACTATTCCGCCATAGTTTGTTATTTCAGCTGTAACACCGTTTTTATTCCTGAGCTTATATAAAAATATCTCTTCCCCTGAGGCCGTTATTCCAAAAAGATGAACGCTGATAAGTTTATTTACTGAATTCAATTTTTATCCTGTAATTAATTTATAATGTTACCCTGCACGTTCCGTATTCCCTCACCTTTACCCTGGTGGCAGAATTCTGCCCAAGGATACTGTCCATTAGACCGAGGTAATTCCCGGCGAGTGCACTTTCCACGAATGTCAGTATTGTACCTGCAAAGCCGCCGCCATGAACCCTGCAGGTTCCGCGGCTTGAATTTTCTCTAAGATAATGTTCCGTCAGCTCCAGCGCAATGGTAATACTCTGCAGCTTATAATCTTTATTCGGATAAATATTCTGCAGGAATTTGAAAGAAGAATCGCCCGACTGTTTTACCAAAGAGATGAAGTCTTCCATTCTGCCATCTTGCAGAGCCCTGACTTCCTTTTCAACGCGTTCATTTTCAGAAAGGAAATGGAGCGCCCTAAGGACTGCACGGTCGCCGTAAAGCGTTCTTAGTTCCTTAATTTTATCCATAATCTCTCTGCGGCTTATAAAGCGGCAGAGATTTTTCCCGAAGTAGCCCGAAACGGCCTTCATCTCAGAAGGTATTGAGGCATAATCGTCTGTAAGGTCGGCATGTGTGGCTCCAGTATTTACAATTATGGTCTCAAAGCCATTGTCTGAGAAGCTGAAGTTCAGTTTTTCCACTTTGGGATTATCTTTGTCAAAAAAATCGACGAAAACAATTCCGCCGACTGCAATTGCAAGCTGGTCCATAAGTCCGCATGGTTTACCGAAATAATTATTTTCTGCATACTGCCCGTACTTAGCAATCTCAACGGGAGATATGAGGCTGCCATTATAAAGATCGTTCAGTATCGTTCCAATCAGCACTTCAACCGATGCAGATGAGCTGAGGCCCGAACCGATCCCTATATTGCTTTCAAGTACACAGTCAAATCCCCCTATAATGTGGCCTTCCGCCTGAAGTTTTGCCGCCACTCCCCTGATGAGTCCCGCTGTTGTTCCCCTTTCCTCAGGTTTCACATGCAGGTCGCCGAGACTCACCGAATACTTCTGATCAAGATCCCTTGAAATCAGGTTTATCTCATCCAGGTTATTCTTTTTAGCTGCGGCTGCTGTGTCTATATCAATTGCCGAAGCCAGAATGCACCCATTGTTGTGGTCCGTATGATTACCGCCGATCTCGATTCTGCCTGGACTGGTAAAGAACAGAGGTCCGGCGTTATCGAAGTATTCATTAAAATGCTTTTCAAGGCTTCTGAACCTCAAAGCCTGAACGTCAAGGTCGCGGTTTTCCTTATATAAATCCTGCAATTGAATTTTATTAACTGCACAGTTTGTATCTGACATATTCTCTCTTGAAAAATTGTTTAGATAGTTCAGTCCAAAAACTATATCCCTTTACAAGATGCAGTATTTATATACTCACCTTGTGATTTTTCAGAACAAAAAAACCGCCAAAAACCACCATTACGCTGCCCCACCATAAATTAGGACGCGTGCCTGCAAGTACAGTCGTTTGTGCAGGAGGGTTAAAGTAGAGCATAACGCCAGCCAAAAGAACTATCAATCCCATTGCTACTAATATGAGTCCGACAAAATACCAGATTGGTTTCATAGTAAAAACTCCCTTTATATTACCAGTAATAAATATTTATTGCAATTAAGATAATCAGTGAAATAACAGCCCAGAATTCGGGTTTTTCAAGTAATGGAATATTTTTCTGTTCAGATGATTCAGGCGTTAAGCCTTTTACAAACCCAACAAGCTCTTTCTTGTCTTTTTTCTTTGTAAAGAGACTTATAATTATAGTTACAGAAAAACATATGAGCCATGCCCACCAGGCTCTCCAGAAGTTTGTAGCCATAACGCTCGGTTTGCTTGAAAGGGTAATGAATGTAAGATCCATCCACTGCATCTTGTCGATAAGGAATAATCCGAATGAGGCAAGCATTCCGGTAATAAGCCCGTAGAAAGCTCCGTTTGGGGTAATCCACCAGACGAACATTCCAAGGAGCATTGTAGCAAACAATGGGGCATTAACCCAGGAGAATATTGCCTGCATATAGTCCATAATGCTCGGAAAACTCTTTGCCCAGTAAGCTGTACCGATGCTGATAATAATTCCGGCAATTGTTGCAACACGGCCCATCCAGAGAAGATGCTTATCGGAAGCATTTTTATTTATTACGGATTTATAAATATCGTATGTCCAAACGGTATTAAATGCGCTGATGTTGCCTGCCTGTCCCGCCATAAAGCCCGCCAGGAGTGCAGTTACTCCAAGGCCCACGAGACCTGCAGGATAATACCTTGCGATAAGAAGAGGCAGAGCCTGATCGTACTCCCCTGCCTTAAGCATCGGGAATCCGCTTTTAGGATCGTGTGAAAGCACAAGCGCAATAAGTCCTGCAAGAATAACAATGAAAGGCAGCGCCATCTTAAAGAAAGAGGCCAGTATAGGAGTCATTCTTGCCGAGCGCTGGTCCTTTGCCGAGAATGCGCGCTGCACTACAAGGAAATCCGTCGTCCAGTAGCCGAAGGATAATACAAATCCAAGTCCAAGGACAATACCTCCCCATGTAATCATCATGCCGTTCTGTGAAGGATCGCCGGAAGTGGACCAGAGTGTATTCATGGAAGTAGTCTGGAAGGTCTGGATTCTGGCAAATATCTCCTTAATGCTTCCAATCTCAAGAATGCCCATAACTGAAACAAGGAACAGGCCGAACCAGATTAAGAAGAACTGTATGATCTCTGTAAATATTGCAGACATAAGTCCGCTTAGGGAAACATATGCAGCAACAGTAATAGCCGAGACCCACATACTCACGTCCCAGTTCCAGCCGAGGAATGTATGGAGTACAAGCGCCATTGCATAAAGGTTGATGCCGGAGACGAGAAGCGTCATAATTGCAAATGCAATTCCGTTTAATACCCTGGTCTTCTCATCAAAACGGACTTTAAGGTAACCCGGGACAGAATTTATTTTGCTGCTGTAATAAAAAGGCATCATATAAATGCCCAGAAACAGCATTGCGGGAATTGCGCCTATCCAGTAAAAATGGGCCACATACATTCCGTACTGAAACGTATTGCCCGTCATACCGAGAAGTTCCAGGGCTCCCAGGTTAGCCGAAAGAAATGCAAGTCCTGCAACCCAGGAGCTGTTCTTTCTTCCTGCAAGAAAAAAATCTTTTTCGCTTGTAGTAAATTTTTTAAGGTAAAGGCCTATACTCAGAATAAATCCGAAATAGATTACAATAATAAGCCAGTCGACGTAAGTCAGGCCGATAGAGCTAAGAGCCGTAGAATCCATAAGCGTCCCCTTGTCAAGTAAATTAGGTTAAAGATATATTTAATTTTTGTTAAAATGTTCCAGTGAGGTTTCTCTTAATATCTCCGCACTTTTTTCGGGTGAAATATCCCTCTGCGGATTTGCCATCAGTTCATAGCCTACCATAAATTTTCTTATCGATGCCGAGCGGAGCAGCGGCGGATAAAAATGCATATGAAGCTGCCATTCAGGATGATTGAGCCCGTCGGTGGGAGCCTGGTGAATCCCGGCCGAATACGGAAATGATACATTAAATATATTGTCGTACTTTACTGTGCATGCCTTAAGTATGTCTGCAAATAAAGCGAATTCTTCTTCAGTAAACTCCTTTAGGCTTTGAATTTTTCTCTTCGGTATGATCATTGTTTCAAAAGGCCAGACAGCCCAGAACGGGACCAGGAGAACGAAAGATCTGTTTTCATAAACAATGCGTTCTTTCTTTCCGAGTTCAAGTGAAAGATAATCAAGAAGAAGATCCTTCTTTTTTTTCGTAAAATATTCAAGCTGTTTTATCTGTTCTTTCATCGGTTCAACCGGGACTGACTCCTCTGCCCAGATCTGGCAGTGAGGATGTGGGTTGCTTGCGCCCATGAGCTGTCCCCTGTTTTCAAATATCTGCACGTAGTTAATGGAAGGGTTACTGCCTAAATCTTCGAATTCTTTTTCCCATGTTCTGACTACTTCCTTAATATCCCCGGTCTCCATTTCAGCAAGTGTAAGATTGTGCAGGGGAGAATAGCATATAACGCGGCAGATACCCTTTTCTGAATGCGCAATTAGGAGCTCAGATTCATTAAGTGTGAATTCAGGGGTATCCAGTTTTAACGCGCTGAAATCGTTATTAAAGACATAAGTCGAGTTGTACTGCGGATTATATTCCCCGTTAGCCCTCATATTGCCTGGACACAAATAACAATCCTGGTCGTACTCCGGCATTGCTTCAGGAGGTGCATTGTCTACCTTTCCCTGCCAGGGACGCTTAGTCCTTTCAGATGAGACCAGTATCCACTCGCCTGTAAGAATATTTAATCTTCTATGTACGCTTTGATTCAGTTTTATATCCATTTATGCAGCAGTTAAAATTATCTTTTCAAATATACTTTTTCTATTTCAAATTCGTATGATGAATCTTTTCCGGATTCAGCCTGCTGGCTGGAAAAAGCTGTAAACTCCAGAAAATCCAGCCTGCTTAAATCGGCGTTATTTTCATTTAAAGCCCAAGTCATTTTCCCGTTAAGAAACAAGGGATAGGAATCCGGAATAATCACTCTCCCCCTTTCTGTCAATGACGAAAGCGGAATTTCAATTTCACGAGTTTTTTCATTAAGCTCCACCTGTGCACCCAGTGACTGACCGCCCGTAAAATACAGATTCAGGCTGAGGTTCACCCTGGAAGTACCGGCATATCTTCCCTTTAAGACAAGTGTCTTATAACCATCAAGTGCAGGAGAATTCAGTTTTATGTATTTTGATACACTATTCATAAAACTGAAAGGTCTTGTCTGAGCCCCGGAAAGCTGAACCCGGCAGTTAAATACAGGTTCTTCTGAATTACCGCTGAATTTACAGTCGGTAAAGAACTTCTGCCACGGTGTCCAGTGTGGGAATAATATGTCACGGAAGTCACGTCCTGCCTTAAACAGCACAAGGCAGTCATCTGCATTATGAATTTCCAGGTGCCAGAGATTATCTGCATTAAAGTCCCACTCATCAGGGCTTCCATTTTCAGCAGCCGGAAATGTAAGCTTTCCGTCTTTGGTCAAAACTGTAAGGCAGTACTCAGTAATACCATTACTTACTGCAGAGGAAGAAACATCTGCGCGAAAGTTGTATTTCCCTTCTCTGGAAAGCTTTATCTTCTCAAACCCTCTCCACCCCGGTCTTCTTAAATTGAGATAAGCCTCATTTATTTTTCTTTCTGATGCAATTGTAAATGTAAAGGAAACCTTTCCATTATTGAATGCTGCATCCTGTGTATGATTTACTACAGCAATGTCTTTTTCTTTCCCGGGAGTATAAACGGGAGGAACCTTACCGGTATTACTTTTATATTGCTTAATAGTTTTACCTGAGAGCTCATTATTGCTGATAAGGTACTTTCCGGTTGTTAATTTCAGTTCCCTTCCCCGGGCAGTTATATACTCAGATTTTTTATCATTCAATGGGTAAACCTTAAAATCATCTGACAGGTATGGCAGGTTTATTTTCATTGAGGACTCGTTATAAAAAAGCCTTGCCGCTTCCCTCTTAAGGCTTACGCTGCCGAAAGGATCATTAATCCAGACTGCGTCAGGATTAACTTCAAGCATCCAGAGCCCGGCACTTATTTTATCGAGAAAATATGCCCCGGTGCCCTCATAAGCAATAACAGGTGAGCTGCCGCAGCCTGCAACGTGTTCCAGCTTTTCAATTTCAACGGGATGGGATTTTGTATTATTGGAATAATAGAATTCCTCAGGTGAATTCATTTCGCTTAAATCTTCTTCATAGCTTACACGGAAGTCACCAAACTTTGAATTTTCAGGAAAGCTGCCGTAATCCTTGTATAAAGGAAGATTCATAAAAGCTCTTGAAGCAATCATGAGACTGATTGCCTTTGAAGGCGTATAGAGCAGATTCATAAAGTGAGTCGGGTATTCAGTATTGCTCCATGCAATCTGCGACGGGTCATAAGAGAACATGGCGGCAAACTGCATTCCGGCTTTTCGGAAACTGCGAACCATTGCAGGATACATATAAGAAGCCCCAATATCAGCAGCATCAAACTCATATACCATTTTTGTTTTTTTATTGAATCCCGGAACGTTTTCTGAAGGTATTGTATAGCTGTCGACGTTAAGAAGAAAATTACCTTCAAGCATATGGTTATGCACAAGCGCAGTTGGGTACCACTGGAACGATACTCCCTCTACTTCAGACTTTACAACCGCATTAGCCTGAACGTCACTCCAGTTTTCACTTATATTGTAGAAGATGGGCTTGTTAAAGTCTGTTCCGCGGATCGTTTTAACAAGCTCATTTATGTAATTTGTAACAACTGCACCGTCAGAAGGATGCTTCGGTTCATTAATGATCTCTACGGCAATTATGGATGGGTGATCTTTATAGGCGTACCCCGAATATTTATTCCTGTGCCCCATAAAAGCCTTCAGGTAATTATTTTCCGCCTCAACTGCCTTTGGATTGGTAATGAGCTCCTGCTTTGAATATTTCTCAGAAAAACCATTAGTTTTTTCATCCGGTTCAGGCCATCCGTTTCCCCACCATGCAATCGGCGTAAGAATTATTTTTATTCCATTATCCGACAGGCGTTTTAAGAGGTAATCTAAAAGCTCCAGGTGCTCATTTTCAATAAGATTTCCGTTTTCATCTGAAATTTCCCTGTCCCACACGTGAACCCTGAATGCGTTGAAGCCCAGTCGCTTCATCTGGCTTACGTCAATATCAATTGCATCTTTAACTGAAAGATTTAATTTCTTAAGTGCCCTGTATGAATAAGCAAAAGGTGCTGTATAGTTTACCCCAAAGAGGCTTACTTCTGTGGAGTCGCTTTTCCACCTCATTATGCCCGAAGGATCAACAAACACGCTGCTATTTTTTGGAACGTTGTACTGCGCTTCAGATGCAGAAGGAATTGCAAACAAAACGCCTAACAAAAAAGGTAAATATTTTATTATTCTTCTCATTATCAGATAATCATTTAAGAAGTAATGCTTTAATTGCGGATGAATACTTTTCTGAATTAAATTTTATAATATAAATTCCAGAAGAAACTACTGTCCCATTATCATCTTTTGAATTCCACTTAATGCCAAATGAACCCTTTTCGGAATATCCGTCGTAAAGCGTTCTGATTTTTCTTCCCAGCTGATCGTAGACATTTATTCTGATAAAGCTCCTTTCAGGAAGTGAATACCTGAGATTTGTTTCAGGGTTAAATGGATTCGGATAATTCTGGAACAGCTTGTAAGATTCCGGCTGTACAGATTCTTTGAAATTTACAACGGTAAGGATTTTCCTGTCATTAAAGAATCTCCACATTAAAGTTGTATCTGTCTTCGGGAAAGAAAATGTCCTGTCCATAATTCCGGACTCCCAGTCGCCGAAAGTGCTGCCGGCGATAAAGAACTTATATTTGATCTGTGTTCCTTCACTTATTTTCATTTTCGGAAAATAAACCGTTACCGAATAGAATGTTCCGCCGAGGCTTTGTTCTTCCCTTTTCAGGAGCACTTTATTTTCAAACCAGGAGAGTACGCCGGCAGAATTAAGGGAATCCCCTCTTACAGCTGCAGTGAAAGCACCGGAGGGATCAAAAAGATTATTCTTAATAAGATCAGCAAGATTTACTCTGAAAAGAACGCCGATATAGTCCGCCTTTGGCTGAAACGGGGTCCAGTACTGGCTGAAATTATCACCGGTTGAGTTGAAGTACTGAATATTAAGCGTTGTATCCTTAAAGCCCTGGGTAAATAGCCTGTAATTTACCGTTGAGTCGTATGCAGTTACAGGGCCTTCCCAGCCCAGGTTCCTGTAGATTGCCTTAGTTTTTGTATGTCCGGCCCAGAGCTTAAACTGCAGCTGGTCCAGCGGGTACATCTTAAACTGGTATTCCCAGTAGTCGCCACCGGTATTTTTCATTATAAGCTGCGAGGCTGCATCCCAATTTACCTGTTCCCCGCTTGGCAGGAGGCTTGAGCTTATGCCCTGAACCTCACCTCTTATCTGCAGAAATCCGTTTGTCTTAATCGTATCGCCAAGTGTTGCTGTATTTACCCTGACCTTAACATTATAGGATTTAAGGCTGTCCAGGTTCTGGAAAGCTATAAGCGAGTTAAAGGCATTGCCCTGAAAGTCAAACGTTGTAAAGCATTCCCAGCTCGATCCTATCGGGGGCACTGAGATGTATGCGGGCTCCCAATAGAAGAAACCAGCACCCTTACTGTTTGCGGTTTCCTTTACAAGTTTTGAAAGATATATTAGAAAGTCCTTTTGCCCTTTTATCGAAACAGGGTAACCTGCAGGGAGTTTTGCAGCGTCAAAGCCTACATTTCCCATTCCGTCATTAAGATACTGAGTGGTCCAGGGGTATGCTGTTTCAGCAATAATAATCTGTTTATTATAGCGCGTGGCAAGGTCATTAAGGTTGTCCTTAACTGCTGTAAGTGACCCATGCCACCAGGGATAGTAAGAAAGTCCGATTATGTCGAAATTAACCCCCTGGCCATTTATGAGGTTATCAAAGAACCACCTGCTTCCGCTGTTGTCTCCTCCGCGGTCGATATGAATTACAATTTTAACATCTGCACCAGTGGAAGCATCCTTAACACCCTGTATGCCGGCTTTTAGCAGCTGTGCAAATTTGTTCCAGTTTTCAGGAGTATTATACGTTCCGCTAACCCTGCCGTCGGGCCAGAGCATTCCGCCGGTAATTTCATTACCGACCTGTACCATATCGGGAAGGGTTCCCTGTTCTTTCATGGCGCTGATTACATTATAAGTAAAACTGTAAACACTGTCCTTCAGCTGATCGAAAGTAAGGTTTGCCCATGCTGTAGGTTTATTCTGTTTGCCTGGATCTGCCCACCAGTCGGAGTAGTGGAAATCCAGTAATAATTTTAAGCCTTTGGCTTTAATTCTTTTTAAATAAGGAAGAGTTTTAGACAGACCGCAATAGCCGTCCTTCGGGTTATTCCAGAGGCGGAGCCTTACAAAATTGACACCGTTTTCCTTAAAAATATCAAGCGCATCTTTCTCAATTCCATTAAGCTTATATTTTCCTCCAAGCGACTCAATCTGCGGGGTAAATGAAAGATCCACTCCCCTGATAAAAGGGTCATTAACATTCTGTGAATAAATAACAGTCTGAAGAAAAAATATTGCGCTCAGATATAATAAGATCTTCATATAAAGTATTTTCTGATAAATAAAATTTAGAATTAAACAGCGCGGAACCTTGTTCCGCGCTATGCAAAAATAATCCAATAAATTAAAAATGAAATACTCAGACTTAACTTAATTAACTTTTTAAGTTATTTCATTAGCATCATCTTTATAGTTCTGGAGAATGCTCCGGTTTCCATTTTAAGAAGGTAAATGCCGGTAGCAAGTTTGCTGCCCATATAGTCCTGTGCGTTCCATTCAAGGCTGTGTGTACCGGCTGACTGTTCCTGGTCTACAAGTGTAGCAACCTTCTGCCCAAGGAGGTTGAATACCTGTATTCTGACCATTGCGTTCTCAGCAGTTGAGTATGTAATTACGGTTGAAGGGTTAAAGGGGTTCGGATAATTCTGGTTTAGGGCATAAATGCCGGGAACAGTATTATTGTCTCTCACGCCCGTCGGAGTATCAAGATCCGGAGGAGTTTCAATTGTAAGATTATCATTTTTCCATGTCATTGGAGCAAGTGCATAAGTTGAAGGCCACGTTACAATGCCTCCTTTTTCAACCTTAGTCGGTTTTGCATACTGGTAATATCTTCTGCCGGCAAGGATGCCGCCGCCGTTAGTTTCACTGTTGCCCGTGCTGGTAGTATACGTTATACGATAGCAGAACTGGTTAAATGTGGGAGGATTAAGAGAATATTCTCCGGTATATTTCCCGTCGCCATCCTTATCTTCGAGTAAAAGGCGGTTATCTGTTCCGTACATAGTCTTCCCCTGAGTAACAGGGACAAAAGACCCGTCGAACTGAACGAAAACAGAATCCACGCCCGGCCTGAAAAGTGTACGAGTGGGGTTTGAAACTGCATCGGCTGCAGGAGCCATGTCAATTGTAAATGTTACTTTTATTGGAGTTGTAATAACACTGTTAGGGTGCAGGCTGTTAAAGAACTGCTGCTCTGCCCCAAAATCGCCAGCAACCACTTGTCCATCAGCATCGAGGTAAGTGTATTTCCTGTCGGCGCCGCCCGAAACACCAGGCTCCTCCCATCCGTTTGTCAGCATGAGTCCCGGAATATAATTCTTGTTGGAAGGACTGACTCTAGAAGTATCCCATGCTATATAGTACTTATAGTTTAGGACCTCGCCGGCATACAAAGTAAACGGTTCAACAAGGTTCCACTCCTCAAGATCCGAGTTATAAGTCATTTTGAGCATAGTAGGTTCTGTATCAAAGACGGGTTCGGCAGGAGCCCAGCCTTTAGCGCCTGTAAGTCCGATCCTGTCGCCCAGGCTCCAGTTAAAAAGGCCGGCTTTTTCAAGGGCCTGGAGCTTCAGTCTGAAAAGAACGTCGTGTGTCACTTTTTTACCTCTCGGGGGCTGGTTATTAAAGTAAACCCATGCAAGTGTAGTATCCCCGGTAACGTTTAAGAGGTTATTAGAGAAGGTAAATACCCTGTCGGGTGTCGATTCCCAGTTGTTGCCGTAAACGAACTTAAATTTCTGCTGAGGGTTTCCTGTAATTGCAGACTTTGCAACGTATGCAACACCGCTCCAGAATGAGCCCTGGTTAACAGAATTTGTTTCCTGAGAAAGCATCTTAAATGATATCCAGCTTGGCTCTGCACCAAAAGGAAGTCCTCCCCTGACGTCAACTTTATCCTTTGCGGGATCGAGGTTTGATCCGCCCATATTAACCCTGAAGTAAACTGCAATTGTATCCTTCTTTGATTCAAATGGTCTCCAGTACTGTTTAACCTTGGTTTCCCATCCGTTAAAATACTGCAGGTCGAGAGTTGTATCTTTCGAGCCTAAAACAAGCAGGCGGTTATCGCCTGAAGAAACTCCAGCCTCAATGGGACCTTCCCAGCCCGACCAGTGGAATGTCGGATGATCGCGATCGAACATGGCAACAAATTTGTATTTGATCTCGTCGCCAGGTTTTGCCCTGAAATTAATTTCCCAATAGTCGCCTCCTTTATTTGTGGCAGCAATTCCACTGGTCTTTGCCTCCCATGTTAAAGAGGGCTGCAGGCCGCCCAGTTTTGATTCACCGCACATCAGAAGCATATGCTTTGCGCTTAGTGTATCCAGGCAGGTTGAAGTGTTAATTCTCATTTTGACATTCACAGCCTGGCCCATAAGCTGATGCGGGAGCATACCAGCAATCAAAAACAGGATAGCCGCGAATGAAAACTTAAAAGTAAGATTAGATTTCATATGGTACTCCATTTTGGTTAACACATATCTATTTTGCGAACAGTTCAATTTCAAAACTTAAAGACCAGGGTAAACCTGTTTGAATTTCCCAGATGAACAAACTTCTGGAAAGCGTATTCAGTTGTTACAAGGCCGAAACCGAAAAGATTGATTTCATTTAAGCTCAGGCCTAATGTAAGGCCAGTTTCATTTTCATCAAGGAAGAGATCTTTGTATCCTGCACGGAGTCTCAGCTTTTCATTCAGCAGTCCTATTTCACTTCCCAGATTAACGCTCTGCGAGTTGTCGTTGGGGTTTATTCCGTCAGCTGATAGTGTAAGCCTGAAGTTTTCAGTATTTACCACCTCTCCGGAAATACCTATGCGCATGATAAGAGGAAGATCAAATTCATCTGTATTAAGTTTTCCGACAATACTCTGGTTATTTCCTTCCTGTCCCGGGGCAATATCAACTCTCACATTTAAGTCGTCGCCCGTCATCTGCATCTTTGTCCCGAAATTGGAAATTGACGCGCCAAGGCGGATTCCGGCAAAAGGAGTTTCGTATATTGTACCGATATCGAAAGCGATACCGCCTGCAGCAGAATTATAAATGGACTCCCGTATGTACTTGAATGTACCGCCAATTGAAAACCTGTCGGTCAATGCACGGCTGTAAGAAAGTCCAACGTTAAAGCTCGATGCGGTAAAAGTTTCTCCTGTACCCATGGGATCAGAAGGCGTTGTCACTTCCATTTCATTGGTATGGAGTATCGTAAGGCTGAGGCCAAGGGTTCCCAAACCTTCAAACGGAAGCACAATTCCTGCAAAGTCGAAGCTGATGCCGGGCATCCAGAGCGAATGATCCACCATTAGGGCATTTTCTTTTACTGAAGAAATCACAGAGGGATTCCAGTAAAGAGAAGAAGGATCATCCTTTATTGATACAAACGAGCTTCCCATGCCGCTTGCCCTTGCGCCTACGGGAATCCTCAGGAAAGTGGCAGCGGATGTACCTAGCTTTCTTACGCCTTCAGACCTAAGAGGCTCTTGCAAGACAAAGAGGGCCAGTAACGAAATTATGATAAGTAATTTTGTTCTCATTTTATTCAGTCTCGGATATTTACTTAATTATTGCAAAGGTTCCGGTTTTCTGTCCAACTCCCGGGGCATCGACGTGATATACATAAATGCCGTAGGATATTTCGAACTTTTCATCACTGAGGACATCCCATATTTCAGTTCCGTTTTCAAGTGCCGAATCGTGTTCTATCTTTTTTATTTGTGCGCCGCTAACGTTAAAGATTCTAATGGTGCATTTTGAAGGAAGATTAATAAAGTGAATTTCCCTCGGACCACGGCCGCTTGTAAATGTATTGCGCGGCTCCCAGGTTTCTGCTGCAACATAAGGATTGGGGACAACTCTTATGAGGCCCAGGTTTTCCTTAGCTTTTTCAGTGGAAATGGCTGAACCTTTCATTCTGAACCTGTACGTGTCGTAGGAAAGAAAAGGTTTATTCAGAATTACTGTTGCCGAGTCGCCGGCCTCAGGATTCCTCAGGCCTTTTCTGTTCAGAGCCAGCTGCCATGTAAAGCGCAGTTTGCCTGTTTTGTCCTCTTCAACGAAATAGACAGCATCCGATTTTGAGGATGAGGTATCAATTGTAAGCTTCCCATCGGATCCGTCGCGTTCGCTGAATACGAATTCTATTTCCTTATTCTGCGTTGTATTAATGACCTTAAAGTTTACCGGAACAGAATTAAACTTCTTGCCGAATAAAGTTGTATCCTTTGATTTTGAAAATCCTGCTTCCCCGAATATGATCTTGTAATCGCTCGGGTTCTGTATGCCTTTTAAGGTGAGATAGGTAAAAGTATCGAAGTTGAAGGCAAACACTCCGGGCTTGTTCCAGCCCGTTTTCAGTGTATTAAGCGATACATCCTGCACATTATCAAGGCTCAGGCGAAATCCGTCTGTTACAGAAATTTCATCCCCAAGACCCAGGCGTGTGTCGTTTTCAAGTAGATACTTATTTTCAGTAATATTTTTTAATGAGAATGAGACGGTCTTAAATGCATCTTTATTATCGACTTTATAAACCGAGTCCCTGAATGTAATTTCGTACTCATTGCCGCTTTTGATTTCTGTGGGATCAATTACCTTTAGATTGACCTTTCCGTTTGCTCCGCCTGTCTGGTGAGTAAACTGTTCTACCTGGGGCGGTATATATCCTGCTGCACTTTCAGAAGGTCTTACTACTGCAACGTTTATACCGTAAGTCATAGTACCGTCTGTTTCGACGTTGACCTGGATAGGTGTTTCGGTGGGCGGAATATTTGCATTTGCATAACCGAAGTCGTACGCAGTTACGGCATAAAAATATCTCTGGCCGTTTACAACATCGCGGTCAATAAATTCATGTTTCAGGCCGGAGTCGTTACCAAGGTCAAACTTTACACCGTTGATGTCAATCGGATGGAGCCCTGTAACGCCGTCTTTAAGGTCGAACTCTGCAATGGGGCGCATGAGTGTTTTTACGCCGTATGCATCAGTAACAGTTTTCGCGTCCAGGAATGCGGCGTCAGTTGCCCTGTAGATTCTGTAGCCTTCAAAGTCGCGTCCGTTACCGCCGATTTTATTTATATATCTGTCGAAAGATTTTTCAGCTATGTCATCCCAGTACAATCTGACCTGTCCGTCGCCCGGGACCGCGGTTACAGTAACCTGCAGTGGTGCCTGGGCAAACTGGTAGTCGGCCCTATAGGCCAATTCTGCCTGTTTCTGTTTTTTAATTACGCTTTCAATGTCAGCTTCTTTCGTGTTACCACCGCCTGCAAGAGCAATGGAAACGGCCATTCTCTGTCTTTGTCCGGGCAGAAGGGGGAAATAGGCAGATGAAACGTATGTATCCCACTCGCCGATAGTTCTTACGAGGTTAATATTTCCGGGTGCCATAAAGAGGTCCCACAGCCCCTTGTCGGGAGTGGTATTAAAGCTTAAGACTCGTCCCTGAATCTGGACGGCGCTTGTAATACCGATAGCGTCGGTTTCACTGACGTCGGTTTTATCTATGCCGGGTTCGCCGGGGAATTCAGTTCCGGCGCCGCTGGAAGGTTTGCCGTCGCCCTCGCCTGCATCAGCAGTTCCCCTCTGCCCGTCAAGTCCGTTATCGTCCAGGAAGGAATCCCAGTCATTGTCGTTATCAAATCCGTCATCACGCGACTCATCTATCATAGGAGCCACACTTTCATAATTCCATTGGGCATTTACCCCAGGAACAATGAAACCTCTCTTTAGCGTATCCCCTGGCATAAAGGACAGGTAGTTAATATATCTGACAGGATTTGTTGTCTTTGTAATTTCATTTACGTGGTAGAGGTGAAGCGATTCTTTTTCATCAATAAGCCCGTCCAGGTCATCGTCATAGCCGTTTGCAACTGTATCTTCTTTTACCGTGAGGCCGCCCTGGGGAAGAACGTATTCCTTTCCAAGGCTTTTAACAGTTCCGCCGTTTGCCGGATATGTGGCAATAACTCTGTCGTAGGTACCCGGTTCAATCAGGACAATTTTATCTCCCGGACGGAGTGTCTTTGATGTAAAGTCCGATGAAGTAAAATGAGGAATTCTCACTTCGGGGTCGCCGATCATTCTTGACTGAACTGCAGGGTTATCATCAGAGTCCCCGTCGTTGTCAATTCCGTCGACCTGGTTACCAGGGGTTTCCAGGTATTTAAGGGATGCCGTTCCGACCGGGCTCGATCCAAAGGCTTCGGTACCGATCCTGTCTGCATCGGTAAGAAAAGTTGTTGCCGACTGCAGATCGACGTAAGGCAGGTCATCCGGGGAATCCCCTCCCACCCAGTCAGCTACAAACATAAGGAATGAAACCTTATCAATAGGCTTGGTGCCGTCGTTTTTAATATCGTGGATTGAGAATAGAATATCGTTAATGAGTATCTGTGACCATGCAAGGGTTCTTACATCCATTATAAGTCCCAGGCCGCCGCGCGTTAGGTCTGTAGTGTCAGGCGTATAAGGCTGACGCTTGTAAAGGTCGTCGGAAGTAACATAATAGAATTCCTGGTCGGCATTAAAGATATTCTTTCCAAAAAAACCGTTCCATGAGCCTACCCAGCCCGGATCATTCGGATCGGTTCTTTTGTCGCGCCAGCCTTTTTGGACAGCTGTAGGCCAGCTTGATTTTCTGTCGCTCCTGGCAATCTGACTCTGCTGAGGATCCATAAAGCCGGGAACAGGTTCAATATTCCAGGAATTGCCAGTCGTGGGATCGGTCCTTCCCTGCGGCACTTCAACGAGATAGATTTTCTCTCCCTTATTTGAAGTCACCTCCCCGCCGAGCAGTATATCAATAAGAGCAATATAGATCCTGTTTGTATTTTTCGGCCATTCGTACTCGACGTAATCGGGACGGTTGGACGGGTCGCCGCTGTAGCCGGAATTAAAGATAGTAGCACGGATATTATTGCCGTCGACATTTGAATTTCTTCTGTAATTGACGTCGCTCCGGAAGTCCGAAGGCTTATGGTCCAGCACCTGAGCCTGAAGTGAGGCTGCTAAAAGAAGTCCGGTTACAAAAGTTAAATATAAATTCTGTCTTAACATTTCAATTCCCGTAAAATTAAATTCTATAATGAAATTCTCGTTCCGAGATAAATATTTCTGGGTTCGCTATAGTAAGTTGGATAATCGAACCAGGCCTGGTCGTAGCTCGGGACCTGCTTTTCTTCGAGTGTATAGTCGGGCTTACCCGTATCGCCAAATACATTGATAGGATTTTTGGAATCCAGGAGGTTAAAAACCTTTATAAAAAACTGAACGTTCATGCTGGAGAAGTCAAAATTCTTATGCAGTTCAAGGTCAAGTCTTGCAATTAAAGGCTTGCGGCGGCTGTTTTCAGTAAGGCCGCTAAGGACGTTCCTGCCCGTGTAAGCTCCGGGTATAACGGTCGGAGTATATGGCTGTCCAGTATTTAGCGAAGAAATAAGGCTCAGGCCCCAGTCAGCCGAACCCACATAAATATTGGCGTTAAAGGTGTGGGTCTGGTCCCAGTTAAGCGGAGTCAGAATTTTCTTTGGTTCAGATCCGTTTACCTGTGAGAAGTACTCATCATCAGGAGATGAGTTTGTTCCCTCTGCAATCTGGAACGTATAATCCACGCCGAATGAATAAAAGTCTGAGAAGCGCTTGTTTACTGCAAGGGTTATACCGCGGACGTTTGCAAAGTCGCGGTTAATCCTCTCGGAGTATGATATTCCGGCAAGAAAAGTGGGTATCGGCTGGCTGGAGGAAATCCAGTCCCTTATATCGCGGTAGAAAGCCGTTAAGTCAAAGGCGAAATTTTCGAACAGCTGCTGCTGAAGCCCGATTTCATATATTGTAGTACGCTGCGGTTTAAGGTCATTATTTCCAAAGGGGCCCTGTATTCCGGTTGCCGAAGTCATCTTAAACTGGTCAGCAAGATACATCTGGCTGTATTCCGGAATCTGCTGGAAGATACCATATGAGAACCTGATAATACCTTTATCCGTAATAGGATAAGCGATTCCAAAGCGGGGGCTCAGCTGTGTCTTCACGGTAGTGTTCTTATACCAGAAGGCTTCCCTTTCGCCAAGAGTCAGTTTATTTGATTCAGTCTGTTCGTCGAGGCCTATCTTGCCATCGTCGTTTGTATCCCTGTATATATGTTCGAACTTGAACGGGTTAAAGATATTCGGATCCTGAGGGTCAGCCGGGACCCTTCCCTTCGGGTTGAAGAGATCGAACCTGAGGCCCACATTTACAATGAGCCCCTCAAGCTCAATTTTATCCTGTATGTATGCGCTGAACTTAAACGGATTACGCTCAAACATGTCATGCTGAGGTGATTCTGTTGATTGAATGAAAGGCTGGAACGGGATTATCTGTTGGCCGTTCAGGCCTACGGCAGGAATAAGGTTGATGTTTTCATAGAAAAGCTTATCTGTCTGGACTTCCACGCCAAGCTTTGCAAGGTTCAGCTTATTCAGCTGGCTTGTAAGGTCCCATTTCAGGATCACGCTTTTTGTATTTCTCTGAAAGCGGTTCAAATCTGTTCCGGCCGTCAGAAAATGATATCCCGGAACGTTAAGTGAATCGGGATGGACGTAGCGCGTGTCATAAGGATTGTCATAAAGTTTTGACGTATAATCATTATACTTATATGCGGCAGTAAGCTCCTGGAATGTATTAGTAAGTATCTGGTGAATTAGTTTTCCAAAGACGCTGTAGCCTATGCTGCGCCCCCCCTTTTCACCGTTTGGATTGAGCCTGTATTGGTGCGAATAAAATCGGCTGTTTTCAGAGCTGCCGAAAGCATCAACTTTCAGTTTCAGGGATGGGGCAATCTGAAAATCAATTGTTCCCTGTCCGCTCCAGCGGCTGCTGGAATTCATGGAGACATAAGAGCTGTCGCCCGGATTGGCTACAAGTGTCCCGTCATCCCACAGTGCACGTCCCTGCGGGTTGTATCTGTTAAGTCCGTAAATATAACCGTCGGTGTAGTATTTTCTTGTGGTAAAGAAATAGGTAAGCCTGTCGCCGATCATGGGTCCGCCAAGGGACGCCTGGAAGTTATAGTTTGCCCATGGGCTTGTCTTATTTATGTTCCAGAAGATATCCTTATGGCTGCTGACATAATCCCCGGTCCAGAGTTCGATATTGCTCTGGAACTTTGAGCCGCCGGTTCTTGTAACAACATTTACAACGCCCGACATTGCGTTGCCGTACTCAGCGTTGAATGTTCCGCTTATTACCTGGAGTTCCTGGACGGATTCAGTTTCAATTGTAAGAGCCTGTGAGCGTGAATAATCATCTGTTATGCTTACGCCGTTAATGAGGTATGATATTTCACTTGAGCGCCCGCCTCTGATGTGTATATTTCCGCCCACGTCCTTATTGACCCCTGCCTGCATTGTAATCAGCTGGCTCAGGTCCTGCAGAGGAAGTTTTTCGATCTCATCTGCGGTAACTCTTGACTCAGTTGACGTAAGATCTCTTTTAATAAGCGGGGCCTGTGCAACAACAACCACTTCCTGATTGAGTGTAACGGAAGTCTGCGACATCTGAACGTTCAGTGCTGTTGTAAGGTCGGTTAATACCTGCACATTCTTTGTAACAGTTCTATTGTATCCTATATAGCTGGCAGAAACCGTATAATGCCCCGAGGGCACCTTTACAATTGCATATTCGCCTTCTGAATCGGTTATGCTGCCCAGGCGAGTGCCTTCAACTACAACGGTAACACCGATTAAAGCCTCTCCAGTAACTGCATCTGTCACCTTTCCGGTGATCTTTCCCGAACTCTGGGCAGAAGCAATCCCCGAAACAAGGATAAGCATCAGAAAGACTGATATAAATGACACGGTCATTTGTTTCATCTGCGGCCGACCTTTATTTATATTTTTAGAACGTTTAATTTCTGAAAAAACAGTTTTATGCTGAGCCTGGATCTGAAAGAATCCACATAATTTTTTCTTATTTCGAACCACTTTATGTTCGAAAGCATTTCTTCAATTTCCTTCTGGCACGATTCAAAGGTTCTTATCTGTGAAGCCTTTATTTCTGAGCACTGTAGGAATGCATATTTCCCGTCATCCTTAACTGGGCCTGTCCACTCCCCAACGTTTAATCTGAACAGTTCATCAGAAAGTTCACCCAGCATTTTTTTCTTAAAGAAACCTATATCCCCGCCTTCTTCCCCAGTCACCTTCTGAATTGAAAATTTCCTTGCAAGCACACTGAAATCCATTCCTTTTTCCAGAAGGTTTTTTACAGAATCTGCAGCACCTGCGTTATCAAGAAGTATGGAGCGCAGCCTGACTTCAGGCTCGGTCTTAAAAAGCTCAATGTTTTTATTGTAATATGCCCTGATGGAATCAGGAGATATTTTAATTTCTGCTTTAATCCGTTGCTCAATCGAGTTAAGCAGATAGGTATCAAAGGCATAACCGACGTTTTTGCTGAAGGAGCTTTCGAGGTGGAGCTTTTCCTTTCTTGCTTCGGAGGAAATGTATTTACGCATAACAAGCCCTGAAATGAAGTCTTCCAGGTTATCCCTTGTTCTAATCCATTTTCTCTGTCCTTCTGTAATAACCTTCATTTCGCTTACAAGCGTCTTAAAGTCCCAATTTCCCAGAGCTGAGGATACGACTGTCTTTTTAACGTCCTCTTTCGAAGCTGAAAGGACATTCCCTTCAATTATTTCCTGAAGAGGCTTTCCATTCATTGCTTCATAAAGCTTTGAAATCATGGCTTCATTGAAATGAATTTTCAGTTTATTTCTCAGATTAGCTGTGAAACGTTTTACTTCTTCCTCGTATGCTCTTTTTCTTGCGAATGTTTTAAGTCTTTCCTTTGCTTTTAGGAATTCATTTTCAGTCAGCAAAGGATTGGGTTTTATGTCTTCAAGTCTTATTATACTGTATCCTTCGACTGTTTTTACCGGGGAAGAAACTTCACCCGTTTTCAATGAGTAGGCCGCACGCTCAAATTCCGGGTCCATTTCATCTATTGAGATATAGCCAAGAGAACCCCCGTTATCTCTCAGCTTAGGATCGCGGAAGGTCTCTTTAGCCAGCTCCTCAAATTTTTCTCCCTTCTTAAGCCTGACATAAAGATTATCTGCCCCGGCTTTAATCTCTGCAAACAGGTGGCTTACCTTAAGCCTGGTGTTAAATTTTACATATAAAGTTTTAAGGTCAGCGTCAGTAATTCTGATTTCAGGAGATATATGCTTAAGGGAATATGTGTTAAGGAGTTCCTGAAGCTCCTGACGCTTAAATTCTTTTAATGCCTCGGGAGTCCTATCCAGCTTTTCACTTTTTGCTTCCTGAATCAGGACTTCATCACTGACAAGGTTCATGAGATATTTCATCCTGACCTCGCCATTATCAGTAAGACCAAGCTTCGTCAGCTTTTCGCTGTAAAGTTTAATAAAGCTGTCTGTTGTAATAACTTTTGGGCCGATGATTGCAAGCGTATCCCCTGGCGCTGCATTAATAGGACAGAGCCGGAAGAATAAAATTATAATTATGAAGACAGCTTTTCTTTGATTAATCATTTAACAGGTTTCCATTTCACTTTACTGAACGATATTATTTACAGGAGTTATTGTAATCCTGTTTGAATACACCTGCGGATATACCCTGTACTGAGGCATCACAGGATTTGGAGTGTCTCCCACTCCGGTTATTCCGTAGTTGAGGTTAAAGGATGAAAAATTATTCTTAAACATCTGAAACAGGTAACGTGCACGGTCAAGATTATAGTAAGGAACGGCAGAGAAGTCGAAACTTTTCATGCCTGATATTCTGAAACCCTGGCCCTCCTTATTTTTAACTTCAAACCACTTTACAGACGAGTAATTGCCGTATTCCTGAGGCTCAATATAGGGGTTCATTACAGAATCAACTAAAACGCTGTGTGTGCCCAGTCTGTAACCCGTATTCCTGTCGGAGTAGTTTTCATAAGGGCCGTGACCGTACCATGAGACAAACTGGTATTCATCCGGGACCTGGAAATTAAGTCCCATGCAGGGGAGCCACTCTACGTGGAAGGCTCCCAAAGGCGTCATCTTATGTTTTATTTCAACTGTACCTTCACCCGAGATCACATACTCAAATTCATTAATTACAACGTCGCTGCTTTGTGAGAAATTCATAAAGGACTTTACATTGATAATTACAGCATTGCCGGCACTGTCTGTGCGGCATAGAATTTTATCTGCTTTATTTTGATATTCATTTAACCCCATTTTATACCAGTCTTCAGCCTCAGCCTTTCCCCAGTCAAATTTTTCGTTAGAGATTGGGGCACGCCATACGTTGGCATTCATGGAGTGGATTAAGGATTTTCCGTTTTTAAACAGATTAAAGGAACCCGAGGCTTTATCTATTATTATTTCAGTCCCTTTCAGACCAACAGAGAGCGCATGGGTGCTTTCTTTTATTTCAGCAACGGAGTTGCCATGCTGTTTCTTATTTTCCAGGAGTGAACTCCCTGCCTTATTTATCTCATACTGCTGGAAATTAACTTCAAAACCTTTTTCCCTGAAGGGTTCGCTGTTTTTCATTCTGCAGCTGATTTCAAAGACATATTCCGAACTGTTTTCCAGGTTTTTTAATTCAGCTATCTGGAAGCTTTTTTCTGACTGCGGAGGAACGCTGAGGTTCAGACTTCCTGAAGTTTCAAGGCTGCCGTTTTTGTATAGCTGCCAGACAAAGTCAAACTCATCCAGATTGGTAAATGAATATTTGTTCTGAACTGTAAACAGGCCTGAAGAAGGGTCGCTGCTTATGAAACGGACCGGCGACAGGCTGTGCTTTATCTGCCACATTTCCGGCTGGGGTTTCCTGTCGGCTGTTACCATGCCGTTAATGCAGAAAGGACTGATGCCGAAAGTAAGATAGTTATTCCCTTCTGTTATTTCATCCAGTTTAAGGTAAAGAACGGGGTTCATGTGTTCTTTCTCAGGGCTTAGTGCGTTGTAGATTTTAACCTCATCGTAAATAAAGTTTGAAATCCACCCCAGGTGCTGATCCGTATCCCTGAAGGCGTCGCGCCCGACGTTAACCGGGTAGTGGGCGCTTTTGATCTCGGATGTGTATTTTCTGCTTCCATAATTTTTGCCGTCAATAAAAAGTGTCATCTCCTGACCGTCATACCGGGCTTCAACTTTATGCCAGGTGCTGTACCAGTCTGAAGGTGTTTTAACCTTCACGCAGTTCTTGTACGAGTTAATATAGAATGCAAGCGAATCCACGTCTGTCTGGAGAATTCCATACTGGAAGGCTTTTGTGACAATGGGGTTTTCCTGATAAAACTGCTGCGGGAAAAGTGTCACATCAATTGTGAGTGCAGTTGACCTGATATCAAGGCGCTCGTCATCGTAAACTTCAATCCAGTCGTCAAGTCCGCTTAATTTGAATGCACTGCCTTCAAGTCCTTTTACAATTTCAGGCCTTCCCATTACGCCAGTCTGTATATTATTTTGTGAATAATCTTTCGTAAAGCGTGCCTTGACGTTCAGTCCCTGGTCAACAAAATCCCAGTAGAATCCGCCCTGGAGTCTCGGAACCTCATAGATTGTTTCCCAGAACTCATCCTGATGTCCTGCGCTGTTGCCCATAAGGTGAGCATATTCGCCCATAACGACGGGTTTGGATGTTGCTAAGCCTATTTGTCTTAAGCCTGAAGGAGTCGGATAGCGCGGGCCGATTATATCGACATAAGGGGCTTCACCGTCGGGATGGTTTGACTGGTGCATTAAAAATCTTCCGGGATCGAACTTTTTGACAAACTGAGCCATCATAAAGTGCGGCTCGCCAAGTCCGCATTCATTCCCCGTACTCCACATTATTACGCTCGGGTGATTCTTGTCCCTGAATACCATTCTTTCAAAACGATTCATGAATGCAGATCTGTATTCGGGTCTGTGAGGGAATACATCTTCTGTAAAATGGCATTCGGCATTAACTTCATCCTGAAGGAATATTCCATATTCATCACAAAGGTCATACCACCTTGGATCGTTTGGATAATGGCTTGTACGTATGGCGTTAAGGTTAAACCGTTTCAAAAGGCTGATGTCTTTTTTCATCAACTCAAGCGTAAGTGTCTTACCGTTATCAGGATTATGCTCATGCCGGTTTGTACCTCTTATATATATCTTCCTGCCGTTAAGAAGAGCAATGCCGTCCTTAATTTCCAGTTTTCTGAAACCGACTCTCTGGCTTAAGACTTCCTTAACACTTCCCTTTTTATCAAGGAGCTCAAGAGTAAGTATGTAGAGATTTGGTTTTTCATCGGACCATTTTAAGGGGGAAGAGACCTTTTGAGTAAATGTTCTGCTTGTATTTTTTTCTATTGTAAAGGAAGATGTTGTCTCTGAAAGTAAAGACTCCCCGTTTTTATCCATGAGAGTATATCTTAGTGAATACAGTTCATTTTCCGGATTATAACTCCTGAACGTGCAGTCCATTATGAGTTCTGCATTCTCGTAATTTTTGTCCAGGTCTGTTTTAATAAAAATATCCTTCATCATTGTCTGCGGCTTTGAATAGACGAAGACATCGCGGTAGATGCCGGAATACCTGAACATATCCTGGTCTTCGAGATAAGAGCCGTCGCACCACCTTAAGACCATTGCCGCAACCGTATTTTTCCCGCTCTTAACATAATTAGTTATGTCGAATTCAGCAGAGGTCATTCCGTCCTCGTGGTAGCCGATATACTCCCCGTTTACCCAGAGGAACATAGCCGACTGTACGCCGTAGAAATGGATAAAGGTTCGCCTTCCCTGCCATGACAGGGGTATTTCAAACACTTTTCTGTAGCATCCTGCAGGGTTTATATCATCAGGGACTTTGGGCGGGTTGTAAGGGTAGAATTCCATCGGGACGTTTCTGTACACCAGGTGGTCGTAGCCCTGCATCTGCCAGACGGAGGGGACATTGATCTCATTCCATTTAGAGTCACGGAAATCTGTTTTATAGAAATTTTTGTCGGTGAGTGAAGGATTGATTTTCCAGTCAAATTTCCATTTTCCGTTGAGGGAAATATAATAGCCTGAATTCTCAACGTGGTATTCAGAAGCCTGTTTGAGGTTTTCAAACGGTACAAGAAGGGCTGCAGGCTCTTCCTCATTTTCTGAGAAGACCATGGGATCTTCGATATATTTATTAATGTCTATTTCAACCTGAGAAAAGAGGTTGTTAAACAGCAATAAGAAAGAGCCGAGGAATAAAAAAGTGCCCAGTAATGTTCCTGCTGAAGTTATTCTTTTCATGGCGTTCTGATTTATTTTATTAATAATTACCGGAATTAAAATATTGAACAGATGAAACCCGAACAGATTAACTAATTGGAATCTTATCTTAACGCACCAGTTTGTCAGTTGATTGAAATACTATCGAATTACTCTCCCACCAGGTTGAAGCATTTGCAAACGTTTGCATAAATATAAAAAAATTTATGACGACCCTCTTATAATAAGATCGGCTTCCAGGACCTCGGTAAAAGGCTTTAAGCTGCTGGTTTTGTCGTTAATGAGACCTATTATAATTTCAGCAGCCCTTTTACCCATATTCATTGAAGGCTGGTTTACAGTTGTAAGCGGGGGATCCACAATTGTGGTAATTGTGTTATTGGAGAACCCCACAATTCCCAGGTCTTCCGGGATCCTTAAACCAGCCTCTTTAATCCTCTGAAAAGCCCCTATTGCAACGGGATCATTGACTGCAAAAACGGCATCAATATCGGTCTTATTTCTTAAAAGTTTATCCATTGATTTGTAGCCGTCCTCTTCGTGTAGTCCGCCGAAACAAATTAAATTCTCGTCAACAGAAATATTACTTTTCTCCAGGGCTTCTTTATAACCTGAAAATCTGTTGCTGCAGATGTCCAGTGCTTTGGGTCCGGCAAAATGTGCTATCTTACTGTATCCTCTTTTGATAAGATGGTCAACGGCATTAAAGGCGCTTTTCCTGTCGTCAATAATAATTTTGCTTGCCGGAACGTCAGGGCACACTCTGTCAAAAAAAACAAGGGGAATGTTCCTTTCCAGCACTTCATTAAAATGTTTGCCGTTTATGGTCGTCTGCGAAATGCAGGCAATGAGTCCGGCAACCCTGTGGAGAATCATGGCTTTGGTGTTGAGGACTTCCCGTTCATAGCTTTCGTTTGACTGGCAGACAATTATAGTATAGCCGGAACGGTAGGCAACCTCCTCGATGCCGCTGATTGCAGAGGAGAAAAAGTCGTGCTTGATTTCAGGGACGATAACCCCGATTGAAGTTGTCCTGTTCTGTCTCAGGCCGCGTGCTATCGGATTAGGCATATAACCCATCTGTCTGGCAACTTTCTTGACAAGCAGTTTGGTTTCCTTATTTATATAAGGGTGGTCGTTAAGAGCCCTTGAGACAGTAGAGGGAGAAATCTGCAGCTCTTTAGCGATATCGACGATTGTTTTATTTTTCATATTAGTTTTATGCAAACGTTTGCAATTTATAAAATTCCGGTACTTCTGTCAAGAAATATTTTCTTTTCATGGCACAAAATGGCTACAGACCCAATCAGGCTACGGTCCCTGCTTTGGCCAAAGGATTGAAATATTGAGAATTACAGGGTTAAATTGAAGGTTTGGGCTAAGAGATTTGCATATCAGCGGGAGAAAATCAGGCTGTTGGCAGTATCAATTTCATCCTGGGAAATGGTGTGCCCCATTTCTTTATAAATCTTAAGTGTCAGTTCTGCGTTCATTTTGCGTAATATTTCTGCAGTTTCATTTACCCTTTCAATTGGCACATGCGGGTCAGGGTCGCTGGTGCCGATAAAAACCGGAGTTTTCAAAAAATCTCCCGTATAACTTTCTTTCTGGATCCTGTCCCCAATTAAGCCGCCGGTAAAAGCCGCAATTCCGCCATACATTTTTGCATTCCGTGCCGCAAATTCGAGCGTAAGGCAGGCCCCTTGTGAAAACCCGAGCAGATAGATTGCCTCATCACGGATCCCCATTTCATTTAAATCCTTAACAACATCTTCAAGCAGTTTTATTGAAGAGGAAAGCCAGGGTTCATTCTCTTTTTGCGGAGCAAGGAATGAATACGGATACCAGCTGCGGTTTTCAGCATTGGGTGCAATGAGCGCAAAATCCCTTACATTAAGATATTCCGAAAGTGAAAGGATATCCCTTGCATCAGCACCCCTCCCGTGGAGCATGATACAGGCCTTTTCAGCCCCGGCAGCTGCCTTACCGGCCAGCAGTATATTTTTTGAGTCTAAAGCCATTTTCCCAAATGCATTTCTTCAGATATAAGTTAAATATATACGCGGCGGAATTTTTCCAGGTTCAGATTAACCGGCTTTAATACTTTTTCAATTTCCTTGCGGTGCGGTTCATACTGCTGAGGCAGCTTAAGTTCACTTCCTAAATGCTCCAGGCTTTCATCTACTGTAAATCCCGGAGGCCTAGTTGCAACCTCGAACAAAACTCCTCCCGGCTCACGGAAATAAACAGATTCAAAGTACTGCCTGTCTATTACAGGCGTAGGATTGAGCATGCTTTCTGCAATTGCACGCCTTAGATCCAGCTGCGATTCCTTATCCGGTGTACAAAAAGCCATGTGATGGACCGTACCGTTTCCGCCGATGCCTTTAAGGCTGTCGGGAGAGCACAAAATATCCACATAGTTTCCGGGCGAATCATCTGCAGCAAAACGGAACCGGTTGCCTTTTTCCGCAATGAGCTTATGATTGAGCTGCGCAGTCAGAAGTCCTGCGGTTCTTTCATAACCCTCCTCCCAGATCTCCACGCCAAAAAACCCCCTAATTGAATGCTCCAGGGGAATCAGTCCATTGGTAAATCCGCTGCGCGTATCCTTACCGTTAAAAACGAGCTCGAGGCTGAGCCCGTCAGGATCTTTAAAGGATATCACAACCTCGCCGTTGAAACGTTCCTGGTGAGGGTGATAATCCACACTGAACTTATGTAAGCGTTCTTCCCAGAATTCCATTGAAGAGGAAGGAACTGAAAAGCTGATGGTGTTGATCATCCCCTTCCCGTTCCGCCCTTTTTGAATATCTCCGAAAGGAAAGAATGTCAGTATTGTTCCCGGTTCCCCGGTTTCGTTGCCGTAGTAAAAATGATATACGTCGGGTGCGTCAAAGTTTACAGTTTTTTTTACGAGCCTTAGTCCCAGTATGCCGGCATAAAAATCTATATTCTTCTGCGGATCGCCCGCAATTGCAGTTACGTGGTGGATGCCTGTTATTTTTTTTATTTCCGTTGTTTCATCTTTTTCTTTTTCAATATCTTCAGCCATCTAAAACCTCAATCTTTATAATTAACTATTATTAAATAAAACAGGCATTATGTGCAAGTCATATGTAAAAGCCCTGATAAAGCCAAGAAGTTCAGGTCAGCACCGGCCGAAGCTTCGGCGGATGTAGAGGTGAGTGTTTTTACCTTTAATTATTTTGCCCGTTTTACTTTAGTTATAATAAAGCATAAGAAAAGGGTATTATATGGATAATGTAAAGACTCAAACCAAATGGCCGGCGCTGCCATATGAAAATTGGAAGGATACACTGGACACACTGCATATGTGGATGCAGATTGCGGGCAAGGTAAAGCTGGCTCTTCATCCATTTATTAACCACTGGTGGAATGTGGCTTTCAGTCTCAATTCTTCAGGCATAACTACCGGACTTATACCTTATAAGGATGAGGCATTCGACATAAATTTCGATTTTATCTGCAATGAGCTTGTAATTCATAAAACCAGTGATGAATCTGTAAAGATTTCTTTATATCCGCGTTCTGTAGCGAGCTTTTACGTTGAATTTATGGCGGCACTAAGGGACTTAGGAATTGAAGTTGCAATAAACCCGATGCAGGTGGAAGTTACGGATCCGATTGCGTGTGATACAGATGAAGTGCACTCTTCCTACGACAGCAGGTATGTTTTAAGCTGGTGGCAGCTGCAGGTAAAATGCTATCTTCTCTTTGAGCGCTTTTGCTCACCCTTCAGGGGAAAAAGCAGTCCCATTCAGTTCTTCTGGGGATCATTTGACTTAAATGGTACTCGTTTTTCAGGGAAACCTGCAAAGCCGCCTGATTACGGCGGCCGTATAATGCGCTTTGCTGAAAACGAGGAAAATTTTTCATTTGGTTTCTGGCCGGGCGACAGCCGCTACCCTCATCCGGCTTTCTATGCCTATCTGTATCCTGCACCCAAAGGAATTGAAAATGCCCAAATCGCACCCGGCGCCGCTTCATTCAATACCCAGTTGAACGAATTCATTATGCCTTATGAAGGAATCTACAGATCCCCTTCTCCTGAAGGTATGATAATGGAATTTCTGCAAAGTACGTATAATGAAAGTGCAAAATTTGCTGGCTGGGATATCAAATCACTGCAGGGGGATGTCCCATCTTAAGGGAATGAGAAAATTAAATTGCTCTAATCTTTTAACCATAAGGAAAATAAAATGCAGGAAGCATGCGAACACATTGATCAGATTAAACAAGAACCCGAACCCCGGACACCCGAAGGCTGCGAAGAATGCCTGAAGATGGGAGACACGTGGGTGCATCTCAGGTTGTGCCTTATATGCGGACACGTCGGCTGCTGCGACCAGTCAAAGAATAAGCATGCAACCAAGCATTTCCACTCAACACAGCACCCGGTAATAAAATCCTTTCAGCCTGGTGAGGACTGGAAATACTGCTATGTGGACGAATTGTTTGTTGAATAAAACTATTAAGCAGGCCAGGCTGCATTCTTTTATTTCTTAAACCACTTGCTATATATCGCATCGTAAGTGCCATCCTGCTTTATGGCTGTTAATGCATTCTGCCACTGATTGACTATTGCAGAAGACGTGGTTATTGAGAATGCAATGTAGTAGTCTGATGACATGAGTTCCAAAGCAGGTGTAACCTGGCTATAGCTGTACCCGGCTGATTCAACTATATCCGGGAAAGTTACTTCAGAACATACAAAAGCCTTCACTTCCCCGCGCATGAGTTTTCCGACCATAACTTCAGGATCGGGGTCTGAAATCAGGTTATTAAATCCAAGCTGTCTCAGATACTGATCAGAAAACCAGGAGCTTACTGTACCAACTGAGGCCAGCACCTTTGCTTCATTAATAGATCCGATTGTTACATCTGAACCTGCCTTTATGAAGAAGAATGTTCTGTTAGTGCCAAGGGGACCGACCCACTGAAAAAGGTTTTCACGCTGGGACGTGCGGTCCATTGTAAAAAGACAAAAGTTTGGATTGTTCTGAATCATCGAGTATCCGTTACTCCAGAGTGATAATGTAACGGGGTAAAAGGTTTCATTCCGCTTCATGATCTCATTAACCAGATCTGTCCCAAAGCCTGTTATTTCACCAAAACTGTTCCTGAAAGTCAAGGGAGGATACTGCTCCGTGTAAATCTGCAGTTCCGCAGGAGGATTCTCGAGCGGCATGTATTTCTGGTAAAGCTTTTGAAGTGTCCCGTCGCTTTTCAACTTATTTATCCCGTTTTGGAAGTCGTTCACCACCTGGTCGGGGATCTCTTTATTAAATGCAAAATAAACGAGGTCCGTCAGAATTGTCATTAAAGGGGTAACTGACCAGATGGTCCTGTCCAAGGATTTCAAGGCGGCCTCAGCTGTTATCCTGTCTGAGGGGAAAAGGTCTATCTCCCCTTTAAGCAGCTTGTCAAGGCCTTCAATGTTATTGCTTACATAGCTCAGGTTTGTGAATCCCTGCTCCGTAAGGTACTGCTCTATGGCATAGTCTTTTATTACACCGATCTTTTTGACTGCTTTTGCATCGTCCAATGAGGAAAGTTTAATTTTAGCTGGAGAGGCTGCATAAAATTCCCAGTTCACAGATGCTATAGGTCCTGCCCATTTAAAAAGGTCTTTCCTTTGGGAATTGAGCACGGTGGAAAAAAGAACTGCATTATTGTTCTTCAGAGCGGTATTATAGCCTTCATCCCAGGGCAGAACTTTTACTTCAAAAGGAATATTAAGATCTGAGCATATCTTCCTGAGAATATCCGGAGCCAAGCCTTTAAGTTCCGAACCTTCCTGGTAGTTAAAGGGTTTATAGTTTTCTGTTATGAACTGAAATTGGAAACCGTAGTTTTTTTGTGATTCTGCGGGTGCATCTTTTTTGCAGCCTGATAGCGCCAGCAGAGCAAGCAAAAGTAAACATAGAGCCTTTTTCATTGCATACCCCCTTTTGTATAGAGAAGGACTGTTATTGGCAGGTACTAAATGATAATTTAGTTTTGCATTAATAGCAAGATACAGGCTTGAGGACAGAAAAAAACTCACCAGATTTGTGAAAACTGATGGTGATCTTTTGAATTACAGAGGATAGCATCAAAACTCAGGGACAGGTATTTTCTGTCCCTGAGCAGTAAAGAAATGACTTATTT
>JBLNAZ010000190.1:0-6087 GCA_050259615.1 Syntrophomonadaceae bacterium | reverse complement strand
GTGTTGTTGTTTCTTTTATTTCCTTATTCTTTTTGGCCCTCTCCAGCTTTGCAAGTAAGGATTTTCTTCTTTCTTCGGCAGCTTTTTTTTCTTCAGCTTTCCTTCTTTCTTCTTTTTCTATAAGCCGTGATATTAAATTTCTTATCTCGTCTTCAGCCCTCTTTTTCAGCTCAAGCTCCTTTTTAAGCGAGTTCTTGTCGTTTCTTAAACTTGCAAGGATCGTTTTTCTTTCAGCCAGCTTCACGTCCAGGCTTTTTTCCTCTTTCTGCTTTTCTTCCGCAATGGCTCTTTTTTCATCCCTTTCGGCCACGAGCTTTTTCTGAATAAGTGCCAGCTCATTCTGCTTTTCTTTCAGCTCCGATATGTTCTTCTGCCTCTGGAGAGAGATTTTCTTTAGGTATTTATACCTTACCAGCGCCTGATTGAATGAGCCTGAGGAAAATACGGAGTTCAGTTCGCCGTCTTTGCCGTGTTTGTAAAGATGAACAATGTACTTTGAATATCCTGCCTTTAAGCGGCCAATTTCTTTCTGTATGCCTGCAGCCTGGCTTTCAGTCTCGCCTATCTGATTGTCTTTTTCAGTTTCTTCTGACCTTATGGAATTTATCAGCTGGTTTAGATAGTGGTTCTGGCGGCTGTAGTTTTCAAGCATGTCTATGGATAGCTTCTCTTTCCTCGACTTCTTTTTCAGCTCATCTTCCAGGCGGTTTATTTCCTGCTTGAGCTCCTTAAGCTCGGCTTTCTTATCTGTGATTTTCTCCTGTGCAGACAAAGGCAGAAGCAAAGTAAAGAAAACAATAAGAGCCGGAAATATTGCAGGGATACAGCCCCGGAATACATTCCTCGTCTGCAAATTTGGTCTGAGATATTTAGCGGAATTATAATTATCCATAGATGAATGATCTGAACATAAAAAGGATCTGAAAAATGGTTTCAGATTAATTTTCGAATATTTTTTTCAAAATTAAAGCACGCGCTTAGGGTGGAAATCTTCTCAAGGATTGAATATCCCTGAGAAGATAAATTTTCACTTACCACTTCACCACTTCTGCATCATCGGGAATTTCAAAAGTGATTTTTGAATTTCTCTTATTTACATCCACCTTGCGGTATTCTATCTTAAGATTCTGATTTTCAGAATTATTCTTTATTTCTGTTACGAATGGAACAGGTATACCGTTTACTATCTTAAACTTCGAATAGTTACCTGCTAAAACAAGACTATCATTGATTCCAAAGAGCTGGTAATTTGTAACCACCAGATCCCTGATGTCGACAGTATACTTTGTCTTTGCTGCTGAAAGTGAGTCTTTATAAGTGAGGACATATTTGTCATAAACAATCTCGTAATTCGAAGGATCCTGTGTAAGTTTGGGAGTCAGATTGACAGCACCCACAAAAGCATCTGTAAGATCGCCGAAGGACATATCAACCTTAAATATCTTTTTCAGGATATTGCTGCTGCTGCTGCCTTTGTAAAGCGTATTATGCATTGCATCATAAAAAGAAAAATTATTGCTTGTAACAAGGGCCTGTGCAAGTTCAATTCCGAACGGGCCATATACTTCAAGATAAACCGAATCAGGCCTTTGCATTACTACCTTAAAGCTGGCAGTAGTATTAACCTCCGGAGTATTAATGTCTATTGTACCGGTGCCTTCGAAGTTTTTAATTTTTCTTCTGTTTGCTTCCAGTTTTTTTGTCAGCCTTTCCGAGGGCAGGATCTCAATTTTTTCCGTCGGTTTGGATGGAATACAGCCTTCATAAATAAAAGTAAAAAATGGTAATAAGTAGATCATAACTATAAATAACTTTTTCACAGCTCTCCTTTTTCAATCTTTGTCTTAAGTTCCGAATTATCTGTATTTAGCTGAAATGCCTGCTGCCACATTTCAAGGGCCTTGCCTTTTTTTCCCGCCTTGAAATTTATGTCGCCAAGGTGCTCAATCAGTGTGGAATTCGAGGAATCGAGTGCAAGAGCTTTTCTTATGTACTCCTCAGCCTTATCGTAATTTCCCATCCTGTAGAATACCCACCCATAAGTATCGAGGTAGGAAGAATTCCCGGGCTCTCTCGAAACTGCCTTCTCTGCCATCTTCAGTGCTTCATCCAGCCTTATTCCTCTTTCAGCAAGAGAATAGGCGTAATTATTAAGTATGAGCACGTTATTTGAATCGAGGCTCAATGCCCTGGAGTATGCGCTGTCGCACTCGGCCCACTTTTTCTGTGAGTTATAAATAAGGCCCAGTGTGCCGATCAGGTCCACATTGTTTGAATCCAGCTTCAAAGCTGCTTTGATGTAATGGATTGCAGATGTTGGCTCCTTGAGCTGGTTCAGGGTATATCCGTATGCCGAAAGCGCCGTCAGATCCTTTGGATTAAGATAAACAGCCTTCTGCAGGTATGGCTTTGCTTCAGTATAGTTACTCATCTGCGAAAGCGAAAGCCCCAGGATAAGGTTAATCGGAAAATTATCCGGAAAGTTCTGCACAGCCTGTCTTAATATTTTTGCAGCCTCATCGTATTTTTTATTATCGAAGTACAGTCCGCCTAAGCGGGTCCACGCATCCGCATTCCACCTGGCAAGTTCTGTTACCTGTTTGAATTCACTTATTGCAGCAGAATCCTTTCTTTCCCGAAGATCAATTTCGCCCAGTACCATCTTAATCTGCCAGTTAGTCGTATCGTGGTCCAGTTTTTCAAACACTTCCCTCGTAAGCGGCAGCAGAGTGGAATCCTGCATGGACTGCGTCAGGAATATTGAACCTATTTTTATTTTTGATTCTACCGGTACAGAATGGCTATCCAGTATTACCCTGTATTCACCCAGTGCTTTTGGCCAATTGTTCTTCTGAAGGTAGATCTGCGCCTTCATCTCCCTCAGGCTTAAGTCCTCAGGAAACTTTGCCTGAAGTTCATCAATTGCGCCAAGCGCCTTATCAAACTTGTTTTCCTTAATGTAGGATTCTATCAGGAGCTTTCTGACCTCAACGTTTGAAGGGTCGAGTGTCAGGAGCTGCTCAATTGTTTTTATAGATTCATCCGTATTTCCAATGCGCTCATAAAGCTCTGCAACGCGGGCAAGGACGCTCCATTCAGGACCCGTAATTCTTAAGAGCTTCTGATACAGGTTCAATGCCTGAAGTGGTTTCGACTGCTGGTAAATATTTGCCAGGTTATAATACGCTGCAACATTGACGGAGTCCAGTTTAATTATCTTCTCATATGCATTAGCCGCGGAATCTGCCTGATGAGCGTTCGTATATACTTCTGCAAGTATATTGTAGTAATCAACATTCGACAGATCAAGTTTGATTGCATTATTTATGTTTTCTAGCGCCAGTGACAGCTTATTTGTCAAGAGGTAATCCTTTGCCAGTGCGTAGTACACGCCAGCCTTAGGATCCATCCTGAGGGCATCCTGGTATTCCAGTATAGCTGCAGAATAATCTCCCTTAGCGTCTGCAATGTTTCCATCTATAAAATGTTCAATAGCTACTTTCGATTGGAGGCTTTCAACAGAATCTGCCAAAGCGGCTTCGTCACCTTTCTGAATTTTATCTGAAGAACATCCGAACAGCAAAAAAGCAAGGCCAAATATTATTATTGTGTTTTTTAGCATAAAATGTTTTATTTCTTAATTAAAGTTACATAAAATTTTACATACAGGGTAAAATTTTCCTGAATAATAGAATATAAGAATTCTCCGTTTTTATACATCCTAAACGGAAAATAGTTCGTAATAATTTGTTTTAATCAGGGATTATTGCTCTTCAAAAGAATTTTATCTGTCCCGGGTGTATAATAATCAATTTAATAAATTAAATAATCGATTACCTATGGAAAAATTTGATCTTGCTCTTGCCTTTACATGGGAATATGATGAGGATTTTATCAGGCTTATTGAGGAAATGGCACGTCAGCTCCAGATTTCAACATATATTATACGTGAAGATAATGTTTATGACGTCATAGATAAACTAAAACGCCGCAATTTGTCTGTATTGTGTTTTCTCGACAGGGCCTCTGACGTAAGTGATGATTTTATGGAAATTGCGCACATTTTATCCAGGCGCAATACCAAGATCTTTAACCCGTACAAACTTGTCCATCATGCAATCGACAAGGCTACGATGCACCTGGAGTTTATTACGGCAGGGCTTCATACGCCATATTCAATTATCATTCCACCATTCAGCGAGGAAGAGGAAATTTACATCTCTTTGGATGACCTTGAAATATTAGACCGCCCTTTTATCATCAAACCAGCCAATACCACGGGCGGCGGAATGGGTGTTGTTACCGGGGCCGAAACCCTGAAAGAAGTGCTTGAAGAAAGAATGACAAATAATGAGGATAAGTACCTTCTGCAGGAGAAGATTTATCCGCAGATGCTGGACGGAAGGCGCGCCTGGTTCAGATCCTTCTGGGCTTTTGGAAAAGCTATCCCCTGCTGGTGGGATGACCAGACGCACTACTATTCAGAACTGACCAATGATGAAGTTGATAAATACCACCTTGGGGAACTCTTCCGCGATACCCGAAAAATAGCAAGGCTGACAGGGCTTGACTATTTTTCTACCGAAATTGTTCTATCAACAAAAGGAAAGTTTATTGTTGTGGATTATGTCAACGACCAGTGCGATATGCGCTTCCAGTCGAGGCACTTCGACGGAGTGCCAGACAACGTGGTAAGAAAAATCATCTACAATATGCTCATGATAGTAAGAAAGATAAAACGCACAGGACTGAAATAACCTACTAACTTAGTTTTCTAACTTAGTCTTTCAGAAAACTATACCCTCTTCAATTGTTTCCAGCAGGTAAAGGTAGCTTTCATATCTTTCTGCCGGGATCTTCTCCTCTTCTACTGCTGCTGCCACGGCACATCCCGGCTCATGATTGTGAGTGCAGGTATTAAAACGGCATTCATCGAGATAAGGCTTAAAATCTATAAAGTAGTGTCCAAGATTTTCTTTTGTAATTCCGTACGGATCAATTTCTCTTATCCCCGGGGTATCTACTATATAAACCTCAGGCTCAACTCTTACCATAAGGCTTGTAACGGTGGTATGCTTCCCTTTCTGTGTAAAGTTGCTCGTCTCACCAGTCTTTAATTTTAAGGATGGATACATGCTGTTTAACAGTGATGACTTGCCTACTCCCGAGTGTCCCCAGAAAATGCTTTTCTTTCCCTTCAGGAGGCTCTTAATTTCCCCGATGCCTTCGCCTGTAACAACGCTGCTTGTAACTACATGATAACCAATGCTGCTGTAGAGTTCCTTCCAGGCTTCTGCTTCATACTCGTTATCAAGATCTGTTTTATTTATGATAAGGTAAATACTAAGGCTGGAACTTTCCCCTGAAATAATAAGCCTGTCAACTGCCTTATTGTTAAATTTCGGAATGCCCACGCTGCTTACAACAAACAGATTGTCTACATTTGCAGCAATCACCTGCTCTAGCCTTTCGCCCCTGTAGCCCGCGCCTTTTATCTTCGGGGCTTTTCTGGAAAGATAATTTTCCCTTTCATCAATTTTGTATACAACTCCCGTCCCGTCACTGTTTTCGTCAAACAACACATTGTCGCCCACAACGGCCAGGTTTACTTTGTAGAGCTTATCCTTCTTTAAGTTGTAATCATTCTTAAACTTTCCCTTAACAGCACACCTTATAATATTACCGGTTTCAGGAACAAGAACATAACAATCTTTGCTTTCGACCCTGGAAACTATGCCTTTGATAGATCCTCCCTTATTGTTTGTTAAATTACTTCAAAAGTAAATTCTAAATTAAGAGTGTTTCTTAATTAAAACCGTATTTTTTTTCAATCCAGTACTCCACCTTGCCGCCCTTAAAAGTAACTGCCTCCCACCTGGATTTATAGGCAGCTTTAATGACGCTGTTCAGGTAAATGTATGAGTTTGTTGTATTCGTATTTACCCTGTGCTCTTTTACAAGCCCGTCGGTGCCAATTCTTAGTATCAGATCAATTTCACCTTCAACGTTATCGCCCGGCTTCTCCGGAACCACTTCCAGCACCTGTCTGGGAATAAAAGGAAGCCTTGGAAGATTGCCTATTCCGCC
>JBLNAZ010000189.1:0-13341 GCA_050259615.1 Syntrophomonadaceae bacterium | reverse complement strand
ACAATGCTGGGATTTGAATACGACAGAAGCGGAATGTAAAAGTGCTGGAATGAACTGCGGAAATTAAACCGGGCGGAGGTGAATTATTCCTGGCCGCCCGGGTAACTTTTATAACCCGAGTTCCGCCTTATTTGCCTTCATGGCTTCAACGCAGAACTGGATGTGGTCATCAAGCGGAACGCCAAGTGTTTCGGCGCCCTGGGTAATATCTTCCCTGCTAACGGCACGGGCAAAGGCTTTATCCTTCATCTTCTTTTTTACCGATTTGGCATCCACCTCATCAATCGAGCGGCTGGGCCTTACATAGGTAACTGCCGTAATAAAACCAGCCAGCTCATCGCATGCAAAGAGTGTTTTTTCAAGAAGGGTCTCGCGCGGTATGTTTGTAGAACTTGCGTGCGACATAATTGCACGCCTGAAAGCCTCATCGAACCCTTTTTCTTTTAATATTTCATTGCCTTTGAAAGGATGATCTTCAAGCGAGGGGTACATCTCATAATCAAAATCGTGGAGCAGTGCCACGTTGCCCCAGTATTCCACATCCTCACCGAATTTCTCTGCATATGCCCTTACGCAGGTTTCAACTGCATAGGCATGTTTCAGTAAACTTTCACCTTTTGTGTATTCTTTTAAAATAGCCAGACATTCTTCCCTGGTAGCCATTTTTTCTCCTTTTACTTTATATCTCAATTCAACAAATTGTATTTCTTTTCTGACGTCGGACGTTGGACCCGCCGAAGGCGGATTATGGTTTAAAGCTCGGGCATATCTCACCAAGCACACATTCCAGGCATTTTGGGCGCCGTGCAATGCAGATTTTCCGTCCGTGGCTTATAAGATAATGCGATGAGTTGATCCATTCCTCTTCAGGAAGCAGCTCCTTAAGGCGCATTTCAATTTTCTCCGGGTCATCCGATTTAATGAAGCCCAGAAGGTTTGCAAGCCTTTTTACGTGCGTATCAACTGCAATTGCGGGAATTCCGAAAGCGTTGGCTGCTACAACCGAGGCTGTTTTTCTTCCCACACCCGGCAGTTCTGTAAGAGCGTCAAAATCGGCCGGGACCTCGCCATTATATTTTTCAACCAGAACCTTTGAGCAGTTTTTTATACTTTTGGCCTTGTTGTGGTAAAATCCGGTTGAGAAAATGTCCTTTTCAAGCTCCTCAACTGGTACATTCAGAAAGTCCTGCGGTGATTTATATTTTATGAACAGGTCCTTCGTGACAATATTAACCCTGGCGTCGGTGCACTGTGCCGAAAGGATTGTTGCAATTATAAGCTCAAAAGGAGTTGAAAAGTCCAGTGCCGATTTAACTTCGGGGTATTCTTTTTTAAGTATATCAAAAACTTCTTTTGCGTGCTCTTTTTCTTTATTTGCCGGCATCTCTGTTAAACCTTTTATCCTTAATCATAAGTCTTTCTACAGGTATATTGTTAATTATGTGGCTTTGGATTATTTCCTCCACGTCTTCCACCTTTACGCCGCCGTACCAGACCTGTTCAGGGTAGACGACTATTGAAGGGCCGAACTCGCAGGCATCGAGACAGCCTGAGGTATTTGCCCTTACAAGGTGGCTTAAGCCCAGTTCCTTCAGCCTTTTTTTGAACTTTTCGCGGATAGCCGGCGAACCCTTATCGAAGCAGCAGCCCCTCGGGTCGCCTTCAGGCCTTTTATTCTCACAGACAAAAATATGCTTTTCAAAACGTTTCATTTAAGAGTCTTTCATTTTTCATAAAAACAAAGATAAAAAAATTTAGGTTCAGAAGTCCATATTGCATAGACAATACCGGACATAATATCCCGGGGAAGAGTACAAAGAAGAAGATAAATTCTTCATTTTTTGTAAATTTTTTATTTTTTTTCTAAAAATTTTCCGAATACGCTCATTGTAACCATATATATATGTATAGAGGGAAAATTTTAATTGCGGAAGAAGTTCAAAAACTTTAATTAAAAGACGCAAAATGGGAAATAATTTGCTAAGGCAGATTTTTAAGAAGCTGGAAAGCTTCAGGGAAAAACGGGAATACGAGAGGCTTTATTCTCTGATTGTGAGAAATGCCGTTCCGGTTGAAAAAGAGATTCGGGGCAAAGGGACCCTCCAGGCAAAAAAATAATTCAGTTATCCTTCTGATTTTTTTTTTGGGTCCCTGCCTTGAACTTATAGGACAAAATACTTTTCCTATTGGGATTTCAAGAAGAAGTAAAACGAAAAAAACCCCGTAATTCACTGAATCACGGGGTTTTTAGGTGTAGCGCGTACCGGATTCGAACCGGTGATCTCTGCCTTGAGAGGGCAGCGTCCTAAGCCACTAGACGAACGCGCCAGTGTATAAAATCTTATTTTTTCTTTTTTTTACAGAAAATACAAGTACAAATGTAACAAAAACCGGCAATTTCTCCAAAGCTTATTTCAACAAAATCATTTTCTTTATGCTCATGTAACTCCCTGCCTTGAGCTGCAGGAAGTATATGCCGCTCGGTAAATTTTCCCCGCTGAATTCAACCGCATAATCCCCTGCCGGCTTAACTGTATCCATTAGATCGGCTACTTCAACTCCCAGGGCATTAAATACTTTTAACGACACTTTAGTCTCTTCAGGTATCGTAAATCTTACAGTGGTAGCGGGATTGAAAGGATTAGGATAATTCTGAAACAGATTATATTTCAGTTCCGGCTGCTTGTCTGAAAGAACTGTCTGGGCTCCGTTGCTTAGAGGAAAAATTATTCCCAGCAGTAAAAATAAGTATATAATTTTCTTCATATCGCATTCTCTCCTGCTTTTATAATTGGACCTGTATTTAGGACAAAAGGTTTAACCGGAAAGAAATACAGTAAATTTATTTTCATAATTCATTTTCTTTATATTTAAGGTTAATATTATTAATATTCAATACTGCAGAACACAAGTTATAATATATAAACGAGGTACGGCATGAAAAAATTCCGGATGATGTCCCTTTTCTTTCTTGTGGGGCATTCAATTCTTCCAAACTATATCATGAGCCAGGAAACCGGCGGCTCATTTATGAGTCCTGAACTGGAAAAAGTGGCCTCGGGGCTCAAATTCCCCGAGGGCCCGGCCTGGAACGGGAAAGATACTCTCTATGTCTCAAACTGCTACGGCGACTGGATTACACGCATCAGCGGCGGAAAAGCCGATACATTCGTCCAGGCTCCATCAAAACCTTACGAATTTCAGAAAACAAACGGCCTTACTGTCTATAAAGACGGCAGCATCTTCGCCTGCGAATACGGCAAAGGAGCCATTTTAAGATTCTTCCCCGACGGCAGCTGCACGGCTGTTTCAGAAGGCTATGAGGGAAAAAGGTTCAAGAAGCCTAACGACCTGGCCTTCGGCCCTAAGGGCGACCTGTATTTTACAGACCCCCTGGCTTACGACAAAAACAACCTGGACGGCGCAGTTTATATGATCTCTTCCGACTTCAAGTCTACAAAGCCCGTTTATTCGGGACTCGGTTTTCCCAACGGAATAGCTTTTTCTGCCGACGGCAAATTTGCATACGTCTGCGAGTCAGCTTTCCAGAGAATAATCAGGTTCCCGGTAATGGAAGACGGAACGTTTGGTGACTTTACGGTATTTGTGGACCTTCCTGGCGGGGACCCCGACGGAATCGGCTTTGACACGGAAGGCAACCTTTTTGCAGCCCATTTCGGAGGCGGCGGTGTATATATTATCTCTCCCGAAGGGAAGATAAAAGGCAAGATACTTACTCCGGGTAAAAAACCGAGCAATGTGGAATTTGCCGGAGATGACATGAAAACGCTTTATATTACAGAAGATGAAACAAGCGCGGTTTATAAAACCCATGTTGACATTCCGGGTTTAAGGCTTTTTTATTCGCCGGGAACGAAATAAATGACCATTAAGGATGTCAGAAAAATGGCCCCTGACATCCTTTATAATTTTTCCGCCGGGGCGCCGATTTCTGCCGGCAGCGTAATTCTGAAACAAGCCCCGGGTTTATCCCCAAAGGCAAGCCTGGAGGGACTTTCTACGGAAATTGTTCCCTTATGGCGCTCAATTATCTGCTTTACAACCGAAAGCCCCATGCCGGCACCCTCATAGCCCCCGTGCTTTATATTCGAGCCCCTGAAGAACTCCTCAAAGATCCTGTTTAATTCGCCTTCAGGAATTCCAATGCCGTTATCGCACAACTCAATAGTTAAAACATTGTTTTTATCCGAAAGCACAATTTCAATTGTACCATCCAAACCCATGTACTTTATAGAATTGCTTAAAAGGTTTGAAAAAGCTACTTCCAGCAGCGCCCTGTCTGCAGGAACATTTTTTTTCAGCTCTCTGTTGTCCACCAGCAGTATATTTATCCTTTTCTGGTCGGCCGTTACGCGGTGCTGTTCAATAGCTGTGCATAGAAGGTCTTCAATTTTAACCTCTTCCAATGAAAGCTCATCCAAAAGTTTCAGTTTCGATAAACGCAAAATATTATTAATAATATGAATGGTCTCTTCGGTCCTCTTTCTTGCGCGCACGAGCTTTTCGGCAACTTCACCTTTTACGGGTCCCAGAAAAGATCCCAGTATAAGATCCAGATAGGACTGGACAGCAGAAACGGGAGTTTTTATTTCATGCACAACGCCCATTATATATTTCTGCTTTTCCACTTCTGCGAGGCTAAGTTTTCTCAGGGTTTCAACCAGATCCTGCTCTCTTCTATAGAGCTCATGGGCTATCCTGTTGGCAATTATTACACTTACCAGCATCATTACGCTGAAAACTATCAGAAATACAATAATGAAGTTCAGGTTGTTGTATACCGGATACATGAACAGTCCATAAACCCCGTGATGTGCCAGTATTCCCAGGTATTCCCCAAAAGCCATCAAAGACATCAGAAGAACCACAGCGCCCGATATGGTATAAATTACATAGCCGGGCAGGATCAGGCTCCCAATTATCATATGAAAGATAAAAAACATGTATAAAGGATTTTCAACTCCTCCCGCGTAATAAACAAGCAGCATGAGTGCGGCCAGATCCAATATCATCTGCAGAAGTGAAAGGTGCAGAGGGTGGAATCGTTCGGGGCCCGGCTTGATATAACGCCTGAAATAATGAAAACATGCGTTATAGAAAAGAATTGAGAAAGTAATGATAATGTAAGCAGTTTTCTGGGTGCTGGTAAGTGGAATCTGCATAATAAATTCCAGCCCCAGCTGCATTGCCACGAGCATTGCTACAGCCCCGTACCTCAGTTTAATAAGCCAGAGATTTCTCTTTTTAACTGAGATCCAGAACTCCGGATAATCACCGGCCCATGCAGGAATTAATGAAATCATAAGGTTTGTCATCCACTAAAGCCCTTGGTTGAGAGTAATCTATGGTATTATTTCATATTAGTCAATAGTTTCATCACTTCCCCCAAATAGTATTGAATTATAGACGGCATGCCCTTATCTTTGAATATTAATTTAAGATGGTTCATATATGAAATATAATATTTTATTTGCAGTTGTGTTTCTGGCCATAGCTATAATTGCCGGGTGTAAAGACACCGTTACGAATCAGAGTGTGGATGAGCATCAGATACCTTCAAAAAATGTGAGCTATAACAATGATATTCAGCCGCTTTTTGAAGTAAAGTGCAATAATTCTGGATGCCACGACGATCAGAGCCGTGCCGGGGGAATCAGCCTTACTTCCTATCAGAATACAACTTCAGACCCCACAATGGTGGTTGCAGGATATCCTGATAACAGCCGCCTCATATGGGTAATACAGCCGGGAGCCTCAAATCAGATGCCGCCCATTGAACGCCCGCAGCTGACGAAAAACCAACGCGATGGAATCGCAACATGGATTAAAGAAGGTGCAAAACCAAATTAAGGTGAAAAACCAGAATAAAGTTCTAAACCAGATTAAATCCAATTCAGGGGCGTACCTGCTGGAAGTGCATGTAAGAAGACCTTTTAAGATCAGAAAAGGACGCTTTGAAGGACTTACTCTGCCTGCAGGATATTATTATTACGCCGGAAGCGCACAGAAGAACCTGAGGCAAAGGATAAGCCGCCACTATAGAAATGATAAAGTACTGCACTGGCATATTGATCATATTACTGCCTTCAGGGGGAACAAAATTACAAACTGCTGGATTTTTGAAGATGCCCCGAAAGAGATGGAATGCCGCGTTACGGAAAGACTTATTTCGGAGTTTAGCCTTGCAAGTGTAATTAAAGGATTCGGAAGTTCAGACTGCAGAAATTGTGAAAGCCACTTGCTTGCAGGCGGGCAAAGCCCGCTTGCAGCTATTTCATTTTAAGCACCGGCCCCTCAGAGCCATTTCATTTCCTTGTACCAGTCGCACGTTCTTTTAATTCCGTCTTTAATTGAAATCTCCTGTCTGTAGCCCAGTTCCTTCACGGCTTTTGAAGTATCGCAGGTCCAGGCCTCCTGAACGAGGTCTCTTGCCTTTTCGAGGTTTAATGTAGCGGGTTTTGAGCTGAAAGCCGCAAAAAACTGAGCAATTGCGGCAATTGTGTAAACAACAAAATGCGGAACCTTAACTTTTAAGACCTTTTTATTCAATACTTCCGAGGTAACTTTTCCAATTTCAGTCCAGTTGTAAATAGCTTCGGAGCTGATAAAGTACGTCTGGCAGGCTGAATTCTCATTTACAGCAGCCAGATAAAAACCCTTTACGAGATCAAGTACGTGAATTAGGCTGAGGGATTTATCCTTCATGCCGATTGTGGTCATAAGGCCCTTATTGAAAGTCTGAAAGAAGATGAATATTTCCGTGTCGCGCTCGCCATAGACAGCCGGAGCGCGGCAGATTGTAATGGGGAGACGGTCCATGTATGTTGCTGCCAGTTTTTCCTCTTCAAGCTTGCTTTTGCCGTAAGTTGTAATAGGATTGCAGACAGATTCCTCATTTACCAGTTTTCCGCCCAGTGAGGGTCCGCATGCAGTCTGGCTGCTTACAATTAAAACTTTCTTTAATGTATCTTTAACCTCAAGGGCAGCTTCAAGAATAGTGCGCGTGGTTTCCACGTTCCCCTTGAAGTAGCCCTCGGGAGTTTTGCTTTTTACAACGCCCGCAACGTGAAATATGTATCCGGCTCCCTTAAAAGCCTTTTTCAGCCCCTCTTTATCGAAGAGTCCGCAATCTATAATTTCCACATTTTTACCGTCCAGCCATTTAAGGTTGCTCGATTTTCTGGTGATGCATTTGACCTTAAAGTTTTTGCTTATCAGCAGATCCACAAGATGACTGCCCACAAAACCGTTTGCCCCGGTTACCACCGCAAGCCGACTGCCGTCTTCCATATTAAATTCCATTTGATTTTAAGATGATTTAATTATAGATTTTGCAATAAAAATTAATCTATACGCGTGAACAGGACAAAAATATAAATAAAGAATTAAATTTCATATAAAGTTAATAGTATTAGGAGGAAAATTTTGGATCTATTTACGAAATGTTTTGAATTTACCAGGGCAGATGAGGTGAAGGCATCGGGTCTTTATCCTTATTTCAGGGAAATTGAAGAAAATGAAGGACCTGTTGTAACGATGAAGGGAAAGAAAGTTATTATGGCGGGATCCAACAACTATCTTGGTCTTACTGCACATCCAAAGGTAAAAGAAGCAGCAATAAAAGCTGTTGAAAAGTACGGCACAGGATGTTCCGGCTCACGCTATCTTACTGGCACAATCGATCTTCACGTGGAACTGGAAGAAAAGCTTGCCAGTTTTTTGGGCAAGGAAGCATGCCTCCTTTTCTCAACCGGTTATCAGACCGCCCAGGGAATTATTCCTACTCTGGTTCAGCGCGGCGAATACGTTGTTTCAGATAAAGACAACCATGCATGCATCGTTGCAGGCAACCTTATGGCAAAGGGCGCCACAGCCGATATCGTGCGTTATAAGCACAACGACATGAAAGATCTGGAAAGAGTAATATCAAAACTTCCTAAGGAAGCCGGAAAGCTGATCGTAACCGACGGCGTTTTCTCAACCGGCGGTGAAATTGTGGACCTGCCTACATTAAACAAAATAGCCAAGGAAAATAACGCAAGAATTTTAGTTGACGACGCACATTCAGTTGGCGTTATCGGTAAAGGCGGCAGAGGCACAGCAAGCGAATTTGACCTGGTAGATGAGATTGATATGACAATGGGAACCTTCAGCAAGACTTTTGCATCTTTAGGCGGTTTTGTTGTCGGCGATGCCAAGGTAATTAACTACCTGAAACACCAGTCCCCTGCCCTTATTTTCAGCGCTTCTCCAACTCCGGCTTCTGTAGCCGCAGCCATTGCAGCACTGGAAGTTTTAATTGAAGAGCCGGAAAGAGTTACACGTCTTATTAAAAACGCCTCAAGGGTAAGAACCTGCCTAAAAGATGCAGGCTTTAACGTTATAGACAGCAGAACTGCAATTGTTCCTGTTGTAATAGGCGACGACGCACTTTGCTTCCAAATGGGCAAAATGCTCTTCGACGACGGCGTGTTTGTTAATGTGTTTATTTCACCCGGCGTTCCCCAGGGCAGACAGATGATGAGAACAAGTTACATGTCAACTCATGAAGATGAACATCTCGACTATATCGTCGACTCAATGAAACGCAACGGTAAAAAGCTGGGTATTATCGACTAGTATGTATTGTTTATTACGTTCCCGCTCTTGAAAAGGGCGGGAACAATAGATCTCTAATTTTCTGCATCAGCATACTCCACTTTTTCAGTATGCTTTTTTTTTAAGAGGAATAGCATGGGAAATATTAATATTAGAACTGTCAGCTCTAAAAAAGACCTGATGAAATTCATAAAGCTGCCATGGAAAATTTATGATGGGGACCCGAACTGGGTTCCGCCTCTGATCATGGACAGGAAGAAGATTCTCAGCAAGGAGAAGAATCCCTTCTACAACCACGCTGAAATGGAAATGTTTCTGGCTGAAAAAGACGGCGAACTGGTAGGCCGCATTGCTGCAATTAAAAATGATCTGCACAATAAGTACCAGAACGATAACGCCGGATTCTTCGGATTCTTCGAATGCATTAACAACCAGGATGTGGCCAACGCTCTCTTTGATGCCGCAAAAGCGTGGCTCAAAGACAAGGGTCTGGATATGATGAGGGGACCTGCAAATCCTTCAAGCAACGATGAGTACGGAATGCTTCTGGAAGGTTTTGATGACTCTCCAAGACTCCTTATGACATACAACCCGAAGTATTACCTCGATCTCTGCGATAATTACGGCCTGAAGAAAGAAAAGGACCTTTATGCCTATAAGCTCGAGAATGAGAAGGTAATGTCTTCAGAAAAACTCAAAAGGGTTGCAGAACTTGCAGCAAAAAGAGCAGGACTTGAAGTTACTTCCCTTAATATGAAGGATTTCAAAAAGGAGCTCGAGAAGGTTAAATATGTTTACAATAAGGCGTGGGCTCCGAACTGGGGGTTTGTGCCTTTGACAGATGAGGAACTTGATGCAATGGCAAAGGATCTAAAGCCTCTTGCCGAGCCATCACTCGTCATCTTTGGAACCATTAAGGATCAGCTCGTGGGATTTGCTCTTGTAATGCTGGATTATAACCAGGTGTTCAAAGAGATGAACGGTAGACTTTTCCCCTTCGGATTCATTAAGATGTTTACACAGAAGAAAAAGATTACTTGGTCCAGAATCATTACTCTCGGCATTATTCCCGAATTCCAGAAGAAGGGTCTCGATGCCGCATTCTATTATGAGATCGTTCAGAGGGCACACGCCATAGGCATTAACCTCGGCGAAGCAAGCTGGATTCTGGAGGACAACGAAATGATGAACAGGGGCGCCCAGGTAATGAACGGCGAACTGTACAAGAAATACAGAGTATATAATATGAGTATTTAATTACAAATATTTTATTCAACCTGAAAGCGGCTCAACCGGGCCGCTTTTTTCTTAAGGACCCACAGATATGCTAAAGAAACTTTTTATTCTTTTACTCCTTTGCTCCCCTGTTTTTGCACAGTACACTCCGGCAGATTTCGACCTGGTGGAGACAACGTATTCAAGAAAATTCAACCCTGAAATAATAAATAAATACCTTTCCTCCGGCAGGACTTCGAATGTCAGGGCTGCTCTTTTAAGCCTGAGTAACTCGGGCGACACTTCTTTTGTTAATACTATAACAGGACTGAGCTATTCGAAATACGGGGATTATATCTGTTTTGCACTTGGGCACATGGGATATTCGAAAGAATCAGCTGCGTATCTTCTCCTGAAGTCCATGAACGGCAATGAAAGCCGCTTCCAGGAAGCTGCCTTCGACGCCCTGGGAAGAACTGCAGACAAGGAAGCTTTCAATACAATTATTGAAAAGTACATGCATGACAAGGGCAGGAATTTTAACGGGATCTCACTTGCAATTGCCAATTTTAATTCGAGAGGCATCAGGACTGAGGATGGAAAAGAAATTATCATACTCAGCAGTGAGCTTTCAGACACAAAGCTTCCCTTGCGCAGAAGAATCCATGCGGCCTTCGCCCTTTCTAGAACTGCACCGCGTAAGGATTCAGAGGAAGGACTCTTAAAAGTTCTTTCTGAAAAGGGTTCAAAGGAAGATAACATTATTCTTAAGCAGTACACGCTTGCTGCTTTGAGAAAGCTTAAGTCGTTTAACGGCAGCATTTCACTTATCAGAAATCTTACAACTGATCCCGACTGGAGGATAAGAACTGAGGCCGCAAAAGCCCTCTGCTGGCATAATTTCAAAAACGAGGAAGAGCTTAAAGAGTTCCTAAGGCTCTTAAAGGACATAAACCCCAACGTCTCCAGGCAGGCTGCAATTTCAATGCGTGAGATGTCTTTAGACGGCGCTTTAAGAGTATACCTGAAACAGGAATTAGAAAACTGCTTTGAAGGCTCCAGCACACTGAACACTATGGGAGAAGCCTTTCTAACATTGTCTAAACTGGAGCCGCAGAATGCCTTTAATCTTGCATCAAAGGAAAAGGAAAAAGTAGGAAAAGTCTTTTTCTTTAGGATGATGCAGGAGAATTTAACAGATCCCGAAAGAAACTTAAACCGCCTGATAGAAAACACTGCCGACGACAAGACTGAAGAGCTGGAGCGTCTTGGTGCGCTGCTTGCACTTCAAAGGTACATGCCGGGAAATGAAAAGCTTGACGGCATTCTCTTAAACAGTTTATCATCGGGCTTTGCAGCCTCAGTTTCAGTTACAGCCGACGGGTTGGACTCGCTGTTTATTGAGCGTCATAAAGACGAGCTCAAGAAAATTATAAAAAGACAGACAGGCATGCACCTTAACGATCCGCAGTTTACAGAAAGCAATATGTCGCTCTCCAGTCTTTCAGGAAAGATCTCGCCTGAATTCAGGACTGAAGTTTTGAATTTTATGAAAAGCGCCACGCTTTATTCGATGAGTTCCTTTGCATTCAGGGAACTGGGTAAAAACGTGAGGTCAGAGATGGATATGGGGGGCTTTATAAACTTCTGGAAAAATGCATTTCAGTACAAATACGCAGCTGTAAAAACGCTCAAAGGGAGTTTTACAATAAAGCTGAATTCCGAAGTGTCGCCTGTATCTGTCGGAAACTTCTGCTATCTGGCAAAAAAAGGTTTTTTTAACGGCGTTGTTTTCCACCGCGTAGTGCCAGATTTTGTAATACAGGCTGGTGACCCGGAAGGAACCGGCTGGGGAGGTCCGGGATACGAGATAGTATCCGAGTTTTCCCCCATCCCCTTTGAGAGGTCATATGTGGGAATGGCCAGTGCGGGCAAAGACACAGAAGGCTCGCAATGGTTTGTAATGCACAGTTATTTTCCCCATCTTAACGGACGCTACAGCAATTTCGGTAAAGTAGTTGAAGGCATGGACGTAGTGGACACGATTGACCAGGGGGATAAGATAATTGAAATTGAATTAAAATAATTCCGGATGTTCAGAATAGTTTGATTTAAGCCGGATCTGCTTGATCCGGCTTTTTTAAATTACTGCTGCTCTATGGCTTCTCGATGGCTTCATCATACTTCGAAATATGAGCGGGATCAACTTTCTTCAGGGTTGCAAAAATAGTTTTATCGGTATAGTCGCTCATATAGTTTACAATTTCTCCGGACTTGGTATCAAAGAATACCTTCATCAGAATACCCCTTATATCCTGCTTAGTTCTTAAAACGTCCAGATCCTTTATAAGCTTTGCAATATTGCTCTGGGCCTTCTGCTTATCCTGCTGACCGAGAGCAATGATATCCAGGCCATTATAATGATAATTAAAATAATCTTCCCTGAAGGTTCTGAACTTCTCATTAATCAGATCCTCAATCAGGCCGCGGCGGTTATATGGAGTTGTGCTTTTTTCCCAGCCAGCAGGCGAGTTGCTGTTTGCCCCCCGTAAAGTGATATTATATGCCTGTGTGAACATTGGGGAGCCGCCCAGCATATTATAGGAATCGGCGTCCAGGCCGATAATGATATATGCATAGAAATCGAGAAAACTTGTAAGGGGATCAAAAACAGACTGGTTAAAGTACATCGACTGACCGCGTTCGTACGTAAAATTCCACTGGTTATCGAGCACGTTAATCATCAGAGATGCCTTGCTGCTCTTGTAAATCGGCCTTAAGCTTGTAACACTTACCTGGGCGGAATAATGGGTTTCGTCAGTGGCATTATCGAAAAATACATTGAATGAGCATTTGATCCTGTCCCCTTCCCATGTATCGCCGGTAAAGCGGTTATTGTTAAGATAATCCTGAATATCCCGCGCAAAGGTGGAAAGGAGGTCCTTGTTTATGGTAGGCAGCTTTTCAGTATTAATTTTAACTATTGCATCAAGTTCCTGTGAAAACAGGCAGACAGGCATTAATAGCAGGAGAACAAGTAGGTGTTTCATTTTTCAACCAATAGTTATTTTAACGTTTGACATAATATATAAATTTGAATATTATAATTCCAGAGGCAATACTTACATTTCCATGTCACACTTCTTCTACATTTTCATTATAGGATTAGTTTCTGCGGGATTTATATTTCCGCAAATGAATCCCGGCGCGAGGCAGATTGCCCTGTCCAATTCGGATGCTGCAATAGACGCAGACGTGTTTTCAGCATTTAATAACCCCGCCTGCCTTTCCGGAGTTACAGACAGAGAGCTGGGGGCCTTCTACTCCCCTTCTCCTTTTGGCCTGAAAGAGTTATCCAATGCTGCTGCTGCATACACCGAACCCCTGCCCATCGGGACCCTGTCGGCGGGAGTTTCCACTTTCGGATTTTCACTGTACAGAAAAAATAATTTTGTACTGGCCTATGCAGTTAAAGTTCCGGGCATGTCGCTCGGTCTTTGCCTGAAC
>JBLNAZ010000188.1:0-4820 GCA_050259615.1 Syntrophomonadaceae bacterium | reverse complement strand
AACACATAATCGAATACCTGTCCGGGGATTAGTTTTTCCCAGGTTTGTTTTAATTTGGCAACTGTTTCCTTCGTATTCTGAGGAGCTATCTTTGCATATATGCATTCACTCCATGATTTTTTATTTGCGCGGTAGAAAACTGCCGGGCGCACTTTATTCCTTAAAGACAGGTAATAGAAGTCTTTTACTACGCCGATTATCTGAAAAACCTTTCCTTTGTAGCCCCTCAATAAATGTTTCCCGACCGGATCTTTTATGCCGGCTTCTTTTACAAGCGCTTCATTTATAATAACGGAATTTAGGGAATCCGAGGGGTAATCGGACGAAAAGTTTCTCCCCTCCAGTAATTTCATGTTCAAAGCCGGAAGCATTTTTTCATCCACACTCATATTGTAAGCCGGGAATGTTGTTTTCCCGTATTGGAAAATCCATCCGGATTCAAGGCGGCCGTTGCCGCCTAAAACCATTTCGCTAGAAGCAGCGCTATCAACTCCTGGGATATTAAGTATCTGCTCCTTGAAAATCCATAGGAGTTCCTCCTTTATAAATCTTCCGAACATTTCATTTGTACGTATCAAAACAATATTATCCTTGTTATAGCCCAAGTCAGTTTTCATAATAAAATTATACTGATAGTTTACGATGACAGCACCACATATCAGCACTATTGCCAGAACAAACTGTATGGTCACAAAGATTTTGGCAAGAACCCCGGATCCGCTCAGCTTTTGTGTGCCTTTTAATATTTTCACAGGGTTCAGTCCAGACATAATAAGGGCGGGATAAGCGCCCGCAAGGAGGCTTAAGAGAACGGGAAGCAAAATTATTCCTGCAGCAAAGCTGGTAAATCCACTGCCAAAGGAAAGATGCAACCCGGTCAGCTGATTAAACCATGGCAGCATCAGTGCTGAAATGAAAACTGAAATAAGCAGTGAAATCAGAATGATGAAAAAGGATTCAGCGAAGAACTGCCAGGCAATTTCATATCTTGCGGCTCCTGAAACTTTTCTTATGCCGATTTCTCTGAACCTGTGGCTCGACTGGGCAACAGAGAGGTTAACATAATTTATGGAGACGACGATCAGAATTGCAAAACCTATGATTGAAAGCACCAGAATAGAAACAGGTTCTGCGGTTTCTATGGTTGAAAACGTCCCTATTTCGGGGCTTAAATGGACTTTTTCTATCGGATAAAGAATAAGATCAGGGTGGTAGGCAGGTTCTTTTTTGACCAGCGGATCTATCATCCGCTTAAATTCCGCTTCAACCATACCTTTGTCGGACTCATGTTTCAGCATCACAAAAAATGCAGGCAGGTATTCACCGGGGTGGATATCTCCTTTGCTGAACTTCATCATTCCCACCTTTTCAGTATTAATGAACGGCACAAGCACACTGAATTTAAGGCTGGTATTGTCAGGCGGATTTTCAACTATTCCACCAATTAGAAAGTTGCAAAACTGTCCTTCAATTTTGATTGATATTATTTTGCCAATTGGGTCAATCCGTCCGAAGTTCCTTTGAACAAATGATTCAGTAACAAGTACTGAAAGAGGGTTCCTGCCAAATGTGTGAAGATTTCCGGCTAAGGTCCTGAAGGAAAACATCCTGAAAAATGCGGAATCAGCAAATGTTACCTTTTCCTTATGGAGTTCGCCTTTGACTTCGACTTCGGTATTTTTATCCAGGCAGTTAACCGAGCATTCAATCCACGGCATAGATTCCCGCATCCTCTGGGAAAGGGAAAGCGGCATATTACCATAGTACGTATTATTATTTGAAGTATAGAGAACCGCGCGGAAGATCCTGTCCTTATTTTTGTGAAATGAATCGTAGCTCATTTCATTATGAACAAAAAGCATGATAAGAATAAAAACCGTAAGGCCGGCTGTAAAGCCCATAATGCTTATGAACGAAAAAAGCTTATTCCTAAGCAAATTGCGGGAAGTAATCTTCAGATAATTTTTCAGAATACGGAGGTGCATAACCGGCTCCCTTTTATACGTGGAATTTTTCTTTATAGTTTTCCGTTACAACGTGCCCGTCAAAAAGATGTATAATCCTGTGCGCATACTCCGAATCGTGAGGCGAGTGCGTAACCATTGCAATTGTGGTGCCTTCTTCATTAAGCTTCGTCAGAATATTCATTACCTCTTCCCCGTTCGCAGAGTCTAGGTTGCCTGTAGGTTCATCTGCAAGTATAAGTTTAGGTCTTGCAACAACGGCCCTTGATACCGCTACCCTCTGCTGCTGCCCGCCCGAGAGTTGCTGGGGGAAGTGGTTTTTTCTGTGCATCATCTGTGTCCTTTCAAGAACCTCGTTTACCATTTCCTTCCTTTTGGAACCTGAAATCCCCAGATAAAGAAGCGGAAGCTCAACGTTTTCATATACCGTCAGCTCATCAATCAGATTAAAGCTCTGAAACACAAATCCTATATTTGCTTTCCTCAGGTGCGCCCTCTGACGCTCCGAATACTTTGATACCTCCTGCCCCATAAACTGGTAGTGACCGTCTGTGGGGCTGTCAAGGAGCCCCATTATATTAAGGAGAGTTGACTTTCCGCAGCCCGAAGGGCCCATTATGGCTACAAACTCCTTTTCCTTAATCTCAATGTTTACATTGTTTAATGCTGTGGTTTCTACTTCTTCTGTAGTAAAGATCTTCTTCAGGTTATTGGTTTTAAGCATGAGTGTTTATTCCTTAAGTTTGATTGTTGCTGCCATAATTAATCTTTTATTAAAAGTTTATCCGCATCGCCGAAATTCTCGTATGATGATGTGATTACCCTTTCGCCGGCTTTAAGCCCATTTATAATTTCATAATAATCCGGGTTCTGCCGCCCCAGGACGAGGGCCCTCTTAACGGCTGATTTACCAGAGGCATTAAGCACATAAACCCACTGCCCCCCGGTCTTCTGGTAGAATCCCCCGCGAGGCAGAAGGAGGGCCCTGGTTCTTTCACTCAGCTTCAGTTTAATCTGAAGCGTCTGTCCGCGCCTTAACCCCTGGGGGATAACATCTGAAAAATCAAGATGCACCTGAAATTTCCCGTCCTTTACTCCCGGGAAAACCTTAATTACTGTAAGCTTATAGTTCTTCCCGTCAATTTCAGTTGTTGCCTCAAGCCCCGCGTTTACCCTTGCAATATAATATTCATCAATATCAGCCGAAACCTTAAAGCCGTCCATGGCATCTATCTGTCCCAGCTTGCTGCCGGGTGTTTTTAACTGTCCTATTTCGGCATCCAGGAACGTCAGCTGTCCGCCAATAGGGGCACGAAGCGTAAGCTTATCAATATTTTCCCTTATGAGTTCCAGATTCATCTGCAGGCGCCGCATAGACTCGTCTATATGTGACAACTGCGAGAGTCTTAAGACTGAATCCTGCTGATAGTTCTGATATGCAAGCTTCTGCTCAGCTTCGTCGCGGAAGTAGCTTTCCCTTGCATTTTCAAACTCCTGCTCCGAGATAAGCTTTTTGTCCCACATTATTTTTTCACGTTTATATTTTTGGTGTGAAATATTAAGGTTATAGTTTGCTGAAACAAGAGAAGCCTGGAGCTGAGTGCTGTTCTGCTCAAGCCTGAGACGTGTATTCCGGGCTTCATTTATCTCCCGGAATGTGCTCGTCTCCTGCTGAAGTGTAGTGAGCTGAAGGTTTGAATCGGAAAGCTTAAGTATCTTATCGCCCGGACGGAGATATGCCCCCTCTTCAGCATATATCTTTTCTACTGAACCTCCAAGTATTGCATCCAGGTAAAATGTGGTTCTCGGAAGCGTTGTGCCTGTAACGGGAATGAATTCCTCAAACTCACGTTCCATAACGGTGGAAATTGTAATCTTATCCTTTTCAACGTTCAGAGTATTTTCTGTATCGGAGAGAATAAAACCTATAAAAGCTATAAAGATAATTACTCCTGAAGAGTAAACCCAGAAGGATTTCTTTTTATAATACGGTTTTCTTTTCAGTTTTCTATCCATCATGAAAGCTCAATGTTTTTCATACATAGCCCAATTACCGTGCCGGAATATTATTTGCTGTATATTAATGTATAACTAAGCGAAAAGCTCATGTTTTGGCTTTTTTAAGCAAAATGTTTAGACATTAATGTACGTTTTTGTTAGATTGCCGTACGAAAACGTACACCAGGAAAACCATGGAAAAGAAAAACTCCAGAGTACTCATTGTTGACGACGACGAGGACGTCCTCCTTGCCGCCAGAATGCTCCTAAAGCCGCACGCCTCTTATATCAGCACAGAAAGAAATCCTTCGCTTTTACCGAAATACCTTTCGGATGATTCATATGATATAATTTTCCTTGATATGAATTTCTCAAAGGATACAACCGGGGGCCAGGAGGGATTTTTCTGGCTTAAGGAAATCCTCAAAACAGAACCCTCTGCTGTTGTAATATTAATTACAGCTTACGGCGACGTCGAAAAAGCCGTAAGGGCAATTAAGGAAGGTGCAACCGATTTTATTCTGAAACCCTGGCAGAATGAAAAATTCCTGGCCACTTTCTTCTCAGCAATGAAACTGAGGGAATCCCGGCTTGAACTTGAGAAACTCAAAGAGCAGCAGATGCAGTTAAGACACGACGCAAATAAACCCCTGAACGATCTTGTAGGCATATCCCCTGCCATGGAGAAAGTGTTTTCGGCAATACTCAAAGTCGCCAAAACTGATGCCGACGTCCTCATACTTGGTGAAAACGGTACGGGCAAGGAACTTGTGGCCCGGGCGATACACAACAACTCATTAAGACGCCAGGAGGCATTTGTAAGCGTCGACCTTGGATCCATTGCACCCACTCTTTTTG
>JBLNAZ010000187.1:0-34489 GCA_050259615.1 Syntrophomonadaceae bacterium | reverse complement strand
CCTAAGGGCCCCTTCAACTCCTCCGGCGTACGTACGTCAAGCACTACAAGGGAGGTGTCGGTTTTCATTTTTTCCTTTAGCTGCTGAACTGTAATATCGCCGGACTTTGTCGAATCCATTTCTTTTTCCTGTGCACATCCCACGCCGCAGAGCAGTGCAACTGCGAGCAAAATTATAGCAAATCTGTATCTTATCACCTTATCTCCTCTTTTCTTAATTCAATCCGCACATGCCTGAGGGGCATCCGCCGCCCTGAGCGTCTGCCATGCCGCAGCTGCCGTTTTCACAGCCTCCGAATGAGCGTTCATAGTTTCCTGAAACTGAGGCGCTGAAAGATGACAGGAGTTTCTTGCTGTCTTTGGAATTGCACTTCGGGCAGACAACCTCTTCCTGGTTGTTGTGGGATTTATGCAGCACGTCGAACTTTGTATTACATTCATTACAGCGATATTCAAATACCGGCATATAGATTTATCTCCATAGTTATCAAAATATTAAATACTATTTAACTTAAAACAGCCTATTCCTTAAGTCCAAGGAATGAGAGCAGCCTTTCGTGGGCGTCGCCGGAAAGCTTCACGTTGTATTTTTTGTAGAAATCAATTGTAGTTTCAACTGAGTTGAAATAATTCCGGCACGAACCGCAGTTTTCCATGTGCTCCTTAATTTCCAGGCATCTCGGCGAGTTAAGCTCCTCACCCAGGTTATCACAAATGTGATCCATTACTTCTCTGCACGTAACTTTATTATTTTCCATCTTGCAATCTTTTATTTATTTCGTTTCTTAAAAATGCCCTTGCCCTGTGCAGTCTTGACTTAACAGCAGGCACTGACAGTTTTGCTATTTTACCCGTTTCCTCGGTGGAGAGCCCTTCCACGTCCCTTAAGAGAAAAACCACCCTGTAATCGGGGGGAAGCTGCTGAATGGATTCATCCAGAATTTTCCTCAGCTCATCATTCTCCACAGTTTTATCAGGAGTAACCGACCAGTCGGCAATTGCTCCCTCGTCAATAAAGCTTTCATCGTCATCGAAAGAAGTATAGCTGTGTTTTTTATCTGCACGCGCGAGCATCAGGCAGTTATTAGACACTATAGTATACAACCACGTGGAAAGTTTGCTTTTCCTGTCGAACTGATGCAGGTTCTTCACCATGCTCAGGAATGTTTCCTGCATCGTATGTTCAGCCCTCTCGCGGTTGCGGCAGATCTTAAAGGCAAAGTTATAGACTGTCTGCTCGTATTTTTTAACGAGCTCCGAAAGAGCCTTCCTGTCGCCGGCCTGTGCCCGCTCTATAAGTTCATTTTCTTCCATTTAGTATGATGCTGTATGCTGTAAAAAGATTCAAGGAAAATGTATATAAAATATGCATGGATCTCAACAAATAACAGAGCTTATGCTCAGAATTCGAGGCTTTTCCACAGGTACCAGCTTGCAAGCGTGCTGTACGGGTGCCACTTATTCTTTTCTGCTATTTCTCTTATCATATTTTCATCGGGCATATCCCCGAGATTATAATTTAACATAATTGCGCGTTTAATGCCAAGGTCGCCGGTTGGAAGCACATTTAAGCGGCAGAGCGTAAATATTAAAAACATATGGGCAGTCCAGTGCCCTATGCCCTTTACTTTAGTAAGCTCTTCAATTATCTCTTCGTCGCTTTTTTTATTTATATTCTTAAGGCTCACTTCTCCGTCCAAAAGCTTTTGAGAAAGGTCCTTTACATATTTCACCTTTGCATTTGAAAGCCCGAAGCCGCGCAGCACTAAGTCGTCGGTTTCCACAATGAGCTCCGGTCTGGGAGTATCCTTGTAGTAATCCATGAAGCGGCCGATTATGACCTGGGCCACCCTCATGGAAAGCTGCTGCCCGATTATGTTTTCGAGAAGCGAATAGTAATAATTTTTGTGCGCTTTTAGCGTGCAGGGGCCTGCTTTTTTTATTATGCCTGCAAGACATTTGTCCCTGCGCGACAAGTGGCGTAATCCGCTTATAATATCATTGTTCTCCATAAAGATCCATCCTTTAACTTTCTCAAAATGCTTCAACTTTATATTCCAGCAAAGTTAAGAATTCTCCGCTTAACTTTCATTGCCAAATTTATTTATCCAGTTTTTGGCTGAAATTTGTGGCCAGGGTTTTTCCATATTTATTCTCCAGCTCCAGAAGAAACATGCCGGTTGAGGTGACACGGTTTGAATAGACCCATTTCATGAGTTTCAAAAACTCCTCTTTTCCAAGCTCCTGTTCCAGCTCGTAAAGGCAGCAGCATCCCTTATTGTAAAGAACGGGGTATGCCTCTTCACTATTCCTATTGAGCCCCCGGATTTTGGGAAGAAGGTCAATTTTTTCTTTTTTCTTATTTATTCTCTCCATGAATGCCTTTTCACCCGCAAGACTACGCACCATCATAAGTGAAGCAAACTCCGAAAATGACTCGTTCAGCCAGTCTTCCCAGCTGTCACTTGGCGCGCTGGAAAACCAGAGGTGTGCAAACTCATGAGAAAAGTATCTGACAAAGTCAGTTTTTGACGTGCTGAAATCCTTATCCGAAATTTTACTTAAGACAATGAATCCTTTCCTGGCATAGCCTCCTCCGGTTTGTCTGGGAGAAATAACAATTGAAGTCTCAAGCCCCTCCTTGCTGCCGAACCATGCAATATAGTTCCCGAGTATTTTCTTTCCCAGCTGCAGGATGCCTTCTGCCGTTGAATCTGAAATATCAGATGCCGAGTTCAGGCTGATTGAAATGCTATCGTCTGAAAACCTCCACTGCCTCATATTTTTTGAAGCCGTAATAACAATGTCGTTATCTGCATGGGGGTTACTGACATAATAGATTCCGCCTTTATATTCCGGGTGGCCGTTTACTGATAGCTTATACCCTTCCGGAAGGCCAAGACTCATATTGTAAGAAAATTCCTTCAGGCTGGGATCAAATGGAAACCAGGGGGAATACAGGCCAAGCTCCACCCAGTCCTCCTTAATCCTGTTGATTTTCCATTGGCTCACAATACCGATTTTGCCTGAGTACTTAAGCTTAAAATCAGTTTTCTCACCTTTAGCGAGAGGACTATTAAGTTTTATGACGAGTCTTCCAGCCTCTGGCGTAAAAGGAAGGGGGGGAGCTGAAGCGGTATCGAAGCGGAAAGCTCTGAGGTTCTCTCCCGTTAAGGATTCAACAACTAAATTTTTGTGGAGAAGAAATGTTATGGAATCAGCCTTCTCCAGGGGACTCATGTAGCTCAGCCTTAGCTCTGAGGTGATTTTCTCTTCAGAAGGAGTGATCTGTACATTAAAGTTATAATCCGTTTTGCCGGGAGACTCAAGGCTTCGGCATCCGGAAATAATGAAAATAAGAAGGGGCAGCAGTAACAGCTTTTTCATCCTGTTTCCCTTATAATTGTTAATACATCATGAATTTTGACGAAATAAAGCTCCCGTTGTTCCATTGAACACACACCCCATTTACATTTTATCCTTTTTACTTTTGGCTTTAGTTCTTACCTTTGCCTTGAATTTTACGTATACATTGAAATTAAAAATGAACCTTATTACCATACTTGGTCCCACAGCCGCGGGAAAGACACAGCTTGCCGCAAGGCTTGCCCTGAAATTTAACGGGGAGATAATTTCTGCCGATTCCAGGCAGGTATACCGCGGGATGGACATTGGCACAGGAAAAGATCTTGCCGATTATGTGGTTGACGGGAAAAAGGTGCCTTACCACCTGATAGACATAGCTGATCCGAAGGAGGAATTCAACCTCTACCGGTTCCTGGAATTCTTTTATAAGACTTTTAGTGAGATTACATCCAGGGGTAAAATCCCTTTTCTTGCAGGCGGAACGGGACTTTTCCTGGACGCTGTTCTGCGCTCCTATAATATGAAGGAGGCCCTGAATAACGAAGAATACCTGAATGAACTTGAAGCGCTTACTCTTCAGGAGCTTCAGATGCGGCTTCTTACGGTTAACCCTAATGTTCATAACACAACAGACCTGCTGGATAAAAAAAGGTTAATTGACGCCTTAAGAATTGCCGAAAACATGCAGTCAGGCAATTCAGCTCCCAAAGTAAAAATTGATCCCCTTGTAATAGGAGTTTATCTGGAGCGCCAGACAGTAAAAGAAAGGATAACCCGGCGCCTTAAGGCCAGGCTCCAGGAGGGGATGATTGATGAGGTTAAAAGCCTGCTTGAGAGCGGAGTAAGCTTTGAAAAGCTCGACTTTTTCGGGCTTGAGTACAGGTTTATAGGACAGTACCTTAAAGGGAGCCTTAATTATAACGACATGTACCAGAAGCTTAACTCTGCCATTCACGCATTTGCCAAGCGGCAGATGACCTGGTTCAGGAAAATGGAACGTGAAGGCGTAAAAATTAACTGGATTGATGGGCCCGACTTTGAAAAGGCCAGCCTCATCATTGAACAACATCTTAAAGAAATTAAATGAACACCTTACCCATAGAAGTAAAACGTTATCTTTCAAAGTATTCACTTCCTCACTGGAAGCTCACAGCAGCAGACACTGATGAAATCCATCTGGCAATTGTCATTCCTGCAATCATGGAATACGGCAATATCCGCAAGCTCCTTTTGTCCTTATCACAAAATGACGCGAAGTACTTCGGTCACACTTTAATAATATTTGTTATTAATAATACCGCTAAGGTTACCGAGGAAGTATATATAGATAATGGCCGTACACTTGAGCTCTTAAGAAATATCATTTCTGACGGAAATTCAGATGACCCATTTACGGTTCAACTTGCTTCTTCGGGACTTAAGATTGCATTTATTGATGCTTCCTCAAAGGGAAGTGAGCTGCCTGAAAAAGAAGGCGGCGTGGGCCTGGCGCGTAAAATAGGAATGGATCTGGCGCTTGAAGTTTTCAGCTACAATAATAAAAAAAATATTATTGCCTGCCTCGATGCCGACTGCACGGTAGAGAATAACTACGTTACATCGCTTTATGAAGCTTTCAGTAAGAATAACCTGCATGCTGCATACGTAAACTTCAGGCATACTTTCGGCAGCGAACCTGACGAATCGACGCTTGCAATCGTCTGCTACGAGATATTCTTAAGATATTATGTACTGGGACTAAAGGCTGCCAATTCACCATACGCATTTCATACAATTGGTTCTACTATGGCCTGCAGTTATGAAAGCTACATAAAAATTGAAGGGATGAATAAGCGCAAGGCAGCCGAGGATTTTTATTTTATGGAAAAGCTGTCGAAGAATACAGATATCTGCAAGATCGCCTCCACCACTGTTTATCCTTCGGAGAGGGGTTCCTGGCGGGTTCCTTTCGGAACAGGGCAGAGGGTGAACCGTTTTCTTACTCATGATCAGAATGAATACCTGCTTTATTCGCCTGAGTCTTTTTATATTCTGAAAGACTGGCTAAGCTTATTTAATTCGCCTGAAGTTTATGATGCCGGGAGTTATATAGCCAAAGCCGGGGAAATTCATCCTTCACTCGTGATTTTCCTCAAAGAGCAGAACTTTGAGCGCGACTGGAAGAAGATTCTTGAGAATTCAAAAAGCGGAGTACAGATTACTCGTCAGAAGAAACTCTGGTTTGACGGCTTCCGTACGCTTAAACTTATCCATTATCTCAGGGATAACGGATTTCCCGCTGTTAATATGTTTGATGCCCTGGATGAAATTTTCAGCTGCATGCAGATTCCTTTTCAGTCTGTAAGAGAAAAAGGAATAATTCCCCCGCTTGAAGAACAGATTCTGTATCTCGAGAAACTGAGGGAAATTGCCTGAATTACTGAAGCAAAAAGAGCTGCCGGCTACAGGGTTTTCCTCCGGCCTACAATCAGCCTGTAGATACCAAGTACTATTACTGCACCTACCACTGCCCCAATAAAGCCTGCCGACTGACCGGGACCGTAGAGGCCCAGAATTCTGCCAAGGTATGTAGCAACAACTGCACCTATAATGCCGAGAATAATTGTAATTACACACCCTCCGGGGTCTTTTCCCGGCATCAGCAGTTTTGCAATTCCTCCTGCAATTCCGCCTATAATTATAGCTCCTATTAGATGGGTCATAGTTTCCTCTTTGTGTATTAAATTATTTTACTCACACCTGCATTTACATTCAATTATTTTTCAGTGCACTTCCATGGTACAAACGAGCATTATTAATTGCTTGATTTGATCGGGGAAAATAGATATTTTCGGACTATAAAATCTGATAAGAATTCCAACAATCACCGGAAATTATAATGAAGAGAAAAGTAGTTAAAATAGATGAAGACTTGTGCGACGGCTGCGGAGTGTGCATTCCGAACTGTGCCGAAGGAGCCCTGCAGTTAATTGACGGCAAGGCACGGCTTATAAGCGACCTGTTCTGCGACGGACTGGGCGCCTGCCTGGGGCACTGCCCGCAGGGTGCAATTGAAATTGAGGAGAGGGAGGCCGAGCCATACAATGAGAAGAGGGTAATGGATTATATTGTAAAAGGCGGCAGAAACGTAATTGCAGCACACCTGATGCATTTGAAAGATCACAATGAAACGGGATATCTTAAGGAAGCAGTTGAATACCTGAAGGAAAAAGGAATTGAAGTTCCCTTGTCAATTGCGGCGGTGGAAAGCCATTCACATCACCAGGGATGCCCAGGCTCGCGCACAGTTGAAATTGAAAGGCCCCGGGAAACTAAGAGAGAAACATCTTCCGAAAGGGAGTCTCTTCTCAGGCAGTGGCCCGTACAGCTTCACCTTTTGAATCCTGCGGCTTCATATTTTAACAATGCCGACGTGCTTCTGGCGGCAGACTGCACGGCATTTGCCGCAGCCGACTTTCAGCAGGATTATCTTTACGGCAAGACTCTTGCAATTGCATGCCCGAAGCTGGATCAGGGAAAAGATATCTACCTGAAAAAGCTTCAGATGATGATTGAAGATTCAGGCATAAAATCCATTACGGTTTTAATTATGGAAGTGCCATGCTGCCGCGGACTTCTGCAGCTGGCGCAGCAGGCTGTAAGTCTCTCTGAAAGGGAAGTTCCCATTAATGTAATCGTAATGAATATTAAGGGAGAGAAGATACTGGAGAAAGCTATTTAAGTTAAAGATCCCGGCCGGCAGAAGTCAGCCGGGAATTTTTATTTTAGTCTCTTGTTTTGACCAGGCACCTTAAGACTTCCGCCACGCTCCATGCCTGTGCAATGCAGCCGCGCGGAGTAAAAGGCGATTCTGCGTCAAAGATCTCGCTTATTGATCCCACGCAGGCCTCGTTCAGATGATTGCCGAAGCCTTCAAGAAATCTGCGGGCTCCTTTTGTATCATTGTCATTTATTTTCAGCCAGGCGTCTATAAAAGGCCCGATGAGCCATGCCCAGACAGTTCCCTGGTGGTAGGCGGCATCGCGGGCTCTCAGGTCACCGAAATATTTTGCCTTAAAGTCAGGACTTCCCGGTGCCAGGGACCTTAGTCCCATCGGTGTAAGCAGCCTTTCCTGAGCCACCTGCATAACGGGCTCCCACTTATCGCGGTTAAGCACGGGGTTTGGAAGTGAAATGGCAAAGACCTGATTGGGGCGGCAGGAAGCGTCGTCGCCTTTTTCCCCGTCTACCACGTCATAAAGATATCCGCCCTGCTCATACCAGAAGCGCTTATTAAACGATTCGCGTGCCCTCTGTGCATATTCCGTCATACGGCCTGCAGCCTCATCACCTTCCTCCTCACGCAGCCATTGTTCCATGAGGCAAAGGGCATTATACCACAGGGCATTTATTTCAACCGCCTTGCCGCGTCTTGGTGTAACAACCCAGCCATCAACCTTTGCATCCATCCATGTGAGCTGGTAGCCTTCCTGTCCCTGTCTTAAGAGTCCGTCTTTGGGATCCACGCCGATATTAAAGCGTGTACCGCGCAGGTGATAATCAATTATGCTTTTGAGCTTTGGAAGTATAAGCCTGAGTGTTTCCCTGTCGCCTGTAAGACTGACGTATCTGTCGAGTGCATGAAAAAACCATAGTGTTGCATCAGCCGTATGATAGAGCCCTTCTTTTTCACCTTCGGGGAATAGGTTTGGAATGAGGCCGTCTTTAACGTAATGAGCAAAAGTTCTTAATATCCAGCCCGCCTCATTATGCCGTCCTGTAGAGAGCGTAAGTCCTTCGAGGCTTATCATCGTATCGCGTCCCCAGTCGGTGAACCAGTGGTATCCCGCAATAACAGTTCTCACCTCGTCACCCGAGGCTCGTGCCCTGGCGGCATCCTCCACACGTCCTGCGGGTGTAATAATAAACTGGTCTGCAGCAAGTACAAACTCGGATATTTCCTGGTCCACTGTTTCGGGGCAGGCTGCTGCAACAAGTCTTCTGCGTCTTTCCTTCTCGGCGTCAACGGCTTCTTTCGGCTTAAGTGCCAGTATGGTCTGCCATGCCTCCGTAGAGGCCACAAGTGTAGCCTCGTGGTCTCCGTCGAGCTCAGCTGCAAAATAGCCGGGGCTCCAGAGCAGTCCTCTCGAATCATATCCCCGTTCGGCTTCAATTCTGTAGTAGATCTCTCTTACGCTTCCCTTATCCGAAGTAAATGTTGCATGTTCGCCGTCGAACATCATTCTTAAAGAAGGGATATCCTGTCCTGCAGAAACCTCAAAGTGGTCGTTTGTCACGGTAAGGACGTACGGTTTATGGAGTTCCTCGCTAACGGCAGCTTCATGCGGCCTGAAGTGCATCGAAGGGCGCACCTGAAGTGTAACCGGTCCCTTGCCGGAAACAATCCTGTAATTAACATGAACCGTATTCTGCATATGCAGCATAAGGAGTGTCTTTTCCAGAATAACGCCGTTTATTTCGAATCTCCAGACCGGAAGACCCTGGTCCAGGCGGAATTCCATAAGGTGACCCGCGCCTGGAATTTCAAGCACGCTTTCGGCCCTTTCTTCAGAGCCGAGCTGAACTTTAGTGCCGTCGGGAAGAAGTAACTGTTCAGAAATGTGGTTCAGCATTACCATGCGTCCGTGAGGTGCCGGCAGGGCAGAGATCAGTAATCCGTGGTAGCGTCTTGTAACCACACCTGAAATACTCCCCGAGGCGTAGCCACCAAGGCCGTTTGTCACCAGCCACTCGCGAGTAAGCAGGGGTTCCAGGCTTCCGTCTTTTTCTTTTCTCCAGGGCAGTGAGCGCACTAATTTATCCATTTTTACCTCATTTACTTTGATCTTTTGTACTATGTGAATTTTCAGTTTTCTCTGCCGTCAGCAGTGCAGCCGCGTGCCCCTGTATTCTCCAGACACCCTGGGCTTCAATAGCCGGGCTGCCGCAGCCCCCGTATTCCGGGTTTTCACTTGCCCAAAGGACCTTCCAGTTTCTTCCTTCGGGAGGAGCAAGCAGGGGTTCGGGTGCAATTGAAAGTTCAATGTCGCGCCCGAGGTTTATAAGCAGAAGCCGGTCACCTTCATTCTCATCAAAGAATCTTAAAAGGAAAGCTTCTTCAGAGAGGACTGCCCCATCCATTTCTTTTTTATTCTGGCGGCTTATGACGGGATCTTCCCTTCTCAGCCTCAGGAGATCCCCGTGCATTTTATAAATGCCTGCATGGCTTTTTCTTTCGGAAAAGTCGATTTTGGAGCGTTCAAAAGTTCCTGGATTTGCCGGATCAGGCAGGCACGACTGCATCTCAGGAGTAGCCAGGCTCGGGAACTGAGCCAGGAACTCCGAGCGTCCTTCAGCAACTTGCTTTGCCAGTTTCTCATTGTGATCTGCGAAATAGTAGAAAGGGTTTGAGGAGGCAAACTCCTGCCCCTGGAAGAGCATAGGGGTTCCGGGGGCAAGAAGAATTAGTGCCGTCATGGCCTTAAATTTGCCGGGCGAAGTCAGTTCATGAATTCTTTGGCCACGCCCTGAATTTGCAACCTGGTCGTGGTTCTGAATGAAAGTACAGAAATTCTCAGCCTTCAGTTTAAGGCTCTGTGTGCCGCGGGGTTTCTTCTGCCACTTATAATACTGTCCCTGATAAAGGTAACCCCATTTGAAAGCTGAAATAAATTCCTGCGGTTTGCCCAGATAATCTGTATAATAAGCCTCGTGATGGCCTGTCAGAGCCACCATTGCGCTATGGTGCAGGTCGTCGTTCCAGAGGCAGTCCATTCCGAAGCCGTTTTCTTCCAAAGGTCTTACGAGCTTTGCCATCTGTGGTTCGTTTTCTGCAACAATGAGTGTCTTGCGGCCTTTGCCTGCCTGTCTTACTGTTTTTGTAATTTCGGCAAGCACATGAGGTTTCGAGCTGTCGAATATCTGCTGAGTTGCATCCAGCCTGAGGCCGTCGAAGTGAAACTCCTCAATCCAGTACCTGGCATTTGAAAGAAAGAATTCCCTTACCGGGGCTGAATTCTCCCCGTCAAAATTTATCGCCTCTCCCCATTCATTTTCGTATTTATCTGTAAAATAGTCCGTTGTAAACTCTTTCAGGTAATTCCCGTCGGGACCCAGGTGGTTATAGACTACGTCGAGTATGACGCCAAGTCCTTCTTTATGAGCCTGGTCTATAAATATCCTGAGGTCATCCGGTTTTCCGTAAACGTGCATCGGGGCAAACAGATCCACGCCGTCGTAGCCCCATCCGAAATTTCCCGTGAAGTCGGCCAGCGGCATAACTTCAAGGACCGTAATGCCCAGTTCTTTTAAGTGTTTTAATTCCTTAACGGCTGACAGGTAAGTCCCTTCGCGCGTAAAAGTGCCAATGTGCATCTCATAGATAACCTGGCCTTTTGGCGCGACACCTTTCCAGGCAGAATCGCTCCACTGGAATTTATCAGCATCAACGACCTGCGAGGGGCCGTGGGGCCCTTCGGGCTGATAGCGGCTGGCAGGATCGGGAAAAGTGTTTTTGCCATTTTCCAGTCTGAAGCGGTAAAGCGTTCCTTCTTTAGCCCTGTCGGCCAGCACTGAAAAGTACCCGTTATTCTCCGGCGTCATTTCATAAGGGCGGCCTTTTTTACCTGAAGACTCTTCTTCCTCCAGGACGACTTCCGCCCTTTTATGCTTTGGAGCCCAAAGCCTGAAATGCACGCCTCCGTCTTTTTGTACTTCTGCTCCTATGGGAAACTTTCTGGATTGGGTCACATGCAGCTCTTCAAGCTGTCTGATCTTCTCTTTTGGCATAATTACTTCCTTTCAAAACTTTTACCTGCCGCCTTCGGCGCTACTCACACTTAATTATATCACAGCTCAGAGCGCTTTAACTCCCCGTAATTTTATTCAGAAAGTATAGTTCTTTAATGGTTGGCCTGTCCTGTATTGGATTAAAATATAATATTCTTTTTGGCAGTTTAAGTCAATCCATATAAAATTGGGAATTTTCCTTTTACACGCGTTAGTATACTATATAACAGCCTTGAATTTGAGGGGTGTGCTGGGTTAATTGTTATATATACCACAAGGAGACATACTATGGCCATTTCCCTTTCACCGGAAAAGCTGAAAACATATAAAGATATAGCAGTGCTGCTGATTAAATACGGAAGCAAAGACATTGTAAAGACAACCGGCAGTGACGATACTATGCTGGAAGATGAAATTATTTCGGGGGATATAAAAAAGGGCGACCCCGAACAACTTGCTCATGACCTTGAAGAACTGGGACCTACTTTTATTAAGCTGGGACAGCTTCTTTCCACACGGCCCGACTTTCTTCCGCAGCCTTATCTGGATGCACTTTCGCGCCTGCAGGACAATGTAAAACCGTTCCCGTTTGAAGAGGTGGAACAGATTGTTCAGGATGAGCTTGGCGTCAGAATTTCAAAGGGGTTTGCGGAATTCAATCCCGAGCCTATTGCTGCGGCTTCCTTAGGGCAGGTGCATAAGGCAAAACTGCGCGACGGGCGAAGCGTGGCCGTAAAGGTCCAAAGACCCGGAATAAGGGAAACCATATTAAATGACCTGGGAGCACTAAACGACATTGCAGAAACTCTGGACCGCCATACCGATACCGGCAGGCGGTATTCTTTCCAGAATATACTCGGGGAATTTAAGAAGGCACTCCTCCAGGAGCTCGACTACAGGCAGGAGTCGCAGAACCTCATTAAGCTGGGACAAAACCTGGAACGTTATCCCGACATAATTGTGCCTCAGCCCGTTGATGATTATTCCTCTTCAAAGGTCCTCACAATGGATTACGTTAAGGGTACTAAAGTTACATCTTTAAGCCCCCTGGCTAACCTGGAGCTCGACGGAAAAAAACTTGCGCGTGAACTTTTTGAAGCATACCTCGACCAGGTGCTGATAGACGGATTTTTCCATGCCGATCCTCATCCGGGGAACGTATTTATTACGGATGACCATAAAATCGCCCTTATCGATCTCGGCATGGTGGCACGTGTTGATCCCGAGATGAGGGAAAGTCTTCTTAAGCTTCTTCTTTATGTAAGCGACGGAAGGGGAAAAGATGCCGCAGAGATCAGCAAAAGTTTAGGAACGCCGCTTCACGACTTTGATGAGGAAAAATTCACTCAGGAAGTAACCGAATTTGTTGCCAGAAGCCACGACGCAACCCTGGAACAGATTAAGGTGGGGCGCGTTGTAGTTGAGCTGACCCGTATAGCCGCAAATAACGGCATCAGGACGCCTTCGGAACTGACAATGCTGGGAAAAACCCTCCTGAATCTGGATCAGATAGGGCGCACGCTTGACCCGGAATTTAACCCCAATGAGGTCATCCGCGAGCATGCAGAATCAATCCTGCGACGCCACTTCTTCCGGAAGGCTTCTCCGGGAAACTTATTCAGCTCGCTTCTTGAGGTAAACGAACTTGTGCAGAAATTTCCATCGAGGCTTAATTCGGTTATGGATGCACTGGCCAACAACCGCTTCCAGCTGAAGATAGATGCAATTGACGACGTCCGCCTTACGGAAAACCTTCAGAAGATTGCCAACAGAATTGCTATGGGAATTGTTCTCGGGGCTCTTATAATTGGCGCAGCCCTTATGATGAGAGTAAACAGTACGTTTACAATTATGGGCTATCCGGGAATAGCCATAATAATGTTTTTGGCTGCCGCTGCATTCGGCTTCGCACTAGTAATCAACATCTTTATGAAAGACGAGTGGCGCGAAAGAAAAAGCCGCTCCCCCCGCTAAGTATGATTTCTGCTGATCTTGGGTGAGCCTGATATCTCAGGAGACTGATGCCCCGGCATCTTTCTCCTCTTAGCAGCTATTGCACTCAGTCCCGAAGAAGAGAAAAATTTTTCCATTTGCTTCTTGAAGCTCTCTCCCATAGATTATTTTATTCGTATGCTTATATCCGCCCCGCTTTTTTATATATGACGTTATATCTGTTTATATCATTAAACTATTGCCCGTGCCGCTCTCAGCCAGTAAGAATTGGTTGTGCAGGGCACCGGTAATTGGCAAACACGTTTTTTATAAATTTTTCTGGAAAGGTTAAAATTATGATTGTTGTACGTAACGTTTTCCAATTAAAGTTCGGCAAAGCCAAAGAGGCTATTGCTCTGTGGAAAGAGGGCAGGGAAAACCTGAAGAGTTTAGGACACCTGCCCGACAGAATTCTGACAGATATTACCGGCACATATTACACGTTTATTATAGAAACCTCATACAAAAATCTCTCTGAATTTGAAGAATCACTTCCTGCCATGTTCTCTGATGAAAAATACAGGAGGTGGTATGAAAAATTTCTTCCGCTGGCAGAGTCTGGCTACCGGGAAATTTTTAAGGTGGAGGAATAAGAAAGGATTACGCCGGAGAAGGCATTTGATAAAATAAATTTTCCGTCTTAATTATTCCCGGATACTGCACTGTAGTTTAGTATCCGGGATTTTTTATGTAATGTCTTCAAATGAAGCCCCGGTAATCTTTTTAAGTTCATTCGGGTCAATTTTGACCTGCGTTCCCCTTACGCCGGCGCTGACATAGATTTCCTCAAAAATCTCTGCGGTTTCATCTATATATGTAGGATAGCTTTTCTTCATTCCAATTGGCGAGCATCCGCCCCTGATGTATCCTGTAAGGGGGAGGAGTTCCTTTACCTTTATCATTTCAATGCTTTTATTTCCGCTTACACCGGCAGCTTTCTTAAGGTTTAGCTCCGCATTGGCAGGAATGCAGAAAACAGTAATTCCAGTCTTGTCCCCGCGCGCAACCAGCGTCTTAAAAACCGATTCATGTTCAGCCCCAATCTTATCTGCTACGGAAACGGCATCCAGCTCATCCTCGTTATATTCGTAGGAAATTGCGGAATGCCTTATATTGTGGGCTTCCAGGATTCTAATTACATTTGTTTTTGACATACCAGGCAGATTTTATTGTTTAACCTTAAATTATCCTAAAAAAGGTTATTTTTCAATTAAAACTATCCCCCTTTTCAGATTTTAACCGCAAAGTGTAATAAAATAAATATGTGTTGCTAAGTTTTTATAATAAAGTTAAATTTGCATTTAACTTTCGGTTTTACTGTTTAATTAATTTTGTTTGTTTCGATAATAATATGGGACGCCCTGCTTACGGCTTCGTGTTTCCCGTATTAAGTGGGACTAGAATCGATTTTAATATATATGTCAGGAATTATTTAAGAATGAATGAAAATTCAAAACCCAGACTTTTGGTAGTTGAAGATGACTTTGAGAATCAGAAGTTTCTCCAGATATTTTTAAAAAGAAAATTTGACGTCGAAATTTGCGATTCCGAAGAAACCTTTTATGAAAAATTAAACAACGACAAGTTCGACATTATTCTTATGGACATTTCCCTGCGCGGCAAAAAAGACGGGCTGCAGCTTACAAGAGAAATAAGACAGATGCCTGAATACTCTGCGCTTCCTGTTGTAGGTTTATCGGCTCACGCATTCCAGAAAGATAAAGATAATGCCTATAGTGCCGGCGTGGATGTATTTCTGACAAAACCCGTTCAGAATGACGTTCTGATGGACACTCTCGTAAAGACGCTTGAAGAAAAATCGGGTATCCGCTTAAATTAATTTTTCCATTTCCCCGGAATTTTCAACAGAGAAATTTTAAGGACAGGATGAACTGCAGCCTTTTTTAAGTTCAGACTGTCTTTTCCTTTTTTAAATGATTGCTGCCGGTTTCCAGCCCCAAGTGTCCTGATTAATGTACACAACCTGTTTATTCCCCTGTATTCCATAAAGAATTTATATAACAATGACGTGTAACTTTTTTTCGTTGCCGGCGTCTAAAGTTATAATTGGGTGAAATTTGGGGACTTAATGCACTCTGGCATTAAGTTTGATTTCAATCTAAAGTTTTCAATTTAAAGTATAATAAACTGGAGAGAGAGGATATGCTGAAACGTACTTTTTTAATTTCTTTATTTCTTCTGGCTTTTATTCTGCCGCTTGCAGCTCAGGAGAAAGACTCGACTGATGTCTGGGAAGACTGGGGAGACGAGGATAATACGGAATGCACTTCCGGCCATGGGCGCGATTACGGATTTATGCAGTTTCATACCTTCGGCGGCAAGCCCACAATTGAACTGACTTATGGCAATTCCAACGTTGGAATTAAATCTTTCGGCAAACTCTCAGAAAAAAGGGGATTTGCAAATGTAGGTTCTGCTGAACTCAGGCTTAGCTACAGCAACCTGGAAGATTACGAAGACTATATTGTCAGGTACAGGAACCGCTTCTTTTTTGTCAGCAATAATTCAACCGATCTAATATCCAAAACGGGCACTTCTTCCGATATAAGCTCCAACCTCTGGCGCTTCGGTTTTGGCACGCAGGACGGTTACGGCTACAAGATAGGAAAATCTGCCATTGTTCCTTACACTTCAAATTCATTTGTATGGTCAAGAGTTGAATGGAATCTGCCTGAAGGCGGCATTCCGGGTATAACAGCCGAAGACCAGACGAGGCTCGATCTTTTTAACAACGCTTTCCGCTTCGGCTCTATGAGCGAAGGGGGAATTAAGCTTCAGGTGGTGCCTCTTTTTACGCTTAACGCCGGATATGAAAAATCTGTTATTTTCCCGCGCTATCTGGTCTGGAAGCAGCTTGGAAGCCTTATTGTTGAAGCGGCAGCCCTGGGAGCAGCCGACATGTTTGCAGGTGAAGTAATGGATTCATCTCCTGCAGCCGGCCCGATTATCAATTTCCTTCTTAAGAATGGCGTTTCATACGCTATATATCAGTTAAGAAGAGAAAAAATGAACTGGCCGTTTAACTCAGCCGAACCTCTTACATACGACACATGGAAAATCGGCATGACCTTCACTTTTTAATTTTTTGCTGCACTCTGTTACTTCAGGAAACCCGGATGAAAAACATCCGGGTTTCTTTTTTTTAAAGAACAGGATTATATTTCCGCGAATTCAGCTATATTAAAGGAACAAGTTTACATTTTTTAGACGAACAACCTTTATGATTGAAATCAGGGACCTGTATAAAAATTTCGGCGGCAATGAGGTTTTGCTCGGCATAAACCTGGATATAATGCCGGGAGAATCGATAGCCATTATAGGGCGCAGCGGAGGCGGCAAAAGCGTGCTTTTGAAGCATATCGTAGGGCTTCTTTCACCGGATTCCGGCTTTGTTAAGGTTGAGGGGCAGAAAATAGGCGAACTGAGCGGCAGGGAATTATATAATATAAGGCGTAAATTCGGATTTCTTTTCCAGGGAGCTGCTCTTTTTGATTCAATGACTGTCGGTGAAAATGTTTCCCTGCCCATTGTGGAGAATGATCACTCCCTTTCGGCTTCGGAAATAAGGAAGCTTGCTGAATCCAAACTTGAACTGGTTGGACTGCCGAACATCCAGCACCTTAAACCCGCCGAACTTTCAGGAGGCATGAAAAAAAGGGTGGGGCTTGCCCGTGCTCTTGTTACAAATCCGGGCTATATACTTTATGATGAGCCTACCACGGGGCTTGACCCGATAATGTCTGATTCAATTGATTATCTCATCAAGGAACTCTCAGGCAAACTCAATGTTACTTCAATTGTAGTTACACACGACATGGTAAGCGTAAAGAATGTTGCCGATAAGGTGGCACTTATACACGAAGGGAAAATTTATTTCCACGGAACGCCCGAAGAGCTGCTTAATTCAGATGATCAGATCATAATAAATTTCATTAAGAGAACGGGTTTTTAAGGAATTTATTTGCGCTCCGGAGCGTTTAACTTTCGTGCACAGACGCCTCTTAAAAAGATAAAATTTAATAAAGACAAAGAAGAAATTTATGGCGAAAGTAAAGACAAAATTCATCTGCTCAAACTGCGGCTACGAATCTATCAAATGGCTGGGGCGCTGCCCTGAGTGCGAGTCGTGGAATACATTTACCGAAGAAATAGTTGAATCGGAAAAAGAAAAGCTGAAATCCTCTGTAAGGCGTTCCGGTTTCAGCGTTTCAAAGCTGAAGGAAATCAACTCTGTTGAGTCGGACAGGGTAAAAACAGACATTACGGAATTCGACAGGGTTTTGGGAGGGGGGCTCATGCCAGGCTCCATAGTGCTTATAGGCGGGGACCCTGGAATCGGAAAGTCGACGCTTGTTATGCAGGCGGCTTCCAAAATTCAGGATAAGGTGCTCTATGTAACGGGCGAGGAATCCAACAGACAGATCAAGCTCAGGGCCTCGAGGCTAGGAGTGGAATCTGATAATTTCTATGTGCTTGCTGAAACGGAAATGGACAATATTGTCTGCGCCATGGAAGACATACAGCCCGGGGTTATAATTATTGATTCAATTCAGACCATGCACAAATCCGATCTGGATAATGCACCCGGCACGGTTACGCAGATCAGGGAATGCACATCGCAGCTGATGAAGATCGCCAAAACCACACAGCAGGTTGTAATTCTTATAGGTCACGTTACAAAAGAGGGTATGATTGCGGGTCCCAAAATTCTTGAACACGTTGTCGATACGGTTCTGCAGTTCGAAGGCGAGCGCCACCACAGCTACAGAATCCTGAGGGCGCAGAAAAACCGCTTCGGCAGCACGAATGAAATCGGAATCTTTGAGATGCACGACACGGGTCTTACCGAGGTTAAAAATCCAAGCGAGATTTTCCTCAGCGAGCGCGACCAGAGGACGACAGGTTCCGCAGTAACCTCGAGCATGGAAGGCACACGCCCGATACTGCTTGAAGTACAGGCGCTCGTAACGCCTTCAAACTACGGCAACCCTCAGAGGGTTGCAACAGGTTTTGATTTCAGAAGGCTTTCCATTCTGCTTGCGGTTCTGGAAAAAAGGGCCGGCTTAAGGCTCTCTGCGGCAAACGTATTTCTTAACATGGCAGGCGGCGTAAAAATTGACGAGCCCGCCGTGGATCTTGCCGTCTGCTGCAGCATAGCTTCAAGTCTTTTAGACCGCAACGTCGACAGTAATTACGTAATGATTGGTGAAGTGGGCTTAGGGGGAGAAATCAGAAGCATCAGCCACATAGATAAAAGGATACAGGAGGCTGAAAAGCTCGGCTTCAGTAATATTATTATTCCCCGGAATAACATGAAGTCCATAGGCTCCCGCCCGGCTATAAAAGTAGTTCCGGTGGACAATCTGGCGAGCGCCATCAATGCTGTTTTGCAGTAAGTGGCCCAAATGTGAGACCGGGCACAGCATGGCGCAATAAATAAGTCATCGGAGTATTTTTTCCATAAATTGATTTGCTTTTAAAAAAATTCCAATTATATTTAAGGGTGCCAAAGCACAAAACTAGTTTCATTAATTTTTTTTTAGAGGTATTTTCGTGAGTACTAAACTTTTTGTGGGAAGTCTCCCCTGGGCTGTTACCGACGCAACCTTAAAGACAACTTTTGAGTCATACGGATCTGTCGTGTCAGCAAAAGTAATTACCGATCGCCAGACCGGTAAATCTAGAGGATTCGGCTTTGTTGAAATGGAGAACGAATCTGATGCAAATGCTGCAATTAAAGCGCTTAATGGTAGCCAGTTGAACGGTCGTAGTATCATTGTCAACGAAGCAAAACCCCAAAAGTAAAGGTTTTTAATTGTTCGCATTGTAAAGCACTCTAAAACACGAGTGCTTTTCTTTTTTAAAACTCTGCAGAAAAAAATCTTTTACGCCGGAATTTACAAGCCGTGAGGGAATTATTTTGTTCCGGAAGAGCAAAACAGCTTGTAGCCCGGATTGGTCATAAATTATGACCTTCCGGAAACCTTTACCCCGTCCCGGATAATCCCCCGCCCCCATTAAGCAACATAAGTCACTTAGCAGCATAAATCACTTTATATCATCTTTATTTTTTTTATTATATCTTAAAGAAACGGAAGTTCCTTCTCTAAATTCCGGTCCTGTTTCATAATATTTTTTTTGTAAGGACTTTTAAAATCTTATGGCAAAGAAAGTCGCAATTACCGGAGCCACGGGTCTTATCGGCCGTCGCGTTTTCAAAGCTCTCATGGAAAGGGGAGACGAAGTTACGATATTGTCCCGTTCTCCTTCACATGCAAAGGAAACATTGCCCGGAGCCAGAGCTTATATCAGGTGGGATTCTGAAAAGGGGTCTGAAGGCATCAGCTACGCCAGCGGCCTTGACGCTGTTGTGCACCTTGCAGCCACTCCTGTTATGGATAAAAGGTGGAATGAAAGTTACAAAAGTGAGATACTGAAAAGCAGGCAGGACGGTACGCGTGTTCTTGTAAATGAAATTGCAAAGAGCTCCCCGAAGCCCGAAGTCCTGGTCTCAGCCTCAGCAATCGGATATTACGGCATCTCGAGGCAGAAAGCTCTTAAAGAAGGAGATCATCCCGGAATGGATTTTCTTGCCGAAGTCTGCAAGCTCTGGGAAGGGGAGGCTCAAAGAGCAGAAGAATACGGCATAAGGCGAGTGAGCCTGCGTCTTGGAATTGTGCTTGACGGGCGCGGCGGGGCACTGCCGAGGATGATGCTTCCTTTCAGGTTTTTTGCAGGCGGTCCTTTGGGTAAAGGCAGTCAGGGGTTTTCATGGATTCATATTGACGACGTGGTAAATATTTTTCTGAGGGCAATTGACGACCGTTCGATGAACGGGGCCTATAACGCAACTTCGCCCAATCCCCTCGGCATGAAAGAGTTTGCCGGCCTGATTGGAAAAGCCATGCACAGGCCTTCATGGCTGAAAGTGCCCGAATTTGCGCTGCGCCTGGCAGTTGGAGAAGGCGCATATACAATAGCAAACGCACCATTAGTAATGCCCAAGAGGCTGATGGAAATGGGTTTTGAGTTTAAGTTTCCCGAAGCAGGAGAGGCGCTGAAGGACATAATCAGGAACAGAAAGTAAGAAACAGAGAGCAAGCTACTTTTAGCTTACCCTCTGCTGTTGGGGGGATTATTCAAGCCATGAAACAACTTCATACTTATCCGTTGCCGGGAAATATGGAGGATTGTTAAGCATAAGTCTTTCATCAAATACAATTCTTTCGCGGTATCCGTTTGTAATAGTGCTTCCGCTTACCTTGGAAGTCGTCCTGCCCTGATACTCTACTACGCCTCCGAAGATTTTCAGCGTACCGCTGTAAGCCATATTCTCATTAACCAGTCCTAAACCGCCTTTATAGGAAAATATTGAGGCATCTATGTTAACATTTAACTGGTTTGCAGAGTTATCGCTTATAAGGACGTTATTTGAAGCAATTATTCCCAGCATATCAGTACTGCCGGGGTGGGTAAGGGGATTGCTTTTATAACGTATATCATCTTCGATATAAACATTACCCGTTCCATTACCTGATGACTGGTCGGCAATAACAGAATACCTGCCGTTTATAATGCCTTTCATGTAAATATTTCCTTTTTCAACATAAATAATGCCGTTAGGTGCAAAGGCGCTTAAGGCGACTGTTGAATCGTGGCTCCAGCTTCCCGAGTCAAATCTTTTGCTGTAAGTAATTGTGGCGTTGCCGTTAAAGGTGAGTCTGACGTCGACTTTACCGGCGCCTCCGGCATTAAAAACAAAGCCGCCTGCCTGAGCAGCTGCTTTAATGTCGGAGGTCGACCAGTTGAGGGGAACATCTACTCCGCTTTCGAATCCGCCGTAGAACTTGGGGGTTGCATTGCCCGAGAGTTTAAGGCCGTTCTTAGCCGAGGCTTTGCCCTGGAAGACCGGGCTTCCCTGGACATTCAATTTTCCGTTTGTATGAAAAGGCCCGGTAATTGTATCGCCCGTACCGAGATACTTATTACCAGGGAATATATTTGTATAGTATGCATATTTCGAGTAGCCGCTGGGCTGCAGAAGTATCACCACTTTTTTGGGCAATCCCTGATATGAGCCCGTAGAGGTAATTCTTTTCTTCTTCTGTCCGGCATCTTCCACTTTTACATTAATGTAACCTCCGCCAAAGGGAAGGTTGCTGTAACCGGCACTCCAGTCTTTATCTATAAAAATCTGGTTAGAAGCCATATTGGCTCCGCTAACGGCAATATTATGGGCCATTGTATTCTTATAATATTCCACGTTATTATCCACGGCCTGGCCCGTCAGGCGTCCATAGTTCATGCTTGCGACCAAAAAAATGAGGCTGAAGCCCAAAACCATATAAATGCTTGCTTTACCACCCATACTAGACCTCCTTTTACCTGTTCCGTATATTGCGTGCTGCCAGACGGATCTGGCGCCAGAAGGCATTTGAATACTGCTGGTCATAAGCCGACGTATTCTCACATTTTATGTCAATCTGCATTGTATAGATCTCCCCCGGGACATTGATCGGAAACGGGATCTTATCGCCCAGAGAGTTAAAATATGTCAGCCTGAACTCTACTACTCCCAGATTTGCTCCGCGCGGAGTGTTGTGGTTAATTACGCGGTAGAGCATCCTGTCGTGGGGGTTCGGAGTCATTGAAAGCTCGCTTTCAGGACCCAGATAATACTTAACCGTATCCACATTCCCGTCTTCGGGGGCAACATCGCTTAAAAATTTTATACTCGTCGAATCAGCTGCAATTATGGCTTTGGAAGGAACCGGGATTTTTGTATAGTCCTGGCAGTAGCCGATCTTTCTGAAGTCATATTCCAGAAGCTGAACAGTTGCAACCAGATTCTGCTGGACGTCGAGTTCTCCGCTGAACGTATAAGTGTTTTGTGTTGCCGCATCATTCAGCCTCAGGAGCGTCAGAAACAGAAGTCCGCCAATGATCGTCGAGCCGAATATGTCTATTAATGTACTAAAGCCCATAGCTCACCTGAAAAACCAATAACTGAATATGGAAGAGAGCCTGACTGTATCCTGCATGGACGGGCTCGTTACAGTAACCTGGATTCTCTTATGCCACGTCTTTTGATTTACAAACACATCCGGATTTGCCGGATCTACATAACCCACTTTGCACCGTATGGTAAAAACTGCGCTGGGCATCGTGGAGTCTACTCTCAAATAATTATTGTAATCATCAAAATCGTCGAATGTTTCAGAAGTTTCCCCCGCCTCAGGACCCAGACTTACAGGCTCGGTAATTTGCGTCAGGGCGGAAACTGAATTTGTGTCGGTATTACAGTCAAATGATTTTGAATTAGCTTCCTCAATCATTGAAGTACCCAGTGAAACTGCAAGCACTCCGTACTTTGTATTATACATCACATCTCCGGTGCTCATAAAGGTGGTGTTCATCCTGAGTACCAGCATCGAAAGCAAAAACATTCCTCCAATCGTCAAAAACAGCTGACCCGAATTCATATAATCATGCGCCTCATAAAATTTCTGACTTCTTTATTATTTTTCTGCCCCAAATACGTAATTATCGGAAACACGGGCCATTGAGTTAACCTCTTCTGATCTTTTTTTGAATTATTTAATAAACAAAAAAAATGCCATGTTTATTTTCCCTAAATTTACGTGCTATTCGCCCGAAAATGGCTGGTCTGAAATGAGAAATGGTAATTTTTACAGGTAAATTATACCGGAAAATTTACTTAAAAAGCATTGCTTCATTATGTAACCAAAACCCGTAATGCCGCGTCTAAATAATCGAGAGCCGGAAACACAGTTTTAATAATCAAACAAATGGATTCATATGAGAACTTTTCTACTGCTGACCTTACTTTTCCTTGAAACAGCTTTTGCCGGGGGTTTGAGACAGAACAGGATTGTGCTTAAAAAAACCGACATACAGGTAAACGTAGACGGCATTATAGACCCCGTCTGGAATACAGCCGATTCTGCTGCAATAAATTTCCAGAAGGAACCTTTCTTCGGGACCGTACCCTCGCAGAGAACCATAGCCAAAGTGCTTTCCACTGAAGACGCTATCTACTGCCTGATTGTAGCTTACGACAATACGGGAAAGATACAGGTTAATTCCGGTACACTGGACCAATATGAAGGAGACCTGGTTTCCATCATGCTGGACACATATAACGACAGGCGCACGGCTTACAGATTCTGCGTTACGGCCGCCGGCGTAAAAAGCGACTGCCGCATGATTGACGACGGAAGGAACAGGGATTATAACTGGGACGGAGTCTGGTTCTCGGATTCCAAAGTATACGACTGGGGTTACGTGGTGGAAATGAAAATTCCCTACAAATCCATCTCTTATACAAAGGGAATAAATGAATGGGGCGTTGATTTCGACAGGTGGATACCGCATTCAAAAGAGGACCTTTACTGGAACCGCTATGAAAGAAGCGAGGGACTCAGAATCTCCAAGTTCGGAAGCCTTCTCTTTGAGCAGGTGCATCCCGAGACCAACGGAATGAACTTTGAGATTTATCCGGTGGGACTTACAAATATGACTATGCTGGAAAACGGCAAATATAAAGTCAAACCGGATGCAGGACTGGATGTTTTCTATAATCCATCACCCAGCCTGACTTTTCAGCTTACGGCTAACCCCGATTTTGCTCAGATAGAGGCTGATCCTTATTCTTTTAACATTTCAAGGTACGAATCGCATTTTGACGAGAAAAGGCCCTTCTTTACGCAGGGAAACGAGATTTTTATGGCCTCGGGTAAAGAGAGCGGCACGGGGTTCTATCAGCCGCTCGAGCTCTTCTATTCCAGGAGAATAGGCAAAAAACTCCCCAATGGAAGCGAAGTTCCTCTTTTGGCCGGTACAAAAGCATTCGGAAGAGTAGGCGACTGGGAATATGGCGGCTTCCTTGCAGCTTCTGGAGGCAAGGAATATACTATGGATAACACAGTCCATAAGGAAGAGGCGGGATACTTCGGCGCTGCCCGCGTAAAAAAACAGATACTGGACAACTCAACTTTGGGAATGCTCTTTGTAAATAAAAATACAAGGAGCGGAAATTCCGGCGTGATAGACATTGACGGCGCATTCAGACAGTCCGACTGGCAGCTTTCATACCAGTTCGCAAGGTCATTTAAGAATGGCTCGGGGGACTATGCCATGTCTTCAGGCTTCCTCTTGCGTAAGGATACCTGGATCCTCTTTACACGCGGAAGATTCATAGGCGAAAATTTCGACATCAACGACGTGGGTTATGTACCATGGAAAGGCACCGGACAGCTTACAACACTGGGAGGACCGGTATTTTTCTTCGACCAGGGCTTCGCCAAATCGACCATGATTTTCTTCGGCGGATCGCTCGATTATGAAAAAGTTGACAAATATACAGACAGAACTGCAATCATCGGCTGGAACGTGCAATTTCGCAGCAACTGGGGATTTGAAGTGACCGGTTCGTACGGAAAGACAAGAGACCAGGGAATTGATTATAATTCAAAGGAACTCAACTTCAGCTCCTGGTACAATATTTCACCGGACTGGTCAGCCAACCTTCAGGCAGGCATTGCAAAGACTTATAACTTCAGCCGCAATTACCTGGCTTCATACATGTACCTGAGCAATTCACTTGAATGGAAAGCCACAAAAAACCTCAACCTGGGGTACGACTATAATATGTGGGTTGAAAACAAGCCCTCGGGTGATCTGGAGGATATAACATATAACAGCCGTCCCTATGTTTCCGTCATTCCTGTAAACAATCTTACGCTCAGGCTTTATGTGGATAATGTATACCTGAAGTCCTCGGACCGCCTGGAGAGCCTGATAGCAGGATTTTTATTCTCTTATAACTTTCTGCCCAAGAGCTGGATATACTTTGCTTATAACGAATCACAAAACAGACTGCCATTACTGGATGAAACGGGGCATGAGCTTCCGGTTTACAATATGAAGGTAACTGACCGCGCCTCGGTCTTCAAGATCAAATATCTGTATTATTTTTAAGAGGCATACCGGAAGAGAGTTTTAGTTTAAGGAGCGGTTTTAACATCCGCTCCTTAGAAATTTTTCAGCGGTTCCGGTTTGTATAATGGCTGGAATAGCTGTCAAGAAGATTTCTGATGATCTTCTGATACTGGCTTCCGTGCTCACGGGCTATCTTCTTAAAAAAATCCACGCTTGACTTGCTCAGATTCAGAGTAATCTTAACATTATCCTCATTATAGACAAGTTCATCCGGCGAAGGAAGAAAATCCTTTACTATTTCAATCCTCCCAATTTTCTCGTCAGTGTATTTTATTTTCTTTTTCATAAATTTGTTTCCCCTTTCTCCAGTATCCCGCTCCAATTATTCTGATTTTATTTTCCCTGTATGTAAATCTGACCGTCAGAATTCCCAATTTCGTTCTTCCAAAACAGTAAAACCTTTCTTCGGTTTTACTGTGTTCCAGATCCCTTGCAATTATTCTATGATAATCCGAAAAAGCATATTGCGCATCTTCAAAAGAAACACCATGTTTCTTTTGATTAATTATATTTTTCCGTTCATCCCATTCAAACTATGTATTAGCCATTTACACGTCCTGAATATGGATAAATATACATATATAAATATGGAATTTCAAGCAGCCGAAAAAGCTGCTGTTTTTTTAAATCTTGAAACAGGCAGTATTTATGAATTGAAATATTCTCTGATTTAAGGCATTTATAACATTATGGATAATCATACTAAATACCGCTTTCTGGAACACACGGCGGATATTGCAGTTGAGGTGAGGGGCGAGAGGCTTGAGAACCTATTCAGTAATTCCGCACAGGCCTGGCTTGAAGCTGTGCTCGGCTGGGAATTCGCGCCGTATATTAATGACGTAAAAGATATAACCTTAAGAGAGCATACGGCAGAGGAGCTCCTGGTAGGTTTCTTAAGCGAGCTCAACTATCTGCTCTTCGTCCGCAGGTGGATCCCGGCACGCGTAAGCGGCCTTACAATAGAAAAAGATAATGATGAACTGGTCCTTATCGCGCGCCTTGAAGGGGAGGAGTTCTCAATCGAACGTCACTCTCTTAAAGAGGAAATTAAAGCCGTAACTTTCCACAATATGAATATTGTAAAGAAAGACAATGAATTTGTAACCAGAATCGTCTTTGATATTTAACCGTAAGGTGACGCTTATGCTTGTAAACGGCATTGAACTAAGTAAAATTACGGATGAGCTCTGGGAGATCCCGCGCCATAAGGAGATGAGGGTCCCGGGCAGAATCTATATTTCCCGGGAGATGATTGAATCTGGACTTAAGAACGACGAGGCCATAAACCAGGTAATAAACGTTGCCCACCTGCCGGGGATTCAGAAGTACAGCCTTGCCATGCCGGATATACACTGGGGATACGGATTCCCGATCGGAGGCGTGGCGGCAACGGACTTAAATGAAGGCGTCGTATCCCCCGGCGGAGTAGGCTACGACATCAACTGCGGCGTAAGGCTTCTGGCCACATCACTTGAATTTAAGCCGCTGGAAAAAAGAATTCCTAAACTTGTAGAAAATATGTTTAAGAACGTTCCAACCGGCGTAGGCGCCAGCGGTGCAATAAAGAAAGTATCCCCTCAGGATTTAAAGCGCATACTGCAGCAGGGCTCGCACTGGGCCATACGTAACGGTTTCGGACGGGACGAGGACGCCGATTTTACTGAAGAATCGGGCATGCTTAAAGGTGCCGACCCGGAAAGTGTTTTTGAAAGGGCAATTGAAAGGGGCCTGGACCAGGTGGGCACACTCGGCTCCGGCAACCACTTTATGGAAGTGGACGTGGTTGAAGAAATTTTCAATGAGGAAACGGCACGCGTGTTCGGGCTTTTTAAGGGGCAGCTGGTTGTCTTAATTCATACCGGCTCGCGCGGACTTGGATATCAGGTCTGCGACGATTACCTGAAAGTTCTTCTTAAGGCCGAAAGCAAGTACGGCTTTAAGCTTCCCGACCGGCAGCTTGCCTGCGCCCCGGTAAAATCCCCCGAAGGGGAGAAGTACCTTGGCGCCATGCAGGCCGCAGCCAACTTCGCATGGAATAACCGGCAGGTAATTATGCACCTGGCAAAGAAAAGTCTTATGGAGACCTTCAATATGTCGGAGTCAGAACTTGGCTTCCATCTTATTTATGACGTGTGCCATAATATTGCAAAAATAGAAGAGCACAATATTAACGGGCAAAAGAAAAAAGTATGTGTTCACCGCAAAGGAGCCACGCGGGCTTTTGCACCCGGAAGCCAGAATATTCCATTAAGATATAAGGATACCGGTCAGCCTGTTATAATTCCGGGCGACATGGGGCGCTACTCGTACATAATGTCGGGCACTGAGAAAGCAATGGAAGAAACCTTCGGGAGCTCCTGCCACGGAGCAGGCCGTATGCAGAGCCGTCATCAGGCGCTTAAGCACGCAAAGGGGCGCGACCTCATTTCAGAGCTGAACAAAAAAGGGATCTCCATTCAGGCACACGGTCATAAGACAATAGCCGAAGAGATGCCCGAGGCCTATAAGGATGTTGCAGACGTGGTAAACGTAATGCACAATGCCGGTATAACTCTTAAAGTGGCAAAGCTAAGGCCGGTTGGAGTAATAAAAGGCTAAGAAAAAAGCCCGAAATAAATTTCGGGCTTAAAAGAATCAAAGTTTCCCCTGTACAGTTTTCAGGCTTTTTCAGCCCTTGCCTCAGCATGGTCGAACAGGCCCTCAACCGACAGGTATCTTTCTCCCGTATCATAGCAGAACGTTAAAACGCGTTTCCCGTCCGGTATTTCGGGCAGTTTTTTGGCTACTGCTGCAAGCGCGGCCCCGGAGGAAATTCCGATAAAGAGCCCTTCTTCTCTTGCCGCCTTTAACGTATATTCATATGCTTCTTCTTTTGTAACCTCAATTGTTCCGTCGAGAATATCGACTTTCAGAATGCTCGGAATAAAACCTGCTCCAAGCCCCTGCAGGGGATGAGGCCCCGGTTTTCCGCCGCCTATTACTGCCGAGAGCTGGGGCTCAACGGCAAAGACTTTTGTTGATGGGAATCTTTCTTTCAGCACCTCGGCCACTCCTGTAATATGGCCGCCCGTACCAACGCCTGTTATTAAATAGTCGAAGCCGTCGGGAAAATCTTTTACAATTTCCTGTGCCGTGGCATCGCGGTGGATTTTTGTATTGGCTTCATTGTCGAACTGCATAGGCATCCATGCATGTTTATTTTCCTTCACGAGCTCATTGGCTTTTTCAATTGCCCCTTTCATCCCTTTTTCTCTCGGCGTAAGTTCCAGCCTTGCACCGTAGGCCGCCATTATTTTCCTGCGTTCCATAGACATGGATTCCGGCATAACCAGAATGATCTCATAGCCTTTTACTGCGGCAACCATTGCAAGTCCAATTCCGGTATTGCCGGATGTTGGTTCCACAATAACGCTGCCTTTATGGAGTATGCCTCTTTTTTCGGCATCTTCAATCATTGAAAGTGCTATTCTATCCTTAATGCTTCCGCCGGGATTAGCCTTTTCCAGTTTCATCCATACCTCAACCCTGCTGCTGAAAAGGTGATTTATTCTTACCTCCGGGGTATTGCCGATTGTCTCCAGCACATTATTTGCCCTCATTTTGCGCCCTCTTCCTTTCTTAATTTATATAGAATAATTAATTGGATCTTCTTCAGACTGCTTTATGCTTCTTACTTTTATTTCACTTTTATGATAAACTATTGAATAAGGCGGCACGCTCTGTGTAAGCCATACGTTACCGCCGATTACGCTGTGGTGCCCGATAACCGTATCGCCTCCCAGTATAGTGGCACCGGAATATATAACCGAGTCGCTTTCAATTGTAGGATGTCTTTTTGATTTTGCGAGCTTTTTGCTGACGCTCAGTGCGCCCAGGGTCACGCCCTGGTAGAGTTTTACATTATCTCCAATCATGCTCGTCTCGCCAATGACTATTCCCGTACCATGGTCAATAAAAAACGAGTGCCCGATCTCGGCGCCGGGATGGATATCAATTCCTGTCATCTGGTGTGCGTACTCAGTAAGTATGCGCGGGAAAAACGGCACGTGCATGGCATAAAATTCATGAGCTATCCTGTAGATTGCAATTGCAAAAAATCCGGGGTACGACATGATTACCTCGTCGATGCTTTCGGCGGCCGGATCCCCCTTCAGTATAGCTTCAGCGTCCAGCATAAGCTTTTCATGGATTTCCGAGCTCTTGATGCAGAAACTCTCTGCTATGTCATCCACCTGCACCAGGATAGAGGACTGCAGGGGCCTTAGAATATGCAGCAGCTTCTTTTTAATCAGGAGCAGTTCAACCTCAATATCTTTGGGTGAATAGAATATTTTCTTTCCGAAATGGGGGAACAATATCTGCAGGAATTCTTCGGCAAAATTCTGCACTTCGTTTTTCTCGGGCAGTATAACATTGGGCGGCTGCCTGAGCCTGAAGAGTTTTGCTGAAAACGATTCTGCCTGCATGCATTTTGTATTGGGGTCCATTTCAACCTTCTTTTAAGCTAAATGTAATGACAAAAGGGCACAACATGCCCACTTCCAAAGCGGAACTTATAGTTATAGTCAAAAAAAATACTTTAAAAATCAACAGAAAGACAAAATAATATCTTTTATCCGTTTTGTCCATGTGATTTACGGCAGAAATAAAAATTATGGGCTGCTGTTTCAAGGGATGAATCAATTTGACAAAAGCCGTCAAAATCCTGATTTTAAAGGCCACAATAATCGGGAGTGTTGAATGAAACTGTTTTCCTTATTTTTCGTCCTTTCTTTTATTCTCTGTATTTCATTTAATAGTTCATTTGCACAGGAGCCGCCCATTAAGTGGGGCGAGATTCCGATGGCAGACCTTCAGATGAAATCTTTCCCCCAGGATACCAACGCCACGGCCCTGATACTCTGTGACTATGGGGAATCTCAATTCAATGACGACTTAAATATAATCTTCAAAAGACATCTTAGGGTTAAGATACTTACTGCAAAAGGATACGACTGGGGCACCCATTCAGTAACATTACGGACTGAAAAAGGGACCGAGTCGATACACGACATTGAAGGCGTAACCTACCGCCTGGATGAAAAGGGAGGAATTGTAAAGAATGAATTAAACAGTGACGATATTTTTGAAGAAGAAGTTAACGGCGGCTGGACACGCTACCGCTTCACACTGCCTTCGCTGCAGCCGGGCTGCGTTGTTGAATTCCGGTATACTATTATTGCAACAAGCATCGACTATTTGCGTGACTGGGTATTTCAATACAGTGAACCGGTGCGCTGGAGCGAATACCGCATACGTCATCCAAAAGCCATTGCATATGCCGGTGTTACAAGGGGATTTGAGTCCTTTTTCATTGACGACAGGGAGGATGTTACACAGGTCTTCAACGGAACCGCATTATCTTATTTCGGTCAGCCGGTGGTTAACTGCGGCCAATGGCGCCTGGCCGTTAAGGATGCGCCGGCTATACGAGAGGAGCCTTATATTACAACAACTGATGATTACGTATCGCAGCTGAATATTCAGCTTGCAGGCTATTCCTTCCCGGGCGGCGGCTCGAAAAAAATCCTTAACGACTGGCCTACAGTAGTAAAGGAACTTGTAGATAACAATCGCTTCTATGGGGTTATTGACGATACAAGAAAGGTCAGGGATCTGGCAGAAAAGATTACCTCGGGAGTGCAATCACCCGAAGATAAGATGAAGGCAATTTATAACTGGGTCCGCTCTTCAATTGTCTGGTCGGGTAAAAACCGCCTCTTTGCAGATCAGGAAGTTAATGACCTCCTGGAATCCAAAAAGGGAAGCAATGCCGAAATAACATTTTTACTTTTATCTCTTCTGAAAAGTGCCGGAATCAGCGGCGATCCTGTTATTTTGAGCACCCGCTCAAACGGTATAATACAGGATGTTTATCCGATAATTTCACAGTTTAATTATGTTCTGGCCAGAGTAACCATCGGAACACAAAATTACCTGCTGGATGCCACCGACCCATACCGCCCGATGGATGTTCTGCCCGTAAAGGTGCTGAATACACGGGGCCTTGTAATAAGAGAAAAAAACTGGGGATGGATTCCTATTGTTGCCAGTAAGGTAAGCACGGGCAGTTCAACTGTTTCACTCAGACTTTCAGCCGACGGCTCTGTAGAAGGAAAATTTGAAGAATCACTTTCGGCATACGGCAGCCTTAGACTTCGCCAGAATCTGAATGAGAAGAAGGAAATTGAAATAGCTAAAGATGAGTTCGACACTGAAAGATCGGGCATCGTTTTAGATTCAGTTAACATAAGCAACAAAGACAGCCTCGAGATGCCGCTGAACATAAAAGCATCCTTTTCCTCTGCGTCCTACGCTCAGAAAAATGGCGACGTGATCTATTTGAACCCGCAGATCATCGACCGACTTTGGGAAAATCCCTTTAAGACAGCCGTAAGAAAATTCCCGGTGGATTATGCTTACAAAAGCAAATTCACAACCACAATTAACATAGATATTCCTGAAGGATTTGAAGTAAAGGAAAAACTGAAAGACATTGCGACATACGGCGGAGCAAGGGCTCTTTCCTTTACACGGCAGACAAAAGTTGAAGGCAGTAAAATGGCCGTTACCTGTACGATGGAAATTAAAGAGGCCCAGATTATGCCGAAATTTTACGACCAGCTGAGAAATTTTTATGCCGCAGTCGTTTCTGTGGAGTCTGAGCAGATAGTCTTATCCCGCATTCCGGCTCCCCCCGCCGCTACAACAACTGTTGTCAGTCCGGCCGCAGGCGGAGAAACCTCTTCAAAGGCGGAACTGCCGGCAGAAACAGTAAAGAAGAATTCCAAAACAAAGAAGGGAAAGAGTTAAGATGAAAAGTGCAGCTCGTTTCTTTCTTTGCATTATCGTGCTTATTGCTTCGGGATCCATATCTTTTATAAAGGCAGATGAAAATGAATATAACTCTAAAAATATACCTGCTTTTCTAAAAAAAGATGCCGGCGCAGTTATACGGAAAGACGAAGTGAGATTTGAAGTAATAAATGAAAAACGGGCAGTCCAGAAGGTCAGGCGTGCAGTTACAATATTCAGTAAAGACAAACAGGATTACGGACAGCTTGTTCTCTGGTACGATAAGTTCGTAAAGATTGAAAGTCTTGAGGGAAGAATTCTGGATGCTATGGGGGAGGAAGTAAGGGAGCTTGAAGACACCGACATACAGGACGTGAGCGCCTTCAGCTATTACTCACTTTATGAGGATAACCGTGTTAGAACTGCCGAACTGTACTACGACAGGTTCCCTTATACAGTTGAGTTTACATATGAACTTTCCTACGACGGATATCTGAGCTGGCCGGTGTGGCTTTCACAGGAATCTCTTGAACCGGTGGAGAAAAGCCGGTTTGAGGTGCTGATGCCGGAAAATCAAAAGCTCAGGTACTGGGCAAATGCAGATTCGTTAAAGCCCCGCATTAGTGAAGAAGACGGGAAAAAACTTTATACATGGCAGGCTGAAAACCTGCCCCTGCTCTCTAAAGACGTCATAGGCGACGACATTGAAGATATTGCAGCCATCGTCCGCATTGCTCCCGGCAATTTTGAACTGGATGGATTCCCGGGGAAAATGGATACCTGGAAAGACTTCGGACTTTGGATCTACGACCTCTACAAGGACCGGAATAACCTTCCGCCGGAAGCAGTAAGAGACGTTAAGGCTCTTGTTTCTTCAAGTAACGGCAGGATGGAACTGATAAGGAAGCTATATCATTACATGCAGATGCGCACAAGATATGTAAGCGTACAGCTTGGCATCGGCGGCTTCCAGCCTTTTGAAACAAAGTATGTGCACGAAAAAGGTTACGGCGACTGCAAAGCGCTCAGCAACTATATGGTTTCACTGTTAAAAGAGGCAGGAATAAAAGCTTATCCCGTACTCATAAGAAGCGACCACTCGCGCAATCCCATGATAAGCCAATTTCCATCCAACCAGTTCAACCATGTAATTGTCTGCGTTCCGGATAACCGCGACACGCTCTGGCTTGAATGCACCAGTCAGACAGTCCCCCCGGGTTATCTTGGCAGTGACAGTGAAAACCGCCAGGCGTTAATGATCACTGAAACAGGCGGCGTTGTAATTCAGACTCCAAGAAGTACCCCCAAAGAAAACCTTCAGCAGAGAAGGCTTAACGTGGATCTTTCTTCCTTCGGCAGCCTTAAAGTGAATGCGGAAATTAAATGGACGGGCAATCAGCAGGATGACCCGCGCCGGGCAGTTAAAGAAAATACCCCTGAAGAAAGGGAAAAGTGGATTCTGAATTCACTTGAGACACCCATGGCCAGACTTGAGCAGATTAAAGTAAACGGCGTTGAAGATAACAGTCCCGAAGTCAGAATGGAACTGAAGCTTTCACTTCCTAATTATGCCTCGGCCTCAGGAAACAGGATTTTCTTCCAGCCTAATATTATGGAAAGGCGCACCACTGTGCCAAAAGACGTAAAAGTAAGGCTTTCGCCCGTCAGGTTTCATTTTCCATACCTGGATATAGATACCGTGTATTATAAAATTCCAAACGGGTTTCAGGTTGAAGCCCTGCCTGAAGAGGTGAATCTTAAAACGGCATTTGGAAATTTCAGCTCCAGGACGATTAAGACAGATCCCCTTACACTTGTCTATATCCGCGCACTTGAAATAAGCGACTACCTGATCGAAGCTAAGAACTACTCCGAATACAGGAAATTTATCGCAGCCGTTGTAAAGTCAGACAGGTCACAGGTAGTGCTGGTAAAATAAAATTCATTCATGCCGGAGGAGGCGCACCTTCTCCGGCACATGTAAACCTCCTCAAAATAATGCTTTTCTTTTATCTTTTCATTATTCCTCCCACAAAAATGGAGTTGAATTAAAAGACAATATTGTTCACTTTATTTTATGTACTGCTTCACAGAGAATAAAATTCCTCGGGCAGAACCTACTTAAGAAAGGAGACAATAATGAAAAGCTTATTTTTCGTTTTCCTTGTACTTTCAGTTACCTGCTTTGCACAGCTGGATTCATTGGACAGAGTGGAACTAAAGGACAGTAAGGTCTTTTCAGGGAAGGTAATAAAAGTTACCTCCGCCACTGTTCAGTTCAGAGAATCCATTACAAACCTATTGCATGAGTTCAATAAAAGCGAAATTAAAGACATGAAGCTTGCAAATGGCGTAACCGTCACGTTTGATAACAAAAGCACCAGTCCCGACCAGCAAAATATCACCGGCAGTGCAAAAACGGAAACGAAGACAGGAAACGAGGCCGTAGGAAGGGAGAAGACCCAGACAGGCGGCGAGGCCGCTGT
>JBLNAZ010000186.1:0-14644 GCA_050259615.1 Syntrophomonadaceae bacterium | reverse complement strand
TTAACAAGAGCTTCAGTGTGGACTTCTCATCCCCAACCTCAAAGCTTGAGATCGGAAGCTTCCTTGGAGGAAGTCTCTTAAAAGGTACACTGGACGAACTGGCATTCCATAATGCCGAGCTTACAGCTTCCGAGATTCTGAAGCACTTCCAAAATGGCGCAAACGGATTAAACTACTGGGGACAGGACGGCTCTGCCAGGACCTTTAAGATAAGCGCAAGCCCGGTTTTTGAAAAGTTTTCCACCTCCGCTTCTGAAAAAGACGTCAGACTTAACTGGACGTTCCATTCAAATATGGCAGGTAACTTTGAGCTTGAGAGAACTTCGGGCGGGCAAGGCAATTGGAGTAACATCGCCATGGTTTCCTCTGAAGGACTGATGGATTTTGAATTCAAGGACAAGGTTCCAACGGACGGGAAATTTTCCTACAGAATTAAATTTGTCAGTAAGAATGGCGGATATGCCTACTCAGATGAATGCGACGTTGAAATACTTCCCGGCAATTATAATCTTGTGCAGAATTATCCTAATCCGTTTAATCCTGCTACTACGATCAGTTATGAGCTTCCATATATGAGCAGTGTGAATCTTACCGTATATAATACTCTGGGTGAGAAGGTTGCCGAACTGGTCAACGAAGTCCAGTCAGCCGGATCATACAAGAAAATTTGGAATGCAAGTCATCTTGCAAGCGGAATTTACCTGCTCAGGATGGAATCCAGGGATATTACTTCGGAGAGAGGCTATGTCAGAACATTAAAGATGATAATGATGAAGTAACGGACCTCGCGCCCCCCCAAAGAGAGTCCACCTGGGGTCGAAAGACCCCTCTGGACTCTCAATTTTTCGCCAATACAAGGGGCAAACGCAGTCTGGGCTATTGAGTATTAAATAACTAAACATTTCAGTCATAACTCAAGATATTACTATGGCATTAGAAATATTATCAAACCAGATTAAAAAACTGTGCATCGGTCATTTCCTGTTGATGGACATATTCATCTTTTTATTCAATCCCTATTTGGCATTATTCATCCGTCTGGATGGAGCAGTAAATTGGGAGATGTACAGTTCTCCGCTTTTAATTTATTCACTTTTATTTGCCTCAATTAAACTGGCAGTACTGGGAATAAGCAGGTTTTACGGCAGACTCTGGCGTATGGCAGGCATGGATGAATTAGCTTATGGAATATTTATTTCCTTAGTAGTAATAATAGCTGAATTTTCTGCCTTCTATGCCCTGAAAAGTGCCCGTGTGCATCCATTGGTAATTTTCCCGGTCTCTCTTCCCTTGCTTGATGGAATCTTCAGCATGATTACCATTGTTTCCATCAGGTTCAGCATCCGGTTTATCGACCTTGCCAACCAAAAAGTGATATCAAAAAAGCACGCTATGCAGAGGGTGCTGATTGCCGGAGCCGGAGAATCAGGATTCAGCATAGCACTTGAAATGCAGCGCAATGCACACCTGGGACTTAACCCGGTAGCTTTTGTGGATGATGATTCATCAAAGCACAACATGAAGCTGAGGGGAATATCCATCAAGGGTTCAACAGATGATATAGTTTCAGTTATAAAGGAGCTGAATATCAGCAAGGTAATTATTGCAATGCCCATGGCTTCAGGAAAAAAAATAAGGCAGATAATGTCCGACTGTGAGGCGGCGGGTGTAGAAACACTAACTGTACCCGGAATATTTGAAATTCTGAACGGGAATGTTAGTGTCAGCAAAATCAGAAAGATACAGATTGAAGATCTTCTTCGCCGCGAACCTGTATGCACAGATAATGCTAAAGTAAAATGGCTCCTTAAGGGAAAGAAGGTTTTAATTACCGGTGCAGGAGGATCCATTGGCAGTGAGCTTTGCCGCCAGGTGCTCAGTTGCAATCCTGCAGAAATGATTCTTATTGGTCATGGTGAAAACTCCATATTTGAAATTGAGCAGGAACTGCTCTCCAGAAAAAAAGAATTTACGGGGTCCGAAAGACTTGATACAATAATTTCAGCACGGATCGCAGACCTCAGATCCAGGGATAGGCTAAGAAACATTTTTGATGAATTTTATCCTGATGTTATTTTCCATGCAGCAGCCCATAAGCACGTTCCGCTCATGGAAAGCAACCCACAGGAAGCTGTAACAAATAATATATTGGGCACCAAAAACATAGTTGACCTGGCTGTTGAGTACAGCGTTAAACACTTTATATCAATTTCTTCCGATAAGGCTGTTAACCCCACAAACATAATGGGAGCGAGCAAGCGCGTAACCGAAATGATAGTTTTGCAGGCGGCAAGAAAAACAGGCTGGTCCTACTCCGCAGTGCGTTTCGGCAACGTTCTGGGCAGTCGTGGAAGTGTAGTAAGAACATTCCAGAAGCAGCTGCAGAACGGCGGGCCGGTTACAATTACACATCCTGATATTATTAGATATTTCATGACGATACCCGAGGCCGTACAACTTGTATTGCAGGCCTCGGTTCTGAATAAAGGAGGAGAAGTATTTGTACTTGATATGGGCCAGCCGGTAAAGATAATTGATCTTGCAAAAGACATAATAAGGCTTGCTGGATTAACTGAAGGCACAGATATAGAAATCAAAGTAACGGGTCTTCGTCCCGGGGAAAAGCTCTATGAAGAATTGTTTATTGAAGGTGAGCACTATGAAAAGACAATCCACGACAAAATACTAATTGCCAGTAATGCGAGCAACTGCATTTCGAATTTTCTTGGTGAAAGCCTGGACTATTTCGAAACAAATAACGGGTATTTATCACGCGGCGAAATCATAAATATTTTATGTGAATTGATTCCCGAGTTTCAGCCTCAGGACAGAAAGAGCCATTCAGTTGCAAAAGTCGCGAAGGTATATAATTCTGAACTGAATTTGTCCCTGGCAAATTTACAGACGGCATAACCGATTCAGCTCAAGAATTTTTATAAAAAAACAAATTACAAATAAAAGATAATGAAAAAGGAGCACTGCATAAATGAAAAGTAAAATTTGGCTTTCATCACCTCACATGGGCGGAGAGGAAATTTCATTTATAAATGATGCATTTTCATCCAACTGGATTGCCCCGCTTGGCAAGAATGTAGATGGCTTTGAAGAGGACCTCTGCAGTTTTACCGGGGCAGGGCATTCAGTTGCACTCAACTCCGGCACGGCTGCAATTCACCTTGCTCTAATAACCCTGGGAATAAAGCATGGCGACGAGGTGCTTTGTTCATCCTTTACCTTTGCCGCCTCTGCCAACCCGGTAATTTATCAGAATGCAACTCCGGTCTTTGTAGACAGTGAAAGGGAATCCTGGAATATGAGTCCTCTAATGCTGGAAAGTGCAATAAAGGACAGGCTGAAAAAGGGGAAAAAACCCAAAGCCATAATCCTGGTCCACCTGTACGGGAACCCTTCCGACATGGAAAGTATCATGCAGATATCCAGGCACTACGAAATTCCTATAATTGAGGATGCAGCAGAGGCCCTGGGCTCAACTTATAATAACAAATATCTTGCTGCATTCGGAACTATGGGCGTGCTTTCTTTCAACGGGAATAAAATCATTACCACTTCAGGAGGAGGCGCACTTCTTTCTGATAACAGGGATTATATTGAAAAAGCCCGTTTTCTTTCATCCCAGGCCAGGGACAACGCCCCGCATTACCAGCACTCACAAATTGGCTTCAATTACAGGATGAGTAACGTCAGTGCAGGTATCGGCCGGGGACAGATGAGGGTTCTTGATAAAAGAATAGTACAGCGAAGAACTAATTATTCATACTACTGGCACTGTCTTGGCAAGCTGCCGGGAATAGGATTTCAGGAAGAGCTGAAAGGTGCCAGCTCAAACCGCTGGCTTTCCAGCATAACCATTGATCCCAGGGAAAGCGGAGGTGTTACAAGAGAAGACCTCAGGCTTGCACTTGAAGCTGAAAATATAGAATCGCGTCCCTTATGGAAGCCGATGCACCTTCAGCCGGTATTCAAAGGTTTCCCCTATTACGGCAGCGGAGTATCTGATGAGCTTTTTGAACAGGGGCTTTGCCTGCCTTCCGGCTCAAATATGGTTGATGAGGAGCTTGAACGCGTGACAGGAACGATAACTAAGTGTTTTGAAAAGGCAGGAATTAAATCTTTTGCTGCCTGATATTAAATAAACTTAATTAATCTCATCCCCGTGGTGTGCAGCAAAACAGCGGCACACCATTTTTTTTACTCACATAATATTATGGCGAAATGAATTTTTGACTTTAATAAAAACATTATCCCAAATAATACTTCAAGGCGGCATTTTCCCTTCATACTTTTCCTGACACATGCCTACAATCATTTTTCTTTCTTTACATATCCCTCAAACAATAATTCACAAGAAGGTACTTATGCCGCACAAATCATTTTCAGAGCCGGGAAAATGGAGGTAAATTCCCGGGAGAACGTCTTGTTAAAAGCCACAGGTTCAGACCGGCTTCTAGCCAGCTATTTTCAGCTGGTGATATTTAATAGGCTTTGCGGGGACACCCACTGCAGTGCAATATTCAGGCAATGACTTAGTCACAACAGCCCCGGCACCCACCAGTGTATTATCGCCGATGTTTTTTCTATTGATAATTTTTGCCCCGGTGCCAACATAAACACACTCCCCTATTTCAACCTCACCCGAGATGTTTACGCCGGGCATAAAGGCAGAATAATCTTTTATTACCGTATCATGCCCCACAGTGCATGAATAATTCAGGGCCACATGCTTTCCAATTACAATGTTTGTTGTAACAACTGTATTTGGGGCAATGATTGTTCCTGCCCCTATTTCTATATATTTCGGGTTCCCGATTACTGCCGACGGATGTATTAGAACAGGAAATACAATTTTCTTATTTGACAGACACTCAATTATTCTTTTTTTGATGATCGGGTCTCCTATTGCAAAAACCACATTCAATTCATCCTGATAATTATTTAATTCTTCAAGCCCCCCCAGAACTGGAGCATCATTTACAAAAGAGTTTACCGGAATATTATCATCAAAAAAACCGATAAACTCCCAGCCGCCTATTTGTTGAATCCATGCCTGGACTTCCTTGCCGAATCCCCCGGCGCCAAAAACTGCTATTGTTCTCATATTCCCTCCTGATTTATTCGTTCATAATGTTTATAAACAGAATTTAGTTATTGGTTTTAATGTACTGCGCTGTGGCGGAAATCTTTAATAATCCGCTCCCGGAAAACTTTTCCATAGTTGCAGAAGTTGCAGATGTGATCCCCTCTCTGTTCAGAATTTTAACAAGTGTCATAAAAGCAATTTTCACGTCCAGCAGGGAACTGATATTATCAACATAAAAGACATCCATCTGAAATTTTTTCTCCCAGCTGACTGCATTTCTTCCGTTTACCTGTGCCCACCCTGTTATTCCAGGTTTAACTTCATGCCGCCTTTTTTGCAAGGAATTATAAATGGTCATATATTCAGTTAATAATGGCCTTGGCCCGATCAATGACATGTCGCCTCGCATGACATTGAGCAGCTGCGGTAGTTCATCAATTGAAAGCCTTCTTATTATTTTACCGATAGCTGTAAGCCGCTGTTCATCCGGCAGCAGAACCCCGTTTTCATCTTTTCGGTCGTTCATTGTTCTGAATTTTATGATATTAAAAGGAATTCCGTTTAAGCCCGGGCGCCTTTGGATGAAGAAAACTTTCCCATCATTAAATATCAACAGGAGCAGTATGGTTAAAGTAATTACAGGAAGAATTAAACCTAACAATAAAAGCGAGAGCATAAAGTCTGCTGCTGGCTTGATCAGTCTGCGGTAAGTACTCCTGTTCGTAAGAGATACTTCCCTGTTTAATAATTTCCCATAAAAGCCGAACCAGTGATCTGTAATAACTTCAGAAGAGAAAAATTCTCTTGCATATTTCAGTCCCTTTTGACCCAGCATGCTTCTTAGCTCTTCGTTTTCAACGAGCTGCTGCATCTTATGGAACAGGGAATCTGCATCCCCGGTTTTATGCCTAAGGCCCGTTTCATTATCTATAATTGCATCCATAAGTCCGTATGTATCACTGGCAATTACTGCTTTAGCACAAGCTGAGGCCTCAATTACACTGCTTCCAAAACCCTCTCTATGGCTGGGAAGGCAGAAGACGTCGCAAGCCTGGTAAAGCTCATAGGGTTTTGCAGTTGGCCCGTAAAAATTAAAATCATCAGATGAAAGTCTTTCCCTGATATATGGTATCAACTGCTCCTCATCAAAACCTGCCAAGAGCAAAAATACACGGGGATTTATTTCTCTTAGCCTCCTGAATGCCTCTACCAGCTCCAAAATGCCTTTATCCCGATTCAGGCGGCCCAGGAACAGGAATACAATTTTTTCATCCGGAATGTTGAGGTTTTTCCTTAATTCAATTCCCGTCATGACATCCGGCATAAAAACGCTTAAATCAACGCCGCTTATGGATCCTTTCCCGAAGACTAACGAGTTATCTTTGGTAATTACCTTTTCTCTTACCAGGTACTCGAGCTGTGAATTGCCGTCAACCAGTATGTTAGTTGATGAAACGGCAATCAGTCTGTCGCTCAGTTTAAGAAGATGCCTGAAAAGTCCCTTCTTTGTATGCCATACCTGTCCTGTAAAGATGTGTATTCTGTATGGCACGCCTGCGAGCCAGCCTGCGGCCGCTGCAGCCAGCCCGGCCTTCGGTGTAACAGAATGCACGGCAGAAAATTTCATTTCCCTGAAATATTTTGCCAGCCTGATGACAGCCTTTACGTCCTGAGCAAGCTTAATCTTCCTATTGACGGGAATGCTCTTAAACCCTTTAATTTTAAGCCCGCTTATTACAGGCAAATCAGCTTCAGAGAAATTACCCGCCAAATAAACATCATACTCTTCAGACAGGGCTTCAATATGCCTGACTAAGAATGCATGTGCTGTAAAGGCAGTCGAGACAATAAAGCATATTTTCTGTTTTGGCATAATTCATTTCCATTTTGAATAATTGTTTTTAAGGTTTCATAAAAGCTTCTTCTGTTTATGTCGAGCAATTCTGAAACATAGGTGCGTGCTTCCAATAAATTTCTCTTTGCCTGATATTCAGCCAGTGACGGATTTTGCATCAGGCATTTTAGATTTTCGAAAAGGGCTTCCGGATTGTCTTTTGGAACAATAACTTCCCCTTCAAGAAGTTCTGGTATCCCTCCGGCATTTGTGCCTATGCAGGGAAGCCCCCTTGCCATAGCCTCGATCATGGCTCTTGGCAGTCCCTCGGTTCTTGAGGCTAAAACAAAAATGTCTGAAGTATCCAGATATCTTCTTACCTCCTCTCCCGGCGGTACGCTTCCGGTAAATAATACCCTGTCTTCAATTCCCAGTTCTTTGGAAAGAAGAATCATATCCTGTTTATGTCTCCCCTCCCCTATCCAGGTCAGCCTGCATGGAAAGTTATTTTGGTTCAGCAGCTGAATGGCTTTTAATGTGACGTCTGGCGCCTTATACATCTGTTCAAGCGAGCCGATGGAAATAATATTATATTCACCTTTTCTCTTAAATTCTCCAGGAGTTTTCACTATATCTCTTTCCGACAATATTACGTTTGAAGCGCTGACAGCAAACACACCTGGCTTTGCGGGATACCGGTTCTGCAATGTCTGCCTGGTCACATACAAAACGGCCGATGCATTCAGTGCTGCATTTTTCATCTGTTGCGTCATAATAGCCCTTAAAAACGGGCGCAGTGGGTTCTTAAGTGCTCCGGGGGCAAAAACTTCATATGGATCGCCTACTATTTCTATTCCATAAGGCAAACCTTTTTTCCTTAGCTCCCGTGCTGCAATTGATCCCAGAATGCCAGGGCATCTGCAGATATATGCCCTGCCTTTAGTTATACTGCCTCTTATTATTTTTTTTATTTCAATGTAATTCTTTATGTAGCCTTTAAGTCCCTTATAGTAAGGCAGCTCAATAAAAGATACGCGGGATGAGTCTGCCCTGAAGTTTTCCTTTATGTTATTTTCCCCTACACTGCTGAGTCGCGCAATAACATATATATGGCTGAAGCTTGAAAGATACCGCTCCCATAAATCCTTTGAGAATGTGCCGTCGGTGGAATATATTTTTCCTGCCGCGTCTTTAACAAACCTGGCCTCAGTAATAAACACTAGTTCCATATTTTTTCAGTTTAATTGAAATAAGTATTTGCGGGATGAAAATAATATCAGCATAAAGGGCAGAAAGCCCTGTTTTATCAAAAAGAAGATAATATTATCAGAGTCGGAACCCAGGGCTAAAAATGACAGGTTTATTAAAAATGGTATCATTACCACCCGGGCGTCTTTATATTCCAGATTATCTGCAAAACGTTTTATGTACCCTACAACAAAGCCGAATATTATGAAAAAGAAAACTGCTGCAAGGGGACCGAAGTTCAGCATGGCCTCCCCGGCCAGTCCATATATCCGGGAAGCTCCAATACCCCCCTGAATTTCCTCACCTTCCTTTACTTTTGTAAGCGGCCTGTCCTTCCAGATAGCTTTAGGAACCATCAAAGAAAGGGCACCAAGATACGTCCTTCCAAAAGCATATTTATAATCTTTATTATTTTTGCTCAGCCTGTAGAGCAGGTATGCCTGCACGTCGCTTCTGGCAAAGTCACCCAGCAGTACAGCTTCAAACGACCTGTTATATGTCTGCTCGAACCGGGAACGGCTTTTATCCTCCCTGAAAATTCCTGCGGCCTCAATTCCCCCTTGTTTGTAAAATCCATAAATGTACATGAAGGCAAGAATAAATAAAGCAAAAATCAGGATAGCTCTTCTTGAGACTTTCTTTAACCAAAGGTCAATTATTCCTATTGCCCAGAATAAGCCCCAGATAGTATTGCTCCTGCTTCCCCTAAGCCCCCCGAAAATCATCTTCAGTGTAAAAAAGACACAAAGCACAATAAATATTATCCATGAGCTATTTACTTTTTTTTCTTTAAGGAGGAAAATCACATAAAGTATGAATAGAATCGGGAAACTCTCGGAGACCGTAAAGATCCATCCCATTCCTTCAAATGCCCCATCGTTTTTAGAAAAGGCCATTATATAGCCCAGCAGTCCCCCCTGTTTAATAAATACCCATAACTGCAGGCCCAGGCTGATTACCAGCAGTAATGTTACCATTGGATGGAATATTCCGGGATTGATGGCCCAGAAACTTCTGGAATTGGAATATCTTTTTATCAGCATGTTTTTTGCATACTTGTACAATATGAGCCCGGAGGAATTAATTATTGCCATACCGCCCAGCCAGTCGCGCCAGTCTGAAGGCATGTCGATTGTCTTCATCCAGTAGTTAAAATACACATGCATCAGCGGTGCCAGAAAAAAGAAATGAAACCCTATGATTCCAACTATACCTTCCACATCGAATATTGAGTCCTTTTGCCGGAACCATTTGACTGCATCGCTTCCTGCAAGGATGCCGGCAAGGCCGACCGGAATTAAAAACCAGTGATCGAACTTCCTGTCAAGCACCAAAGCCAAAAGTATAATGACATACACTATGGCCAGGCTGATTGAATAATTGGTATATTTATCTGTTTTTATACCGCGATTGATGTTCTTATAAGCGTATTCCATTTCGTATCAGCTTTATGTTATGTTCTTTATAAATTTGGTATAACACGACCGACATGTTGAGAATTGCCTGCGCGAGCATAGTAAAGATTAGGCTGTATGCAGCGCCCGTGGCCCCACTTTTGCTTATCAGAGCAAAACTCAGCATTAGGGAAAAGAATAAGACAGTAATATTTATCCATAACTGGGCCGGGTATTTTTTTATTGATAACAGTGCATAACCCGTAAATGATACAACGTAGGATATTCCTCCCGAGATCATAACCAGCATGAACAAATCATTGTGTGAGCTGTAGACTTTGCCAAGTAGCAGCCCCAGTATTTCTTCGCCAAATAATCCGGCAGCTGCAATGCCCAAAAGGCCGAGAGCAGCCGCACCCGAGAGCTGGCGGAGGAAGAACATAGTAAACTGTAAGGTATTCCCACTGTTATACAATCTGGAAAGCTTTGGGCTTGCAGCCTGTCCCAAAGCTATAATCAGAGTGTTTCCAATAACCTGCAAATACATCAGCGAAGAAAACATTCCAAGTTCAAACTCACCCTGATATTTTTCCAGCACATAGTTTGGTATATTTGGAATAAGAGATACTGCCAGGGCCGCAAATCCAAGCGGGAAAGACACACGGAGCAATTCTGCGGCTTTTCTGTCTTTTATCCCCTTCCTGAAAAACTTTTTTATGAAAGAATACATATTAGCTGCTTTAAGAATTTCCGCTTTAACACCAATACTTTTAATGTCATAAAAGACAAGTACACCGAGCCTGGTTAGCAGCAGGCTCATGCAGCTCCAAAAAAGTGAGTCGGAAAATCTCATTACCATATAAAAAACGGAAGCCGAAATTATTCCCCTGAAGAATAGTGACAAAGATATAAGCTTCATTTTTTCATTCTGCTGGTGCTTCCCGTAGACAATGTCGCTTATTGATTCAACTCCTTTAACACATGCAATTATGATAATTATAGATACTGTACTTATCTGGAAGTCTCCCCAAAGGGCAATGCCTGCAATCAGCACTATCGCCAGTACAACTGTCCATGCCCTCAGAGTAAAATAATGGATGAATTCAAATTCATGTTTTACGTCGGTTGCCTGAACATCCCTTAATTTCAGATTGGAGAATAACATTACAGGAGCGGTCAGCGCCATTGCGAGAGCAAATTGGCCGACCATAGCCGGATTCCCTTTTCTGGCCAGTATCATCAGTATCAGCCACTGGGAAAATGCATAAAACACATTACCTGAGAATGTCCAGATAATATTTTCCTTTAGCGTGAAAGATTTTTCCAATACCATCCTATTGATAATTTTAGTCCCCGTTCAAAATTAAACTGAGGCTTGTAGCCTAATATATTTTCTGCTTTTTCAATCGATGCCAGCGAGTGCTGTATGTCACCGCTGCGCGAAGGCCCGTAAATGGCTTCGACCTTTTCAATCTCCGGGTCATAATGACTAAGAAGCTCTTTAAGATATTTCACAAGCGAGTTGAGGTTATTACATTCGCCCACTGCCGTATTAAAGACCTCTCCGAAAGCTTCTCTGTTTTGAGATATACCTGCAAGGTGATTCATTTGTATTACATTTTCCACGAATGTAAAGTCACGTGATATATTGCCGTCGCCGTTAATCAATGGAGACTGATGTGATATCAGCAGGGAAGTAAACTTTGGGATGACGGCTGCATATGTGCCGTCAGGGTTCTGTCTGGGCCCAAATACGTTAAAATACCTGAGGCCTATTATCTCCATCCCATAGTGAAGTCCAAACACATGGGCATATAATTCATTGGCATATTTCGTAACAGCATATGGTGAAACCGGCTTTCCTATAGAAGACTCAACTTTGGGAAGAGACAAGGAGTCGCCATAAGCAGATGAGCTTGCAGCATAAACAAAACGGCTTACATTTGCATCTTTTGCTGCTACAAGCATATTCAGAAATCCGCTTACATTTACCTCGTTCGATGAAATGGGATCCTGAAGGGATCTGGGCACCGAACCCAGGGCTGCTTCATGAAAGATTATATCTACTCCATCCACTGCTTTTCTGCAGTCATTAATGCTGCGGATATCACCAACGAGCAGGTGGAACTGCCCGCAGGAAAGAAACTCCTTAATGTTTTCAACTTTACCTGTCGAAAAATTATCCAGACAGACAACTTCGTTATCGTTCTTTAGGAAGTCTTCACACAAGTTAGAACCAATAAAGCCGGCCCCACCTGTAACCAGGATTCTTTTGCCGCAAATTTTAGGATAGCTTCCTGTGCCTGCTGATCTGCTCAGGCCTTGTACTTTGGAATAGTCGGCTATCTTATTATTTTTGAATGTCCCCGTATAGTCGTGCATTTTAATCAGTCTATTTATGTTATAGAATTAGAGTTAACTTTTCATTTACTGTCTGCTATACGCAAGCAGCTTTTCTTTTTTGTCCCTTACAGGATTTTGGTAATAGTAATAGTTTTTATAATAGCTTCCATAGCCGTTTTTATAAATAAAATTATTCAGGAGGATACCAATAAACGAGCCCTGTTCATGCTGCAGAAGTTCCGCTGCTCTTTTCAGCACTTCAATTTCAGTGATTTCCGCTGCTGCCACGAGAAGCGACAAATCGGCAATCCGCGACAAGATTTCAGCGTCGGTTACCGCAAGAATGGGTGGTGAATCAATTACGATTATTTCAAAATCTTCCTTCAGTTTCACAATCAGCTTCATGAACTGCGCCGAGGCTAATATTTCCGAAGGATTTGCTGGAATTGTACCGGCCGGAATCAGAAAAAGGTCTTCCAATTCAGTTTTTCTGATTATATCTTCATAAGAAGCCTTTTCAAAAATGTATTCAACCAATCCCGGCGCCTTGAACTGATTTAACACTTTGTGAACTCTTGGCTTTCTCAAATCACAATCAACAATGACAGTCTTTTTCCCTGTCTGGGCAAAGCTTCCGGCAATGTTTACTGCAGATGTGGTCTTGCCCTCTTGCGGTGAGCTGGAAGTAATGAGAATAGTTTTAATGGAATCCCAGTTAACCTTGGAGAACTGAATCCTTGTTCTTAAAGCCTTGTAAGCCTCACTTGGTACTGAGTTCGGTTTATAATGCACAATGAATTCAGAACCATTTTTTTCACTTCCAGGCAGGTATTCAAAGTGAGGAACCCAGCCTACCAGATTTATATTCAGCCTCTCAATGTCTTCAGGTGTTTTTACGGTTTTGTCAAAAATGTTTATTATCATGATGAATCCGAATCCGAAAAAGAGTCCCGACATTATTCCCACAATTACTATAACCTTTCTGTTTGGTTTGGATGCTTCCACCGGGATTCTGGCAGGATCAATTATGAGCACATTGCCCGGAGTTGACTGTTCGTTAATCAAGGCCTCCTGGTATTTTTCCTGAATAAGCAGGTAAAGTTTTTCAGATTCTCTTTTTTCTCTTTCAAGCCTTGCGAGGTCGATTGTTCTTTTAGGGAGAGCGTCAAATTCCGCCTCATAATCTTTGACTATAGAATTTATTACGTTGTATGATGCAGATAAACCATGGTACTTTACTTCTGCATCTAGAACTTTCTGAACAAGCTGCTTTATTTCATCACTGCTTAAGGCCAGCATTCCGGCTTTGAATATCTCGAGCTTTTTATCACGGGTTTCTTTAAGTTCAGCGATTTTTAAATCAAAGTTACCGGCCAGTTCTCTCCTGCTGTTGTCGGTTCCGTTACTAAATGCGAGATCCTTTTTCAGCTCGAACTGTGCAATCTGTTTCTGCAGCTCCTCGAGATATGGTTCAATTGCATACTTATCCAGGTAATCCTTTATGCGCGGTTCCTGCCTGGCAAGTTCCTTTTTAAAGTCATCGAGTGTCTTTTCAATAACTGACAACTCTATCTTGGCGGCATTTCTTTTAGATTCATAGTCAGTCAACTGTCCAATCAGAGCATTAGACTGCGCATCCAGTGCAACAATGCCGCCTTTTTCCTGATATTCTTTCAGTGCGTTCTCGGCTTCAAGAAGCTTTTTATGTTTATCCCCGCTCTGATTTTCCAGAAACTGTCTAACGTTCATAGTCTGAAGGCGGTTGAATCCAAGATTCATGTCGTGATAGACCTTCGCATAGATATTTGCAATCAGTGCGGCCTCATAGGCTGATACTGATTCAGCCGTAATATTTATTATCTCGAGGTTATTCTTCTGTTCGATTGTGATAATTTTGCCCAGAGTCTTTACTATTTCATAGACCGGAAGAATCACAGGACGGCTGTGAGAATTATCCTCCTTATGGCTGAATATCATATAGAATTGCGGAAACTTATTATTCTTCAGGGAATCAATCAGCAAGTTTGCAACCTTCTCCCCTATGGAATAGCTTTTAAGAACCTCAATTTCATTTTCAACAAAGGTTGACTTCTGATCTGAAAACTCGGCAATTAAAGGAGCTTCAAGAATATTGCCCTGCGGTTTTGAGACCCTGAGCATAGTAGTAGATGAGTAAATATCCGGAGCCCTGAGAGCATATATTCCGGCTATTGCTGCCACAAGGAGCGTAATAAAAAGTATCTTAAGCCAGTGCAGTCTTAAGAGGGTCACTTGATTCTTGAAACTAAGTGCATCATCCTTAACAAGGCTGGCCAGTTGAGTTTCCGGAATGTTATTTTTCATTTTGTTCCTGTTTTTTGCAGAGCTTCTTTTAATTTATTTCTTTTGGTGCATTTAACTTTTTATTTTCATGCTAAAAGAGGGCGGCATCGTTAAAAGTCAAACATTCATAGAAGAAATTATTTTTCTCATTTTCCTTTAAAAATATATCGTTTTAAGGCAAAGTCATTAGAAATGTAACCAGCGGTAATAGGATGTTTCGAGCGGTAGAGGTTGTAATTTGTTCAAATTAGAATAGCAGGCATAAAACCGGAGCTGAATTCTGGCGCTACTTTTTAGTTTTAAGATTTTTGAGTAAATTTGTTAGAAAAAAGGGAGCAAGGTGTTTAAGAAATTGGCTGGAAATATGGGGAAGAAAATTCTGGACTTTTTTCAGGAACTGGGCCA
>JBLNAZ010000185.1:0-3927 GCA_050259615.1 Syntrophomonadaceae bacterium | reverse complement strand
TGTTTGTATTCAAGAAATAATTGTCACGAAAAGCAAAAATGAATTTTTTAAAGGTGTACTTTTCTCCACTGACATTAAGAGATCCATTAGTCAAAATATTATTTTTTTCAATCAGTCTACTCCCATTCATAGCAACTATTTAAACATCATTGGGTTTAAAAAGATCGACACAGATAATGTGACAGTTTTTTACCAAGACAAATGTAATCTAGAAGAATTAGAACCATACATCAATTTTACTAGTAAATACAATTACCCTCTTAGTATTCAAAACCGCAAACTTTATTGTTTTTTCCCCCCAGAAGATATTGTCTTCACTGAAAAGTTAGATCTTTTTGAGCCGCTTTTGACTTTTAAATACAACTCAAATGATACTTACAGATTTATTATAGACGAATATCAAAGAATTATTAAAATATCAAGATTGTTAATAAAATTTTATGAAACAAACATGGCCTAACACGGCCAATAAAAGGCATTTTTTTGTCACGGTTTTTGCAGGGGCTTTCTGCTTTCTAGAAAGTTTATCATGCTTAGCTGTACCCTGATACGCGCCAATGCTCTCTTGAAATATTCTGCTCAAAAGATGATTAGTGGTTCGAGCATTGTGAACGGCCTCCGCTGCGCTACCGGCTTCGACCAGGATTCTGCACCGGGACTAATTTTCGCCACTTAGTAAGTTTGTACCGCGATCGCACCAGCACGTAATTAAAATTGTGCCATGACGGCAAAAACCGCGCCATGCTTCGCTGCCATACGGCCTTATGAACTCGGTGATCCTCACGAAAATTCCTGCATACGGCCTTCGGTCGACTCAGCAACGTTTACTAATGCTCACCGCCGGGCCGTTAGGCAACACTTACACCCGACCTGAAACATTTTAGCCACCTGTCTATTCCGGACTAATTGACCCCTCATTCCGGGTTATTGACCCCTCTGCCGGAGGCAACAACCCCGAAGGGCGATCGTAGTCAAGTATGCAAGGAACGATTAAACTTTTTAAAATTATACTTTTTTCTTCTTTCTCATCGATTCTCCAGAGAGTTCTATTCTGTGCGATGTATGTACCAGCCTGTCAAGGATTGCGTCAGCTACAGTACTTTCTCCGATTACATCATACCATTTTTCAACCGGTAGCTGAGATGCAATGATAGTCGAACTTTTCTGATGACGGTCCTCAATAATCTCAAGAAGCATCATACGTGACATCTCTTCCAGTGGTTGCATTCCAAAGTCATCAATGATAAGAAGATCTTGTTTCTCAAGCCTTTTAACCTGCCTTAAATACGATTCATCTGCCTTGGACATTCTTAGGGTTGCAAATAGTTTTTGAGCGATAAAATAATTGACTTTATACCCTTGTTGGCAAGCAAGGTGACCAAGTGCCGAGGCAATGTAACTTTTACCAACACCAGTCTGACCAGTGATTAGTATGTTTTCAGCATGTTTTAAAAAGTTGCAGTCTGTAAAACGAAGCAACCTGGTTTTGTCAAGTCCTCGTTGTGCAATGAAGTCTATCTCTTCCATTGAGGCATGCATTCGGAACTTTGCATTTTGCAGTCTGCGGTTTGCTTTGGAGTTTTCCCGTTCATCCCATTCCGCCTGTAAAAGGAGGTTCAATAATTCATCATTACCGATTGAGTGAAGGTTTTTTGTAGTTATGATCCCTTCGTAGGCAGCTCTCATTCCCGGTAGCCTCAAGGACTGCATTAGTTGTTGGATTTCATGTGTCATAGGCGTCTAAGTTTTAATTATTTATAATAGTTGGCCCCTCGTATATTTTCATGCAGAGGCATTTTTATCTGTTTTGTTTTAGTCTCAACCCTGTCGAGACGGTTATTTATTATTTGACTTATCACTTTGTAGTTGTATGCACCGAAGCTTGAAGCTCTCTGACAGGCTGCTATCAGGCGCTCTTTACCTGCTTTCTTTTCAAAGGATAAGATTCCTACGCAGCTTCTGTATGTCTGTTCGGGATATGATTTATTAACCAGTACTTTTCTTATATAACCTTCAACATCGGGATGGATACGGCCAGCCCACTCAATGAACTTCACCGGGTTCCATTCACTTACAAATTGGTGGCTTGAGGGAAGATGCTCCCGAGCAGTGGTATACTTGTAAGGTATCCGATCGCGTAAATGATATGCTATTCGATCTCCGCTAAGGTAAACAGATACATAAGTTGCAGTATAAACCACTTTTACTTTCTGCCCAATGTAATGGTATGGCACACTGTAATAATGCCTGTCCGCATGCAACTGGATATGGCAGTTTTTCATCACCTTAACCTGAAGATATTCCTTCAATTCCCAGTAATCCTGAGGAAGGGGTCGAAGCTGCCCTTTTTCCTCATTCTCAAAAAGCACATTGCGGCTTTCTGCTCTGCCCTGAAGGGGAACATCATTATGCTTTTCAAGATATTCAGCAATAGCATCATTGAGTCTGTCAAGGTTTGTGAACACCTCGTTACGAAGAGGGGCATAAATCCTGGTGTAAACAATCTGAACCATCCTCTCTACCCATGCTTTATCCCTTGGCTTAAGACTGCGGGCAGGAAGTATTGCCATACCATAATGATTGCCAAGGTCCAGAAGATCCCTGTTGATATCTGCCTCATAAGGATTGGCTTTGTCTACGCCGGACTTGAGATTATCCGGTACAAGTACCCTTGGAACTCCTCCAAAATAATTTAAGGCTCTTACAATGCAGGATAAAAAGTCTTCTTTACGCTGACTCTCACAGGCTCTGACATATGTTTTACCACTATATCCAAGTACTGCAACAAATACTTCAACTTCTTTTATCTCTCCTGAGTAAGGATCAGCTATCTGCATTTTGGATCCTGCAAAATCAATATACAACTTATCACCAGGCTGTTGTTCAATGTGTAACGATACATCCTTGCGATCCAGCCACTGTTTTAAGTATTCACAGAACTGACTATAGCTGTATCCATCGGGATACCTTCCCCTATATTCAGCCCACAATATCTGTCTGGTTACTCCCGTGCGCTTTAACTCACTTTGGCAATAAGGAAAATAATCCTGCAGATCTGTTAGCCGGGAGTCATTCCCAATTTTTCCTGGGCCACCAGAAGCGGCTTCAAGATAACTTCTTACGGTATTTCTTGCCAGACCTAATTCCCTGGCTATCGCTTTCTTTGCATATCCAAGACTATTTAAGATGTCGATCTGTTTCTTTAATTCCATTTCTATTGTCCTTCTTGCCATTGCATGTTTTTTCCTTTAAAGGAAAATCTCAACGATCACAAGAGGGGTCAATTTGCCGGAATGACAGTCAACATCTTTTCCACAATGGGGGTCAATATGCCGGAATGTCAGCGAAAAATCCCTAAATCCAAGGGGTCAATTGTCCGGAATGAGGGGTCAATTAAATCGGAACAGGGGGTCAATTAAATTCGGAATATACAGTAAGAGGAGGTCCGGTTTTAAAATTTTCCTATGACGGAAAATTTCTTGGTGAAATTCTAAAAATTGGAAGAGGACCTGAAGAGATCGATGGCGGGGCAGAAGTTTCTATACTTCCAGATAAGAGGTTAATTGTATCTCATAAACTAAGTCAACGTAAACTATACTATTTCTCATACGATGGCAAATTTATCAAATCTGTAAATTCTCCACTGAGAGGATCGGTACACGTTTTGAAAGATGGTAAAAACCTTTATTATCAAAAAGGATCTCCTGGTGGCTCGAAATACTCTTTTATCCTGACTAACGAAAAAAATGATACAATTTCCTTTGTAAAGAATTATAAGTCCTGGATAAATACTGGTCAACTTGCTATTAGTTCAGGAATATCTTACTCTAAGTCTCTTTATTATGTGGGCAGCAAAATTTTTTTCAAAAACGTATATAATGATACAGTATACTCAATCTCTTCAAATAAAATAGTACCAAGCTTTTA
>JBLNAZ010000184.1:0-17731 GCA_050259615.1 Syntrophomonadaceae bacterium | reverse complement strand
AGATTAGGCTCAAGTGTAGTGAAAGGATAATCGGCTATCTTTGGCTTAGCCGCAGAAATGACCGATATAAGGGTGGATTTGCCTGCATTCGGGAACCCGACAAGCCCAACGTCGGCAATAAGCTTAAGTTCCAGTGCTATAGACATCTCTTCTCCGGGCCTTCCGCCTTCAGCATGGCGCGGAGTCTGGTTTGTAGGAGTGGCAAACTTGCTGTTGCCTCTGCCGCCAATTCCGCCTTTTGCAATAATAACGCTTTTCCCGTCATGATCCAGGTCGGCAAGAACCCGTCCGGTTTCTTTATCCTTAATCATGGTTCCAACAGGCACCTGTATTTCAACATCCTTTCCGTTTCTGCCGTCTTTAAGGGAGTTTCCTCCCTTTTCACCGTCTTCAGCCGAATAATGCCTTTTATACCTGAAATCGAGCAGTGTGTGGAGATTATGGTGGGCACGTACAATTACGTCGCCTCCCTTGCCGCCGTCTCCGCCCGAAGGGCCGCCTTTAGGAACGTATTTTTCCCTTCTGAAAGAAATCATCCCGATTCCACCGTGGCCTGCTTTTATTTCTACTTCCGCGTAATCAATAAACATATTTTAATCTTGGTTGAAATATTGTTGAATATTTTTCTTAAATACCTTGGCCCATTTTGAGGACAGATCAATTTTATTTGATCTGAGTACTGTGTCAATCAGCCTTTGAGCGTCATAAACATCACGGGCCTCAGTTATTACATTATAAACAGTCCCGGCGAATTTTTCAGGTCTATTCGCAAATATTTCAGAAATAATTTTCTGCTGTTCTCTTTTTGAAAATACTTCTGAAATTACTGCAAATACACGGCTGAAGTTATTCTCACCCTCAATGCCGCTGTCCGCCGCCGTATTTTCTTCTTCTTTTATCTCTTCTGAAGCTGCATCTTCCTCAATGTTTATCTCTGCATCAAAGTTTATTCCTGGTTCCGGATCTTCATTTCCCAGTTTATTTATTACAGCTTCCTCTGTTTTTCTGCTTCCCGGGTTACGGCTGCCTTTTTTCAAAAACCTCGAAAGGAAGCCGGAATTGCCGCTTTCTACTGCCTCATCACTCTCCAGCAGACTGCTGGAATCTATGTTATCCAGATCTATATTATCAATGTTAATTCCGCTGAAGATATTTTCCTTCTCTTCAGCTTCCTCTTCTTCAGAAGCATTTGCCTCAGGAACAATCTCTTCAGGAATAATCTTTTCAGGGACAATTTCTTCAGTGACAATTTCTTCAGGGACTTTTTCTTCAGGGACTTTTTCTTCAGAAATATTCTCCACTGGAATATTTTCCTCAGCAGCTTCCTCCACTACTTCGAATTCCAGTTCATCAAACGTCTTTTCCTCTTCAGAAAATTCCATTTCAACGCTTTCCGGCTCCAAAGTTTCCCTGGTTTCAGGGGTGTCGTCATTAAGCAAAGTATCAAAATCAGTTTCCTGCTCTGAGACCTTATTATCTAAGCCGGATGGTGATTCTTTCTCCTCCGGGCTTTCTGCCGGCTCAAAAGTCTCTTTTTCTTTTTCATGCTCCTCATTTTCAGGTTCAGACTCCTTTGATTTTCCGAAACTGAAAAATGATGCCGGTTTTTCCTGTTTAACTATTCTGTCCAGATAATTTTCTCTATTCTGCGGCTCAGGTTTCAGAATTTCCGTTTTCTGTTCTTCGGGCTTCTGTTCTGCCGGTTTTTGCCTGTTTTGTTTCTGCTCTACGGGTTTTAAGTCAGCCGGTTTTACTTCTGCAGGCTTTTTTCCATGTGTTTTCTGTGCAGCGGGTTTCTGTTCCGGTGCCTTTTTTACTTCTGCCGGGAAGAGAACGTTCTGCACTTCAACAATATCGAAGGACTGTCTCAAGTCGCCCTTAAAGGAGCTTTCAAGCCTGACCACATAGCCTTGCATTTTCTTTTCTTTCAGGTATAACTTAAATGGAGTCAGCGGAATTTTGCTTTTCAGAACACTTCCGATATTAAAAAACTCACCTATTGAATGCAGTACCAGGTTAAAAACCTTTGACGAATCTCCTGCCAGAATTTCCTGATCCAATTTATCCAGTATAGTTTCAAATTCAGCGCGGCTTATCATCTGAAGGTTTTTCTTCAGGAGATATTTTTCAATAATAGCCTTAATATACTCGTGGAAATAAATGTAATTAATAATCTGTCTTAGTTCGGAAGTTTTAACTACATCTTCTTTTTCAAAGATCAGCTTTGTCAAAGCCCACTTAGGCTGTGCCAGAAAGTTGACATTAAAGGAAATTGCGTGCAGAATGAGATTATCCACATAGTCGAAGGAGAATCTTTTTGATTTCTTTATTTCCTCTCCGATCAGTGTAAAATACTCTGCAATCCTGCTGCCGGAATAATCAAAATTGGAGTTGCTGAGCAGCTTGTATCTGTCCTCATATATCAGATAATCCAGCTCTGCCGAAATGTACTTTAATATTGCCGGATGTAGGTCAACAGAAGACAATTCCTCATAAGTAAAAAAAGAGCCCAGGCGCCTGACTTCGTTTATGCTGAAGTCGTAAATAAACTTAATTTCTTTTTCAAACATAATGTTACCTTATTACATAATCTTAGAATTTCGATATCCCCTCAATACATTATCGAATATTTACGTTATTTTATGAAATCTGAACATTAAGATATAAATTTAATCCTCAAAGTAAAAGAATATCTTCCGGAAGGAGCGGGCTGGGACAAAAAAATCCCGGCCTTTTTGACCGGGATTTCATGAATTCTCCAGTTCTAACCCGAAAATAAGAACTAATCAGGGAAACGGTTTCTAGATGTTGTTCTTAATTTTCGATTTAAGTTTTGAAGCAAAGTATTCTCTGTTCATAACCGCAATATGCCTTACGGAGATTTCCTTCGGGCATTCAGCTTCACAAGCATAGGTGTTTGTACAGCTTCCGAAGCCCATCTCGTCCATTACTTTTACCATGGCTTCCACCCTTTCAAACCTTTCGGTCTTACCCTGCGGCAGGTGTGCAAAGTGCGAAACCTTTGCAGAAACAAAGAGCATTGCAGAAGCATTCTTGCATGCCGCTACACAGGCTCCGCAGCCGATGCATGCCGCAGCATCCATGGCTATATTTGCCAATTCCTTAGATATAAGAATTGAATTTGCATCGGGAACACCGCCTGTATTTATAGAGATAAAGCCTCCGGCCTGCTGAACCTTCTCGAAAGCCGAGCGGTCTACCATAAGGTCCTTAATTACCGGGAAGGCCTTTGCCCTCCAGGGTTCAATTGTAATGGTATCGCCGTCGTCAAAATTACGCATGTGGAGCTGGCATGTAGTTGTACCTTTTACGGGTCCGTGAGCCCTGCCGTTAATAACCAGGCCGCAGGCTCCGCAGATACCTTCGCGGCAGTCGTGATCAAAAGCAACAGGATCTTCGTTTTTCCTCTGCAGGTCCTCATTCAGTACGTCCAGCATTTCGAGGAAAGATGAATCCGTAGAGACATTTGAAACCTTATAAGTTATGAATCTGCCTACTGTAGTCCTGTTAGGCTGACGCCAGATCTTTAAAGTTAAATTTAGATTCTTGCTCATTATTTATAGCTCCTCTGCGTTAATTTCACATTCTCAAATTCAAGAGGCTCCTTGTTCAAAGTCCATTTCCCGACCTCATTGAACTCCCAGGCAGCAACGTATGTAAAGTTCTCATCATCGCGCCTGGCTTCATTTTCTTCAGTCTGGTATTCATCGCGGAAGTGGCCTCCGCAGGATTCATTCCTGTGAAGAGCATCTGTTGCAATAAGCTCGCCTATTTCCAGAAAATCTGCCACGCGGCCTGCTCTTTCGAGTGTCTGGTTAAGATCACCTTTAGAACCGGTAACGTTAACATTTTTCCAGAAATCTTCACGAAGCTCTCTGATTTTGGTAATAGCTTCGCTGAGTCCTTTGGCGTTTCTTGCCATTCCCACGTTGTCCCACATTATTTTGCCAAGTTCGCGGTGAATCTCATCAACAGTCTTGCTGCCTTTGATTGAAAGAAGTTTCTCAACCATGCTGTTAACTGCTGCTTCATCCCTGGTAAATTCAGGATGCTCGGTAGTAACTGCCTGGAATTTGCCTGAAGCCAGGTAATCACCGATTGTATAAGGGATGACAAAGTATCCGTCGGCCAGGCCCTGCATAAGAGCGCTTGCACCAAGGCGGTTTGCACCGTGGTCTGAGAAGTTGGCTTCACCCAGAACAAAGCAGCCGGGGACTGTGCTCATGAGGTTATAATCCACCCAGAGTCCGCCCATTGTATAATGGATTGCGGGATATATTCTCATCGGCACTTCATAAGGATCCTCATCCGTAATCATCTGATACATCTGGAAAAGGTTTCCGTACTTTTCATCAATGGCCTTTTTCCCGAGGCGTTTGATTGAATCTGCAAAGTCCAGGTAAACAGCCAGACCTGTTTCGCCCACGCCCTTACCCTGGTCGCACTGTTCTTTGGAGTTTCTTGAAGCAACGTCTCTCGGAACAAGATTTCCGAATGAGGGATACTTTCTTTCCAGGAAGTAATCTCGCTCATCTTCAGGGATCTGGTTGGCAGACCTCTTGTCGCCGGCTTTTTTAGGGACCCAAACGCGGCCGTCGTTTCTTAAGCTTTCGCTCATAAGCGTCAGCTTCGACTGATATTCGCCGTGCATCGGAATGCAGGTCGGGTGGATCTGTGTAAAGCAGGGATTTGCAAACATTGCGCCTTTTTTGTGCGCGCGCCAGATTGCCGTGCCGTTAGAGTTCATAGCGTTGGTGGAAAGAAAATATGTATTTCCGTAACCGCCTGTAGCCAGAATAACTGCATGAGCCGAATACTTTTCAATGTCGCCTGTAATGAGGTTTCTAACAATAATACCTCTTGCCTGGCCGTCTACAACCACCAGGTCGAGCATTTCGCGTCTGGGGTACATTTTTATTTTACCAAGGCCTATCTGGCGGTTAAGAGCGCTGTAGGCGCCAAGCAGAAGCTGCTGCCCCGTTTGGCCTCTTGCATAAAAAGTTCTCGAAACCTGAGCGCCGCCGAAGGAACGGTTGTCTAAAAGTCCGCCGTATTCCCTTGCAAAAGGCACACCCTGAGCCACGCACTGGTCAATAATATTATTGCTTACTTCTGCAAGCCTGTACACGTTAGCCTCACGTGCACGGTAATCGCCGCCCTTTATTGTATCGTAAAACAGGCGGAAAACGCTGTCGCCGTCATTCTGATAATTTTTTGCCGCGTTAATGCCGCCCTGTGCCGCAATGCTGTGCGCGCGGCGGGGACTGTCCTGATAGCAGAAAGCCTTTACGTTGTAGCCCAATTCAGCCAAAGTAGCTGCAGCCGAAGCGCCGGCAAGACCGGTACCCACAACAATAATGTCGTACTTTCTTTTATTAGCCGGGTTAACCAGCTTTAAGTTAAACTTGTGGTTAGTCCATTTGTCCTGAAGTTTTCCGGCCGGTACTTTGGAATCTAATGTAGCCATTATTTACCTCCCATAAAATAAAAGTAGATCGGGAAAGAAGCGAACCCAAGGCCAATAATCACTGCATAAATTTTTCCAATTACGACTATAAGGGTTCTGTATTTAACATGATTCCATCCCAGGCTCTGAAATGCACTCTGAAAACCATGATACAGGTGGAAGAAAAGCAGGAAAACCGAAACCAGATATATCACGGCAAATATCGGGTTTGTAAAAGCCTGAATTACCAGGTCATACATTCTTATATCGCCTGTTCTTGCATAGTGGTAAACATACCAGAACTGCTGTATGTGAATGACCAGAAAAAAGAAAATGACACTGGCTGAAAGCCACATCGTTCTGGAAGCCAGGTTGGCCTGCGGATCTTCCGGCCTGACAGCATATCTTGTGGGACGTGCTTTCCAGTTTCCTAAAGTAAGCCTTACGCCGTCGTAAATGTGAAACAGGAAACCTAAGAGAAGTACAACTTCAATTACCCTGATTACGGGCTTTAAGCCTGATTCGGTGAGCGCTTCCACATAGGTATTAAAAGCATCTCTGCCGAAATAAAGGAAAGTGTTGCCGAAAAGATGAATAACCAAATAAATGAGAAGGAAAAAACCTGTTATTGCCATAACATACTTTTTCCCTAGCGAAGAGTTAAATGCACTGGTAAACCAACCCATTAATTTCCTCCTGTAAACTGTTATTGTACAGACATCCTCAGGGTGTGCGCGGGGATTGAATGCCTAAAAAAGAAATTATAGAATAAGATACTGCTATATCCTAATAATATCAAAATCAATCTGGAGCCTAAAAACTTGATGGGAATTTGCAGATATTTTTGTTTTCGGATAATTGATTCAGATATAATGTCCGTAAAAATAAGAATTTTTATCTTATTATTTCAACATTATGCAATTATAAATAATTTTTTTTCTAAAGAAGACCCGGCTGTATTTTTTACGTGGCAGGAAAGGGCAAAAAAAAGTGGAGCAAATGCTCCACTTTTTTTTATAAGAATATATATGGCCGGCTAGTTTACTTTCCGGCAGCCATAAAGAACATATCGGTAACTATATTGGCTGTTTCCTTTAACAAGGGATCACTCAGCTTTTCATCCTGAGGGGCAACTTCACCTTTTTTCAAAAGCTTCAGCCCTTCGGCCTGGCGCCTTTCGTTTATGCTCTTTAATCTTCTTTCTTCCTGCTCGTCCTGCTCCTTCTTGCGCTTCGCCTCATTCAAAGAGACAGTCTTCTGCTCACGGTCCTCTTTGGCTTCCTGGATTTCTTCATAGAAGTTGCTGAAGACCGGATCGGTTTTCATTCTCTGTTCGTGACGCCTGTTAAGTTCAGGAATTACATCACCCAGCTTTGTGTAAAGCTCGTAATGGCTTGGTGAAATCCTGTCCCACGGAAGAGCACTCGGCTCGGAGCTTTCACCGTAATCCGAAGTATCAATTAAGCTCGGGAACTTAACATCCGGAATAACGCCGCGCCTCTGGGTGCTGCCGCCGTCGATGCGGTAGAATTTTGCAATTGTAACCTTCAGCTGCCCGTACCTTATACCCGGGTCTTTCGGAAAGCGGTTAAGATCAATGAGGTTCTGAACGGTTCCTTTACCATAGGTCTGTTCACCAACAATTACGCCGCGCTTATAGTCCTGAATTGCACCGGCAAAGATTTCCGATGCCGAGGCACTTGAACGGTTAACCAGAACAGCAAAAGGACCGTCGTAATAAACTTCGCTGTCGTGGTCAGTGCCCACTTCAACTGAGCCGTCGGCGTTACGCACCTGGACAACCGGCCCGTCCTTTATAAAAAGTCCCGTAAGGTCTATTGCTTCCTGCAGGGATCCGCCTCCGTTATTGCGCAGGTCCAAAACCACTCCGTCAACTTTTTCATCCTTCAGCTCCTTTAGGAGCCTTTTGACGTCCTTGGTCGTACTTTTATAATCCTTTTCACCCCTTGCCTGTGCCTCGTAGTCGAAGTAAAATGCAGGAAGTGTAATAACTCCAATTTTATACGGGGCATTGTCCCTTGTAACAGTCAGAATGTCTTTCTTGGCAGCCTGCTCTTCAAGCTTAACCTTATCGCGCACGAGCTTAATTTCCTTAGGCTTTGCGTTAACGCCCGCATCGGCAGGCAGTATCTGAAGACGTACAAGCGTGCCTTTAGGTCCGCGAATGAGCTTTACGACGTCATCCAGGCTCTTGTTTATAACGTCCACCATTTCACCATCTTCACCCTGTGCCACGCCAACGATCTTATCGTTTACCTTGATTAGCTTGCTCTTATAGGCAGGGCCGCCCGCAATCACTTCGGCAACTTTTGTATATTCATCCTCGCTCATCAGTGATGCGCCGATGCCTTCGAGAGAAAGGCTCATCTGCATCTTGAAATTATCTGAAGTGATAGGCGACAGATAATTCGTATGGGGGTCAATGGATTCTGTAAACTGGTTCATAAAGAGCTGAAAAACGTCCTCACTCTTAAACTGCAGCATTCTTTTTTCCAGGTTGCTGTAGCGTTTTTCGAGGGTTTCCGATATTTTAGCCCAATCCTTGCCTTTTAATTTCTCCCTTAAAGCCTCATCCTTAAGCCTTTTTCTCCAGAGTTCGTCGAGCTCACTTTTGTCCTTTGCCCAGGGAGTATCTTTCCTTTCAGGGGTGTAGCTTTCATCTTTTGCAAAATCAAATTCCTTCTGAAGAGCGTTATGTATGTAATCCTGCCTGTCCTTCATGCGCTGAATAAAGAGATTAAATATATCATAAGCCGGTTTTAGCTGGCCCTTATTCAAGTCATCATCCAGTTCAAAACGGTACTGTTCAAAGCCGGCAATATCGGAAGCCAGGAAATAAAGACGGTTGTAGTCCAGTGTTTTTATATAACGGTCAAGTATTTTTGAGGATAAGGAATCATTAACGTCTGTCTTCTTGTAATGATACCTCGAAAGGAGCACCATAATAAGGTGGTCTTCCTTTTCAAAATAATTCTCCGGAGCCAGTTTGCCCTCGGCGTTAACGCCTGTGGAAGCCTGGTCCTTTTTGGTGGCCTGTGCCTCTGTAACGTCCTGTGCAGCAATAAAATTACCAATGTTAAAAATTAACAGAAGTAACAAGATCTGAAGTTTTTTCATAAATTCTTCCAATTAAGTTTCCGATATTATAAACAACATGAAAAATAAATAGTTTCAAAATATATTATATTTGGCGGGTTTTTCCATCTTATATAAACAAAGATTTTAGAAAAAGAGTTTGTTATTATTACAATATAACAATAAAGAATAATCAAACTACCTTCAAAGAGATTACTCAGGGCTTTTTTTGCCCCGTTACAAGCACTTTATCCACTCTGTTGCCATCCATGTCCAGTATTTCAAACTGGAGCCCCGCACTTTCAAGTTTTTCACCTTCTTTGGGTACTCTTTCCATTTTAAGCATGATAAAGCCCCCGATGGTCTGAAAATCATCCTCTTCCTCTCCGGGCAGTATTTCCAGCCTGAAGATCCTCTTGAACTCATCAATTGGGATCATCCCGTCCACAAGCCAGGAACCGTCGTCTCTTCTTTTGGCATACGGCTTTTCATTGCTCTGCCTTGAAAGTTCACCCAGAACCTCCTCAACCAGGTCAGTAATTGTAATCAGGCCTTCCACGCCGCCATATTCATCTATTACAATTGCAATATACTTCCCCGATTCCTTAAAGCGGTCGAGCAGTTTCAAGGCTCTTGTACCCTCAGGAATAAAGAGCGGTTCCGAGAGGTGTGTTCTGATATCGTACTGCTGTTCCTGGACGTGAAAGTAGTAAAGATCTTTTATACTTATAACCCCTTTAAGGTTATCCAGATTCTCATCGCATACGGGGAAATGAGAAAAGCGCGATTCGAGTATGATTTTCTTATTTTCCCCGACGGGGGCGTTAATATCAAGCCAAACAATTTTCGTCCTCGGCGTCATTACGGCCTCAACCCTTTTATCCCCCAGGCGGAAAACCGCTTCAAGAATATCCTGCTCGGCTTTTTCAATTACGCCCGATTTACTTCCCTGGTGTATGAGCATCCTTATCTCTTCTTCGGTAACATTCGGCTCCGAAGGCGGCCTGATTTTTAGAACCTTCAAAATAAAATCGGTCGAATAGCTTAAAACGGCTACAAGCGGGGTCCCGATCCTGGAGAGAGTTTTCATCAGGCCGGAGACTTTCAGGGCAATTTTTTCGGGATTATTCATCCCGATCCTTTTCGGAACAAGCTCCCCGACAACAAGAGTAACAAAAGTAATACCTGCTACAACCAATGTATAGCCCAGTATGTCGGCATATTCTTTAAGGAAGGGTACTTCAGCTAAATTAACGGCTAACCTTTTACCCAGCGTAGCACCGCTTACAGCACCGGTTATCACGCTTATTGTTGTAACTCCAACCTGAACGGTGGAAAGGAACTTGCTCGGTGAATTTGCCAGATCAAGCGCTGTTTTGGACCTCAGGCTCCCCTTTCTGGCCAGGTGTTCCAGCCTTGATTTCCTGGAAGAGACCACGGCAATTTCCGACATCGCAAAAAGACCGTTGGCAATAATTAATATTAGAATTATTATCAATTCTAACGTTACATTATCCATGATTTATCCATACGTTCAATACAGGCCCTTCCTGGAAGGGTGTTACTTAATATTCAGTACAAACCTTATTTATACAAAATAGGTCTATACTTCAGAATTAGCAAGGACTATTCAGGTCCGAGGTTCGACGGAGGACAGGTTTGGACCTTGCCCAAAAAAAATACCTCTTTTTAAGGGCCTCAAGTGCAAATATCAGCCTTGATATTTAATTCAATAATAAATAGAATACAGAAAAAGAAAATAATGTCAGCAGGTCTATAGGAGGAAGTCTATGCCCTGGGTAATAACACGACTATGTGCTGATTGTCAGGATACGGCATGTGTAAAAGTCTGCCCGGTGGACTGCATTTACGGTTTGACTGTTGAAGACTCAAACTACCGCAGGCAGCTTTTTATCCATCCTGATGAATGCATAAACTGTTCGGCATGTGAGCCTGAATGCCCCTGGGGAGCAATTTTTGAAGATTCTGAAGTTCCCGAAATTTTCAGGGAAGATACTGAAATAAATGCCAAAATATTTAATGAACATTCCACGCAGGATTTTACAACTACACCAAACCCGATTAGAGAAAATCCTACGCCCGAAGAAATTGAAGAAAACAAAAGAAAGTGGGGCTATCTCTGATTATTAAGCGTTAAATAGAAAAATACAGTATAAAATAGTACGTTGTAGTCGTATTTTACCTTACTGCTTATTAAATAATGTTCGACAATGATTTTCAACAACGTTTATTCAGGGTACCAATATGACGGAATGCAGCATAAGAGTAAACAAGACTGCCAGATACTTTGTTTTAGGTGAAGAAACGGGTCATATTAATCAGGTATGGTTTGTATGTCATGGATACGGCCAGCTGGCTTCTCATTTCCTGAAGCATTTTTCCAAACTGAATGACGGCACAAAACTAATCGTTGCTCCCGAAGGATTATCCCGTTTTTATTTAAGCGGAACCAGCGGAAAAATCGGCGCTTCCTGGATGACAAGCGAGGACAGGCTTAATGAAATAGGTGACTACATCGGCTTCCTGAATTCCGTTTACAACAAGATTTTCTCTACTGTACCGAGAGATTCAGTAGAGGTATTTCTGCTCGGCTTCTCACAGGGCACCGCTACTGCAGCCAGGTGGTTTAATAATGGGAAAATTGAAATTGACGACCTCATACTCTGGGGAGGGCACCTGCCGCCTGAAATTAATCTCGAAAACCCGATGTACAGAAAGGCTAAACTGTCTCTTGTTTATGGAACCGGGGACGAATACCTGAAACCGGCTTACTACAGCATGGATGAAATGAGGCTGCAGGCACATGGAATACAGTATCAGGTAATCTCTTTCGAGGGCGGACACTGGATAAAGCCGGATGTGCTTTTGAAACTTTCATCCATTGAAATAGCAAAAGAACTGAAATAGTAAAATAAGGCGCCTGGGGGGCGCTTTATTTTACTATCTTAGATATCTTTTTGAATTCTTCCGTTCCGAAAACATTCAGAAGCTCAAAAAGAGGATCGACCCGGCAGTTGCAACCCCTGCGCCATTTCGGGCCATACTCTCAAGGGCAATTTTATAATCTTTTCTCTTCCCGGGAAAACAAACATCTGCCTGAAAACCGTAAGGATACTAACAACAATCCCTTTAATAAATCGCGTCCATGCCGTACTTTCCGCACGCATACATCATCAGAAGAGATGTAAAGTCTATAAGGGCTCTTTTCTCATCCTCATGATATATAACCAGATCATAAACTTCGGCCACGAACTGGAAATTCTGAAGAATCCTCTGAAGCTCTTTATAATTAGGGGTTCCGTGCCAGAAAGCCACTTTCTTTATAAGAGTATTCCTGTGCCTGCGCAGGAATTCATTCACAGAGATAATATTACTGGAGTTCGGTGTACGGGGACGGCATATATTAATCAGGTCGTTAAAATAAGTATCCCACTTTTTAGCAAGGTTTTCGTTCTTTTTATACATTACGTGACGGGCTTTTTCCAGCGTAAAAAGAGCCTTGGTTGCAACCTTGAACTGAGGCAGCAGTGAGTAGCCGTCGTAACTCGGGCAGCCCTCTTCATCTACATACTTCCACTTTCGTAAAAGCTGTTTCGGGGTCAGTATGGCAATAACTCTTTCCAGCCCGCTGTCGACAATTATATACCTGTCTTTCTGATATCCGAGTACTGTAAGCCAGTGCCCCCAGTTGCTGACACTTAGAATGCAGGGAAGCCCTTTTTTCAGCTCCCTGTCCAGAAGATCGAGTGCAATTGCAGGGTCTTCAGAACGGAAATAGTTCATATGGCAGTGGTTTTTTTTTGCTGCCCTTGCTAGTCCTATTTCATCTGTTCCTGCCCACCAGGTGCTGCCGGCAGATTTGGCAATGGAATTTTCGTTCTTGAAGATGCCCAGCATCACAAGAGCATATTTAAGTGCGAATGGTCCGCAAAAATATTTATTTGGTTGAGGATAAAAACTCATTTCTTAAGCAAATTTTGAGAAAATATTTGGAATTGATCATTATAAATAAAATTTTTTTATTGAATTCTGATCAGGAATATTCTGTTAACAGATTCAAAAATACCCGGGGAAATTATAGAAATATCATTTACCGGGAAATACCAAAATTAATATTTGATAAAACGGAACTTGCTCCGGCTGGCGCACATGTCTTTAAAGAGCAGATTGTAATTAAAGTTAAAATTATTTTACAAATATGCCAAATACTTTTATTGAAATACTTTGCGCGGAATAAGGTATTTATTTATATTCATTTCCAAAAAATGGAAAAACATGAAAGTAGCCGTTGTATACAATATTTCTCATGCTGACCTGGCTCACTACGAAAAAACAGCCGCTCCGGCAAGTGAGATAAATTTTGAGCCGTACTTTGATATTGAGCATTCCAGCCCATTGGATGGCTATTACTCAATTACCCGCGCTCTTTGCGAAGCAGGGTTTGATGCTTACAGCCTGAATATTTTTGACGACTACAATGCTTTTCTTTTAGACTACAGGCAGAACCGTCCCGACGTCGTCTTTAATATGGTTGAGTATTACAATGACAAGCCGACTCTTGAGATGAATTTCGCCTGCTTCCTTCAGATGATGGATATTCCTTATACCGGCGCGCCTCCAATGGCACTGGCAATATGCCAGAGAAAAGTTCTTGCCAAGACTATTCTGGCCTCCATGGGAATAAATACACCGAAATTCCGCGTGGTTTCAAGCGCCGAAGAGGCAGTAAACCTCGGTCTTAAATACCCACTGATTGTAAAGCCGTCACAGGAAGACGCAAGCCTTGGCATTGAGGATGAATCGGTTGTCAGCAATGAGGCCCAGCTTATTGAACGCGTAATATATATACTTGAGCGCTTTAAGCAGAAAGTGCTCGTAGAAGAATTCATTGACGGAAGAGAACTGAACGTTGCAGTTATGGGCGACCGTTTTCCAAGGGTATTGCCCATCAGTGAAATAGATTTTTCCAATATGCCCTCTCACCTCAACAATATTGTCAGCTACCAGGCAAAATGGGATCCTTATCACGAGGCTTACCATATGGCAAGAGCCATCTGCCCTTCCGTACTTCCTGCAGATGTAGAAGTCAGGGCAAAAGAGCTTGCACTCAGGGCTTTTAATGCTCTTGGGGCCCGCGATTATGCGCGCGTGGATATGCGGCTATCGAAAAACAATGAGCTCTTCGTTCTGGAAATAAACCCCAATCCCGACCTTACCGAAGATGCCGGCTTTATGCGCTCTTCAAAAGCAGCAGGGTATTCATTCAGAAGGACTCTTAAAAGAATTGTTGAAATGGCCTGGACAAGAAGAGCTAAATCTCCAAAGGAGAAGTCCATGAAGCCGGACCTGGAATTATCCGCCGGATAGGCATCTAACTTTCAATTCCCTTCCGGGAGGTTATTCCTTTCTGGTAATAATGCTTTACTTCAAGCATTTCTGTAACCAGATCGGCTTTCTCAAGAATTTCAGCGGGACAGTACCTGCCTGTAAGTATAAGCTCCACTGCCTCAGGTTTTATTTCCAGCAGCGGCATTACGTCTTCCGCCTTCAGAAGGCCGAAATAAAAACATACGCAGATTTCATCCAGGATTACTATATCGTATTCCCCGCTTATAAGTGCCTGCATGCTTCTTTTAATTGCCCTTTTAATCTCTTCTTTATCATTGTTGTCAGGAGGCCTTTTCTCAAATACAAAAGTGTCGTTACCGTACTGCTCAATTGTGATAAAGGCCTCAAGGCTCTTTAGAGCCTTGAGTTCCCCGTAGGGAAAATCCTTCATGAACTGGACAATAAGAGTTTTCATTCCGCTGCCTGAAGCCCTGAGAGCCTGTCCCAAGGCGGCAGTTGTTTTTCCTTTCCCGCTTCCGGTATAGATCTGAATAAAACCTTTCTTTAATCCGCTCATCTTAAAAGGTGTCCCTGATTATTCAAAATTTAATTTCATTCCGATATAAGCCGATCGCCCCGGAGTGCCGTAGAAAAGCACCTCTTCATATTTTGCATTCAGGAGGTTGTCCACCCTTCCAAAAACTTTAATAACCGGAGTAATGTTGTAAGAAGCTGCAAGGTTCACCAGAGTGTAGCTTTTCAGGGGAACTCTTGTGAACAAAGTGAAATCCTTATCCTCCCGCTCTCCCACGCTGATAACTTCCAGGTTCAGACTTGTACTGTTTAATGAATAACCTGCATTTATGCCAAACTTGTTTTTGGGCCTTCTTAAGAGCTGCAGGTCCTTCTCGATGCTCTCGGGACTTTTATCCCTGCTGATGGTATAGGAATAGTTGAAGCCGAAATTAAAATTATAAATTGAAGAGGCACTAAGGAAAAACTCCCATCCCCTGGCTTCAGCCCTGGCTATATTTATTGTCTTAAATGAATTATCGAAGCCTATCAGGTCAGAAAAACTATTGTAAAAGAAGGTGGCACCTGCTCTTATTTTACTGTTAAGAATATACTGCTCAAGACCCAGATCGTAGCCTTTGCTTTTTTCAGGCCTTAAGGAGGGGTTGCCAAATGTCGGATCATAAAGATAATATAAAGATGGCGACTTAAATCCTGTTGCGTAGGTAGCTTTTAACTTTGTACCGGTCTGACTGATCAGATAAGCCGGAGCAATGCGGTAGGTTACTACGGATCCGAACTTCTCGTGATAATCGTACCTGACGCCGAGGCTCGCAAAAAGGGCATCTTTTACCTTCAGCTGATGTTCCAGATATGCTCCCGAGGTATTAAGCATTTTGCTGCTTAAGGCTGAGGAAAAAGGTCCATATATTGACATGGAATTATATTCTGTATTTGCCTTTTCAAAATCACTTTCTAATCCGAAGACCAGGGTACTGTTTTCATAAAGCTTTACTTCATTCTGCCAGCCGAGGTTGATCTTTGTCCCATTGAAATATGCAGCAGAAGATGTCTGCGGCCTCAGGCTGTCCGTTCCATCTAAAGCATGACTTATGTGCCTCATAACTGAAGCCGAGATGGTCTGTTTCCATTTCCCGTCAAACGACAGAAGGCTGCCTGATGTTCTGAAGACACTCTCTTCAAGGTTATAAGTAAAGTTGGGGTCATCCCCCATTTTTTCATTCTGGTCGAGCCCTGTTTTGGCTTTCGTGTAGCTGAACAAGAAATCGATGCTGAAATTATCTGAAAGTTTCATTCCGATGCGCGAAAAAAGTGAATTATTCAGGTTCCCGTCTTTTTCTGTATTGCCGAATCTTTCATCAGCCGAAGAGAAACCTTTTGTATCATATCTTGAGTAGCCAAGGCTGTAGTCAAAAAAACCAAGACTCCCGTTTAATGATGCGTTCCCTTTATAGGTATCGTAAGAGCCCCCTTCAAGGGAAAGAGAGTATTTGGGTTTTCCGCTCCCTTTCTTAGTAAAAATACTGATCACCCCTGCCATGGCCTCAGATCCGTAGAGTGTGCTCTGAGGTCCCCTTAGAACTTCCACTCTTTCAATGTTATCCAGAGGCAAATTCGACATATCATATGAATTGCTCAGCGAGCTGGGATCATTCACGGCAACCCCATCTATTAAAAACAGTGTCTGCTCGGGATTTGCACCTCTCATAAAAACGCTCGAAAGGCCGCCCGGACCTCCCTGGCGCACTACGCTAAGGCCCGGCACATTACCTAAAATTTCAGGCAGCGACACCTTGTCGCTCCTTTTAATCTCTTCTTCCCCGATAACCGTAATTGAGCTTGCGGTTTCAACAATTGGTGTTGCTGTCCTATGGGCAGTAACAACTATCTCACTTAAATTGTACGTTTTGATTGAATCAGGATTTACCGAGGCCTCAAGAGCCCCCCAAGAAAGGGAAAAAGACACCAGCAGTGCCGGAATAAAATTAATTGTAGACTTTTGCATAAAAGTTACTCCTTTGAGATAAATCATTAAAGGTTGTAACCTTGCGTGGAAAGAGAAAAGTAACCATGTAAAACGGCTTGAGATTTGGTATGTTAACACAGTTGATCATTATCTCACCTTGGCCCACGAAGGCAGATTAATTAAGTATTACGGCAGGTCTCCTGGCTTAGGCTACATACAGCACCTTCCCGGTTAAAGACTTTGAAAACGGGGTTTTCAAAACCCAAAAAACAGTGGCATATTGCTGGATGTTCGCGCCAATTACAGTTGCGGGGCAGCACCGGATTTTCACCGGTTTCCCTATTCTTCCCGAAAAGCGGGACACCGTAACGTCAAAAAGTTATAAAATAAATTATAAAATATTTTTCCCTTTTCCAAACGCCCAAATAAAAAACCTCTCCCCCCGGTTAAGGGAAGAGAGGCTCGGGATTTGAGGGTATGCGGGGAGATTAGTATTTATTATCCACATAAGAAAAATCTTTGTTACCAGCTTTTTGCTCTGTTCATAAGAAGATATGCCGAAAAATAAAGCAGCAGTCCAAGAACAAGAGCCATATTAAACCCGTAATTTATTGTTATCAGTATAATTGCTGTTGAACCTATGACCGAAGCGACGCCGTTTACAGCAAATCCCCAGTCTATCAGCTCTCCTACTTTCTGTGCCGCTTTTGGGAAGGGCATACCCATAAAGAATCCCAGCGGGGCTATTAAGACCATTGAAACCACTACCCTTGGCAGAAGGCTTAAACCCGTAAGAAGGCCGGTAACGGACCTGAATAAAACCATTTCAAGCACCAGGAGTATGATAATTCCGTAGAAAGGCACACTGTCATTAAAGCGTGAAGAATAGCGGCTTCCAATGCCTGAACTTAAAAGCAGCGTAAGGAGGATTACAACAAAGCTGTAAGAGGAAGCGCCTATAAAAAGAGTGTATCTTTGAATAAGAACAACTTCAACTATCATAAAGGCAGCCCCGATGGCAAAAAAGTAGAGCCAGGGAGCCATTTTCAGCTTATCACTTTTCTTCAGATAAGGCAGCAGCATTAAAGGAAGAACAAGCAGGCAAATAATAATCAGTATCGTTGAAATTATCAGCTTTGATATCGGAAATCCCCTGAACTCATATGGGGATATTTCTTTTACTTTGCTCAGATCCACGTTCTTCCAGAGCCCAAGCTGCGCAATGTAAGGCCTGTCGTCATTGCAGGGACTTATATCTATCTGGGACTTCAGGGCTTCATTTTTCCAGCCGTTAGAAATAATCTTATTTATAAGGTTAC
>JBLNAZ010000183.1:0-7141 GCA_050259615.1 Syntrophomonadaceae bacterium | reverse complement strand
TCGCACAGGAATCCTGCGGCTGGTGCACTCCATGCCGCGAGGGCCTTCCCTGGGTGGAAAAAACACTTTCTGCAATTGAAAACGGCAAAGGGGTAATGGAGGACCTGGATATATTGGATTTTCATGCAAAATACCTGGGACCCGGAAATACTTTCTGCGCTCTTGCCCCCGGCGCTATGGAGCCCCTGCAAAGCGCACTTAAATATTACAGAGATGACTTTGTAAAACATATTACTGAAAAACGCTGCCCCTGGAGGTCTTAGTATGGCAAAAATGGCAAAAATTATTATAGATGGAATAACCTACGAAGTTGATTCAAGCAAGAACCTCCTGGAGGCAATACTCTCTCTTAAGATGAACCTCGAGTACTTCTGCTGGCATCCCGCAATGGGATCTGTGGGCGCATGCCGGCAGTGCGCCGTAAAAAAGTACAAGGATGAAAACGATAAGACTGGTAAGCTCTTTGTGGCCTGCATGGAGCCTATACAGGACGGAATGAGAATTTCCATTAAAGACCCCGAGGCAAAGGAATTCAGAGCAGGCGTAATTGAGTGGCTTATGACTAACCATCCGCACGACTGCCCCGTATGCGACGAGGGCGGCGAATGCCACCTGCAGGATATGACACTCATGTCGGGGCATAATTACAGGCGCTTCCGTTATAAAAAAAGAACTTTCAGAAACCAGTACCTGGGACCCTTTGTACACCACGAGATGAACCGCTGCATTGAGTGCTACAGGTGCGTGAGGTTTTACCGCGACTATGCGGGAGGAAATGACCTGAATGTCTTTGGCGTCCATAGCAGCGTTTATTTCGGGCGCAGCGAAGACGGCGTGCTTGAAAATGAGTTTTCAGGCAACCTGGTGGAAGTATGTCCGACGGGTGTTTTTACGGATAATACACTCTATCAGCATTATACAAGAAAATGGGACCTTACTTCGGCACCTTCTGTATGCGTGCACTGCGGCGTTGGCTGCAACACGCTTGCGGGCGAAAGATATGGAAAGCTGAGACGGATTCTTACGCGCTATAACGGCCAGGTGAACGGCTACTTTCTATGCGACCGCGGCCGCTTTGGATATGAGTTTGTTAACAGCGAGAAAAGAATAAGAAAACCGATGCTTCGCGTTTCCGGAGAAAACAGGCTTGCCGGGGCCGACGAGGAAACCGCCATAACTGAGATTGGCACAATAATTAAAAGCAGCAGAAAAATAATGGGCATCGGTTCACCGAGGGCATCCCTGGAAGCCAACTTTACACTCCGGTCACTCGTATCGGAAAAGAATTTTTACTGGGGCGTGCCTGAAATGGAATTCAGCCTGCTGACAAAAGAAATGAATATACTGCGCCAGGGCTCAATAAGAACACCATCGCTCAGGGAAATTGAAAAGTGCGACGTTGTTATTATTCTGGGAGAAGACCTCACTAATACTGCCCCCATGATTGCTCTTGCCGTAAGGCAATCTGTACGCGAAGTCCCCGTGCAGAGTGCAACACCCTTCAGAATTCCTCACTGGCAGGATGCTGCAGTGCGCGAACTGGTGCAGGATGAAAAAGGTCCCGTGTTTGTTGCAACTCCCTATGCAACAAAACTTGACGACGTTGCGCATTCTTACAGGGGAAGCGCCGATGACATTGCACGCCTGGGTTATGCCGTTGCAGGCGTTTTAAGCAGCGATGCCCCCAAGGCAGAAAATCTTTCAGATGAGGTCCGTTCGCTTTCACAAAAAATGGCAGACGCCCTCAACAAGGCTGAAAGACCGCTTATCATTGCAGGACAAAGCCTCAAAAGTGAAGCCATTATAAATGCCGCGGCAAATATAGCCTACGCCATGCGCCGAAGCGGCAAAAACGCGGAGCTTTGCTATACGGTTCCTGAATGCAACTCGATGGGAATGGTGATGATGGGAGGCAGGGCTCTCGATGCGGCTTTTGCCGCCGTGGAAAAAGAGGCTATGGATACTCTCATTATAATGGAAAATGACCTTTACAGAAGAGATGAAAAAGAAACTATAGACCGTTTCATTAAAAAGTTTAAGAATGTAATTGTGCTCGACTATCTGGAAAATGCAACTACTGAAAAAGCCGCCGCTGTAATTCCTGTGGGGTCCTTTGCCGAGAGTGACGGTACATTTATAAACAATGAAGGACGCGCACAGAGATTCTATCAGGTCTTTGTTCCGGATAAGGAAATAAAGGAAAGCTGGCGCTGGCTGAGGAACATTATGGTCACCTCGGGATTGAAGGAGTTCTCAAAATGGAAAAACCTCCTTGACTATACGCAGGCTTTAATTAAAGAGATGCCTTTCTTTGCGGGCATCGATACCATTACGCCTCCGCCGGGCTTCAGGATTGCAGGAAGGAAAATACCGAGAGAACCCTACCGCTACAGCGGAAGAACAGCAATGCACGCCGATAAAAACGTGAATGAACCGAAGCCGCCAGAAGATGTGGACAGCCCGATGTCGTTTACAATGGAAGGCTACCGCGGGCAGCCACCTTCATCCTTAATACCGTTCTTCTGGTCGCCCGGCTGGAACTCAGCCCAGGCAATTAACAAGTACCAGATTGAAGTGGGAGGCCCGCTGCACGGAGGCGACCCCGGAAAACGCCTTATTGAACCGCTGCCTAATGCAAAGCCGTCTTTCTTTATGGACGTTCCGAAAGCAGCTGCCAGAAAAGAGGGTGAATGGATGCTTGTGCCTGTGTTCCACATTTTTGGTTCTGATGAACTGAGTAATCACGCCCCCGGCGTAAAAGAGCTCGTTCCGAAGCCTTACCTTATGATGTCAGCTGATGATGCGTCAAAGATGAACCTTAATTCGGAATCCGAAGTCGAACTGAGCTTCGACGGGAAACAGGAGCGCCTGCCGGTGAAAATTAATTTAGGCATCCCCGGCGGAATAGCCGGGTATCCTTCAACGCTCCCGGGCATGAAGATAATTAAGTTTCCTGCGTCAGTAAAAATTTCCGGAGTTAAGAAATGAACGAGGTTTTACGGGCAGTTATAATTGTCCTTGGGATACTCATTGTAATGATGACAATTGCGGCATCCCTCATCTGGGTGGAACGCCGCGGACTGGCACTATTTCAGGACAGATACGGACCTAACAGAGTCGGGCCCTTCGGCCTTGCACAGGTGCTGGCAGACATGGTGAAAATATTTTTCAAGGAGGACTGGATTCCGCGCTTTGCCGACAGGAAAGTATTCGTCATTGCACCCACCATAGTTATAATGACGGTGCTGATGAGCTTTGCCGTAATCCCTTATACTCCGGTCATTACACTGCTCAACCTTAATATAGGACTCCTCTTCTTCCTCGGGATGTCTTCGCTTGGCGTCTACAGCGTTGTCTTGGGCGGCTGGGCGTCAAACAACAAATACGCTCTTCTTGGAAGCTTAAGGGCGGCTGCGCAGATGGTAAGCTATGAAGTCTTTATGGGGCTTTCTCTCATGGGTGTCGTTATGATTACGGGATCCTTCAGCCTTGTGGATATCGTGGAGGCGCAGAGGAATATCTGGTTTTTCATCCCGCAGTTAATCGGGTTCTTCATATTTACTGTTGCGGGCGTAGCAGAAACCCACAGGCTTCCTTTTGACCTCCCGGAGGCGGAAAGCGAACTTATCTCAGGATTCCATTCGGAGTACTCAGGCATGAAGTTCGGAATGTTCTTTGTGGGGGAATATCTTGGAGTAACGCTGATTTCAGCCATGATTGTAACGCTGTTCTTCGGCGGCTGGTTAGGCCCTTCGTTTCTGCCCCCTGTAGTCTGGTTCCTTTTGAAGACGTTTGTATTCATAATGTTTTTTGTGCTCTTAAGGGCGAGCCTACCGAGGCCGCGCTACGACCAGCTGATGTCCTACGGGTGGAAGTTCCTGCTGCCCCTGTCGCTCTTAAATCTCGTTGTAACAGGATTGGTGCTGATGCTTATGAAGTAGTAAAGATAAATAAAAAGAAAGGTACGTCTGATGTTCAGTAATCTAAGAAGTATCTGGATAGCATTATTACACATGTTTCATAAAAGGGAAACCATCCAGTATCCCGAAGAAAAAATATATCTTCCCCCCAGGTGGCGCGGCAGAATAATTTTGTCGCGCGATCCCGACGGGCAGGAAAGATGCGTTGCGTGCTACCTTTGCCAGGTTGCATGCCCTGTCGGCTGCATATCGCTTCAGGCCACGCAGGATGAAACGGGGCGCCGTTATCCCGAGTTTTTCAGGATCAACTTTTCCCGCTGCATATTCTGCGGATACTGCGAGGAGGCATGCCCCACGTATTCAATACAGCTTACTCCCGATTATGAAATGAGCGAATTTCACCGCCAGAATATGGTCTATGAAAAAGAGGACCTTTTAATAAGCGGAGAGGGCAAATACCACGGCTATAACTTCTACCGTGTTGCCGGCCTTGCAATTGGCGGCAAGGATAAAGGCGAGGGAATTGAGGATCTTCCGCCGGTGGATTTAAGAAGCCTCATGCCCGATAAGTAAGCTTTAGAAAAATAAGCTTGAGAGAGAAATAAGATACTGCAGGAAAATAAAATGGTTATTGTATTCTACATTGCCGCCATTGTTGCGGTAATATCAACAGTAATGGTTATAACGCGCTTAAATGCGGTGCACGCCCTGTTGTATATGGTGGTATCCCTGCTTTCAGCAGCGGTTATCTTCTTTATCCTCGGGGCAGCTTTCGTGGCCGCTCTCGAGGTAATTGTATATGCCGGCGCAATAATGGTGCTTTTTGTCTTTGTTGTTATGATGCTGAACCTTGGCCCGGCATCAGCCGAACAGGAAAGCCGCTGGCTTAGTCCCGCGGGCTGGATAGGTCCCGGAATACTGTCGGCTGTGCTGATAGTGGAGCTTATATATATCTTATTTACAAATGCCAGACAGGATATTTCAGGACAGGCTGTAACGCCAAGGCAGGTGGGAATAGCACTTTACGGGCCTTATATTCTGGGCATTGAGCTGGCTGCAATTCTGCTCATGGCGGGCATCGTAGGGGCTTATCACCTGGGGAGATATAAAAACGTGATTTTGCACAGATATTTACATAAGGAGCTTCCATGAACACCGTTCCAATGGAAAGCGGGTTAATTTTGGCGGGCATACTCTTCATACTGGGCTTTATCGGCGTACTGGTCAGGCGCAATATGGTCTTTATTCTGCTGTCGATTGAAGTAATGCTGAATGCCTCGGGGCTTGCTTTTATTGCAGCAGGCTCAAGATGGGTCCAGGCCGAAGGCCAGGTGATGTTTATCTTTATTCTGGCTATGGCTGCCGCCGAAGTTTCGGTGGGCCTGGCTTTAATTCTCCAGATATTCCGCGACTTCAGGACACTGGATGCAGATGCCGCCAATAATATGAGAGGTTGATATGCTTGACTTACTGTGGATTGTTCCTGCTTTGCCTTTTCTTGGTTTTCTCGTCCTTGCACTTTCCGGGGCAAGAATGCCGGGCAAAACAGCTGCCATAATAGGAGTGGCTTCTATTGGCTTGAGCGCACTGCTTACACTCTTAATAGGAATAAATTTTATTTCCTCGCCGCCTGAGGGCAGAGTATATATACTGACACTCTGGGAATGGTTTAATGTGGCAGGACTGAACCCCGGGATTTCGCTCAGGCTGGACGCCGTTTCAATGACCTTCATCTTCGTCATTACATTTGTGGGATTCTTAATCCACCTCTACTCAGTTGAATATATGGAAGGTGAAGAAGGATACTCCAGGTTCTTTGCATATATGAACCTTTTCGTAGGCTCAATGCTGATGCTTGTTTTGGGTGATAACCTGATACTCCTTTACCTCGGGTGGGAAGGTGTAGGTCTCTGCAGTTACCTTTTAATCGGGTTCTGGTACAAAGATCCTTATAACGGCTACGCCGCAAGAAAAGCCTTTATAGTAACGCGCATTGGCGATACTGCCATGTCAATCGGCCTTTTTATTTTGTTTACAGAGCTTGGAACACTTAATATAGGACGGATACTGGAACAGGCGCCGCTTAACTGGACCGTGGGCTCCTCGCTTCCTGTTATGACTGCAGCACTCCTTCTGGGCGGAGCCGTAGGTAAGTCGGCACAGCTTCCGCTGCAGACGTGGCTTCCGGACGCCATGGCAGGCCCTACACCAGTCTCGGCACTCATACATGCAGCAACAATGGTTACAGCAGGCGTTTACCTCATTGCGCGCATGCACGTGATATTTACGCTTGCCCCTGTTGTCTTAACAATAGTCGGCGTCATTGGTGCCCTCACGCTGCTTATTGCCGGCTTCAGCGCACTTACACAGAGTGATATAAAAAGAGTTCTTGCGTACTCAACCATAAGCCAGATAGGCTACATGTTTCTGGCCCTCGGCGTCGGCGCCTGGTCGGCTGCCGTATTTCATTTTATGATTCATGCCTTCTTTAAGGCCCTATTATTCCTTGGCTCAGGCGTTATAATACTTGCGCTTCACCACGAGCAGAATATGTTCAAAATGGGAGGCGTAAAGAATATGCTTCCTGTAACTTTCTGGACTTTCATTATCGGTTCGGCATCCCTTGCCGCACTGCCCCTTATTACGGGAGGATTCTACAGCAAGGACCTTATTTTGTTCTATGCCTTCGACGGCGAAAGGGCAAACCGCTGGCTTTATGCAGCGGGACTTTTGGGAGCTTTTATTACGGCGCTTTATACAACAAGAATGGTTATACTGACTTTCTTCGGCGAGGCAAAAACCCGCCTGCATAAAAAGCCGACGTGGATTATGGAAATGCCGCTCATTGTTCTTGCGGTACTTTCAACCTTCGGGGGCTTTATTGAACTTCCGCATACACTGGGACACCTGACGCTGTTCTCGGATTTTATTCAGACCATACTCCCTGCCAATGCCTCTGAGGGTGGCGGCATTTCAACAGAACTCATCCTGCAGGTAGTGGCTGCGGTTACGGCCATAGGCGGTATATTTATAGCGTATCTTCTCTACTACAAAAATCCCGAAAAGGTGCTTGCCTTCAGAAAGTCCTCATTTGGAAGCACGCTCCATGAGTACTGGCAGAAAGGCTGGGGCTTCGACTGGCTTTACGATAAGCTTATCGTTACACCTGTAGTCTGGATTGCCGAAATAAATAAAAGCGATTTTATAGACCTCATATATAC
>JBLNAZ010000182.1:0-4942 GCA_050259615.1 Syntrophomonadaceae bacterium | reverse complement strand
TTCCTTCTTTTTCTCACATACATCCTCTTTACCCCAATCATTTTCCTTATATATTCAACCCCCAGCCCGTAATGCTTCGAGATCTTCTCCAAACAGTCCCACATGCTCAGCCCCTCCTGCCTGTAATTCCTGTACTCCCTCTTGATGCAGTAGTTGCGCAGCCCCGTTATATCCAAAAAACCGTACGACTGCAGTTTGCTGTACGTCGCCCCGTCAATGATTTCGGGAATAGGATTTACTTCCTCGGAATACTCTGGCTTTTCCATTTTCCTTGCTCCTTAAATATTGATGTTGATGGAATGATTGATTTTGTACCCTGAACTTCCTTAAACCTTCCTCAATTGAATACCCCGCTTCTCTCCTCATCACTGAATTCTTCTATAGTTGAAGACTGGTTTCCTGCCCATAACCACTCAATGTATTCAGTTAAGGCTGATATTAATTCTTTATAGCCGCCGGTACAATCGAATATTACCAGCGCATCCGGAAGATCGCTTGGAATTTTAATCACGCCAGCAGACATTTACGCCCCTGCCTTCATTATTTAATTTTTAATTGAATTGCCTTCCGAATGGACCCTGGTAGAAGTGTTTCCGTCTGCCTTCACATTTTAATTTTAATTGAATAGCTTTTCGATTGGACCTTTGTAGAAGTGTTCCCGTCTTTCTTTCTTCACTTTTTAATTTTTAATTTTTAATTTTTAATTGATTTTCCTTCCTTCCCTTAACTTGGCAAATAAATCTAAAATTATCAACTACCAATTTCGGTCCAAATCCCCATTTTATTATATTTTTATTTAAAAGATATGCCCCCGCCATATTCCTTCGACCCATTAATTCAAAATTCATAATTCAAAATTCATAATTAATAATTCAAAATTCTCCCCATGTTCTCACCTTTTAATTGACTGCACAAAATTGAAAGTTTACATTCCCCTCCAAATTTGCAATATTTCTATAAAAACGGGGAGGCTTGCCATAGAACCCGAAACCACACCCATACCTGATCATCTCCTTGAAGCCTTGCTTAAAGCCAGATGCCCTGAAGACTGCAAGATGCTGCTGCTCACATTGATCAGACTTTCCGGCACTTACCAGACGACCCACCGCGAGGTCTCCTTTGCTTCCATGTCTAGATACATGTATACGGAAAGATATAAAGTCAAGAACTGCCTTGACCAACTGCTCGAATTCAAAATGGTGAAGAAAACCAAAGACCACCGCTTCCCTAAAGCCATGTGCCTTGTCGTCAACAGTAATTACAACGAGTGGACCTGCCTGAGGTTAACGCAGGATGAGTTAGCCCGCCTTAGCCCTGAACATCAGACCAGTAGTCCTGAGGCCAAATCCGCTGAGATGCCTGCAGGCAGGCAGGAAACCTCAAAAGTCAAACACCAGAGCCCCCGCAAAAGAAGTAATATTAAAAATTCAGGAATTCGCAAACTCTACCACTCCCATGTGACTTCCAGTTTCTCTTGCGGTAAAGAACAAATAAAAGAAAATCCTGAAATTCTCAAATTCTACCACTCCCTCCAGCCCTGCCTTCCCGCCGAAAGTCGAAGGTTGAACGTCGAACCTGCCTTCCTATCGGACTTAGGACATCGGAACCCAGGTAAAAACCGGACAAAAATACAAAATCCGGAAATTCTCAGAACCTGTCACTCACCCCCGCGCCTCGAACGCCCGACTTTCTCCACGGAAAATGAACAAAAACTGCCCGGATTATGTTATGTTTTTATGGATACTTAAAATTTATAACAATAATCTTGACTTTTTTATATAGATTGTATAGTTTTCATAGGTTCAAAAATGAATTTGATCTTGAAGGAGATATATGAGCACTGAGATAAAGACCATTGAAAAGATGGCCAATACAGAGTATAAGTATGGTTTTATTACGGATATTGAAGCCGATGAGGCCCCGAAAGGCCTGAATGAGGATATAATCCGCTTTATTTCGGCCAAAAAGGGGGAACCCGAATGGATGACTCAGTGGAGACTGAAAGCCTTTAGGCACTGGCTTACCATGAAAGAGCCTAAATGGCAGAACGTTAAGTATCCACCGATCGATTTCCAGGATATTATCTATTATTCAGCCCCGAAACAGAAGAAAAAACTGAATTCCATGGACGAGGTGGACCCAACACTGGTCCAGACTTTTGACAAGCTGGGAATTCCCCTGGAAGAGCAGAAAATTCTGTCCGGTGTGGCCGTGGATGCGGTTTTTGACAGCGTTTCAGTTGCAACAACCTACAAGGAAAAGCTTTCTGAACTTGGAATTATCTTCTGTTCGATGTCTGAGGCAGTTAAAAACCATCCAGACCTAGTTAAAAAGTACATCGGCTCTGTTGTCCCTTATACAGATAACTACTATGCCTCGCTTAATTCGGCAGTTTTCTCAGACGGATCTTTTATTTATATCCCGAAAGGCGTGCGCTGCCCGATGGAACTCTCAACTTACTTCAGAATTAATGCCGGGAACACGGGCCAGTTTGAAAGAACACTTATTATTGCAGACGACGACGCTTATGTAAGCTACCTGGAAGGGTGTACAGCCCCAATGAGGGATAATAACCAGCTCCATGCGGCTGTAGTTGAACTTGTTGCACACGACAGAGCGCAGATTAAATATTCAACCGTGCAGAACTGGTACGCAGGCGACGTAAACGGCGTTGGCGGTATCTATAACTTTGTTACTAAAAGGGGAGCCTGCAGGGGAAAGAACTCAAAGATCAGCTGGACACAGGTTGAAACCGGTTCAGCCATTACATGGAAATATCCAAGCTGCATACTGCAGGGTGATAACTCAATCGGAGAGTTTTATTCCGTTGCCTTAACCAATAATATGCAGCAGGCCGATACAGGAACAAAGATGATACATATAGGCAGGAATACCAGAAGCACAATTGTTTCCAAAGGTATTTCTGCCGGACGCAGTCAGAACTCTTACAGGGGACTGGTTAAGATTGGGCCTAAGGCCGAAGGCGCCAGAAACTTCTCGCAGTGCGATTCTCTTCTTTTAGGCGACAAGTGCGGAGCCCACACATTCCCGTACCTCGAAGTGGATAACCCCACCGCAACGGTTGAGCACGAGGCAACAACTTCAAAGATCGGCGAAGACCAGATATTTTACCTCAATCAAAGAGGAATTAAAACCGAGGATGCGGTAAACCTGATTGTAAACGGCTACTGCAAGGAAGTATTTAAAGAGCTCCCGATGGAGTTTGCCGTCGAAGCACAGCGCCTTTTAAGCGTAAGCCTTGAAGGCAGCGTAGGTTAATACTATAGTAAACACTTTTGAAGCGGAATTAAATTCTGCTTACACATAAAAATATTGCAAAAAGAGGAATAAAATAATGCTGACTGTTAAAGATCTCTATGCATCAGTAGAAGAAAAAGAAATCTTAAAGGGAATAAACTTAAAAGTAAATCCGGGTGAAGTCCACGCCATTATGGGACCTAACGGTTCGGGCAAGAGCACACTGGCAAGCATAATTGCAGGCCGCCAGGGCTATACTGTAACCGGCGGAAGTGTGACATTTGAAGGCAAGGATCTTCTCTCCATGCCGCCCGAGGACAGGGCAAGAGAGGGAATATTCCTGGCATTCCAGTATCCAGTGGAAATCCCCGGCATCAGCAATGCAACTTTTCTCAAGACCGCAGTAAACGAAATACGTAAGTATAAAGGCTTAGAGGAGCTTGATGCAATGGAGTTTCTTTCACTCATGCGTGAAAAAATGAAAGTTGTGGGCATGGACCAGACACTTATAAGCCGTCCAGTAAATCATGGTTTTTCCGGCGGTGAGAAGAAAAGAAACGAAATCTTCCAGCTTGCTGTTTTAGATCCAAAGCTCGCAATTCTGGATGAGACGGATTCAGGACTTGATATAGATGCTCTTAAGATCGTGGCTAACGGAGTGAATATTTTCAAGCAGCAGAGCAGGGAAAAAGCTGTTGTTGTAGTTACACACTACCAGAGATTGTTGGACTATATTGTTCCCGATTACGTGCACGTTCTTTACAACGGACGCATCGTCAAATCAGGCACAAAGGACCTTGCTTTTGAGCTTGAGGCTAAGGGCTACGACTGGATTAAAGAGGAAAACAATATTCCCGCACCTGCGAAATAAGAGGAGAATTTATTCTGATATGGCAGAAACTATAGAAAAAACAGATTTAAGAGATTACTATCTTTCACATTTCGAGACCTTCGAACAGTCGCTTAACGGGCTTAAGAGCTCGGAGCTGCATGCTGAACGCAGGAAAGCAATGGATCAGTTCATGGAAACCGGTTTTCCAACAACAGACAATGAAGACTGGAAGTATACTAGTACAGTTCCCATTCTGAAGCATACGTTTGTACCAGCATCTTCAACCGGTGAAAGCATTGTTACTAAGGACATGCTTGGAAAATATCTGATAAAGGACTTGCCGGTAAATTTGTTTGTCTTTGTAAACGGCAGGTTAATCGATAAGCTTTCAGTGCGCCAGAAAGGTTCAGAAAGCCTTCAGGCAGAAAATCTTGCTTCTGTGATAAACAGCAATTCTGAAGTTGTAACAAAATATTTATCTGAACCCGCAAACGGTTTTAATGCGCTCAACAAAGCTTTCTTAAATGACGGTGCAGTAATAAGAATTCCTGAAGAAGTTATACTTAAGGATCCGATACACCTGCTGTTCCTCTCAGGAAGTGAAACTGAAGTAGTCCTTATTCAGCCCAGAGTGTTTATAATTGCAGGAAAGAACAGCCAGGCAAAAATAATTGAAAGCCATCACAGCCTTACAGGCAATGCATATCTGTTTAATTCAGTAACCGAAGTAGTAACTGAAGAAAATTCAGTGTTAAATTACTTCAAGATACAGAATGAGTCCGATTCAGCTTTTCACATCAGCCGACTGCAGGTAAGGCAGGACAGAGCGAGCTCATTTAATTCGTTTGCTTT
>JBLNAZ010000181.1:0-7301 GCA_050259615.1 Syntrophomonadaceae bacterium | reverse complement strand
GCAAAAGGTTTTTCCTGAAGGAAACCCTTATTCATAAATTCCCACACGGCCGACATTTCCAGAAGAGTGCCTGTGCCGCCCTGCAGGGCTACATATGCATCGCCTGTTTCAATGAGCGCCTGTATTCTCTCGAAAAGACTGTCGTGCGCAATGTGGTCCGTAAGAAAAGTGTTATGTGTACCGAATGAGCCGCTCAGTGTAATGCCAATAGCCTTTGCACCGTTTTCTACCGCACCTTTTGAAACTGCTTCCATTATGCCGCTGTTTCCGCCGGTGCACAGGTCAAATCCATTCTGTGCAAATATGCTGCCCAGTTTATATGCATTGCTGTACTGTTCATCTCCCGAAACGGGAATCGAGCTGCCGAAAATTGTTATTACCTTGCGCATTGTATCTTAATTTAAAAATTCCCAGGAGAATCCTATTCTGATTCCCTGTGAGGGTGTTATGTAATAGGGAACAACATAGTAGTTCTTATTTAATATGTTCTCAAAAGTAAAATAGAGGATAGCCCTTTTCTGAATTTCACCTATCAGCACAAAATCAAGCCTCGTAAAGGGGTCAACTGTTTCACCCCTGGTATAAACTGAAGTGCTGCCAGAGGTAACAAAATTATAAGCAGACAGGCTTTTTTCAAAGTCATATGAATAGAAGTTCTGGCTTCCTGCAGCTTCAAGGGTAAAACCGGTCTTAAGGTGCAGGTTGGCATTAAAGAGAGTATCCCTGTAGTAAATGCCGCCGTTAAATGTAAACTTAGGCAGTGGATAATTACTTTCTTTTACCGCATAGTAAGCGGGCCTGGCTTCAAGATAGATCCTCCACACATTAGCGTTCAGGTTCAGTCCTGCCCCATATACCTTTGAATCTTCCGGAACATATCCAATAACGGAATTAGTCTTAAGAAGCATTACAGGCGACGGCCTGCCGGAGGTAATGCGCGAGAAAACGTCAAAGCCCGCCTGGAAATCTTTTAGCTTCAGTACAGCTCCCACTTCCATAACGGTGAGTTTTCTTGAACTTATAGCATTAATTCTGTTAAAGCCCTGCAGCATTGCCGAAAGTGAATCCGGAACGTAGAAATTTCTTTCGGGCACGCTTAAAGGCTCATTATAGCGCGAGATTCCGCCGTAGAGCCTGAAATTATCCGACACGTGAAGTGTCATGTCGGCACCAAAACCAAGGTAGGATTCATTAGAGTAATTAAGATACTTTGCAAATACCGAGGGAATAACCGTCCTGTTTATAAGAGCTGAGGATAGCCTGCCTGCAAGTGCCAGTGTGCCTGTATTCTCATTTTCCCTGAGCACGGGGGCGTTGAAATTGTTTCTTTCATATATGCCCGACAGGTCGGCATTAAAAACAGTATCCTGGTAAGTCTGCCTTAAAGATAATCCGTAAGTTTTCGCGCTGTTGTTATCAAATATATAAGGGACCGAAGCCGTGGTTCTTTTTTCATTCTGCCTGAACTCTGTGAGGCTGAATCTGTAATAGGCATTCAGGTCGCTTTTGAAATTCTTGAAGCAGCTGCTTAGCAGCTGAAGAGAAAAATTGTGCTGAGTATGCTTTAGGTAGCGGCTTCCGTAATTCACGTCTACATTCAGCCCCTGGTCCGGAATATTTGCAAGCCCGCCGACTGAATCTATAAAGGCCCGTGTAATGCCGCCGTAGAGTCCGGTTTGTGATTTTGCATAGCTATAGCTGCCAATGATATTAAATGAATTGGACAGGAGATACTTCGCCTTTACGGATCCGTTCCAGATGCTGAAAGCGCTGTTAGGGAAGCGGGCGGCAATTGTTTTATTAGTTACTTCGGCAGTTGTAATAAGCCTTCTTGAAAAGTAGGCGCTGTAAAGAAAGTCTATCATTGCCTCCTCGTTGGGAGCCTGATAATATCTGATTCTTGAATATGGCGCTTTGGAATTGCCGATAGAGTAGCTGTCTTTCGATATAAAATTAACCGATGCCGTATTATTCAGGGTGCCGTATAAAAATCCCCTTGCAAGAGGGATAACTTCAATTGAATCCACAGATTCCGACTGGAGCAGGTTGAGGTCGAATGAATTAGTAAGCCGGTTATTTATAAGCATTCCGTCGTGCAGATAACTGGTCTCATTAAAGCCTGCGCCATAAAGGAGCAGTTCGCCCGTCTGACCCAGAGATCCAAGATCCCTTAAGAAAGAAAGGGGAAAGAGTTTCAGGTAGTCGGCCGTATAGCGGTAATCGTGAAAGAGGATATCTTTTTTCTTAATCTGGTTATTGAATTCATAATCGGCCGTAAGGCTGTTTCTATGGAGAGGAATAAATATTTCAGCGTGCTTCTTCAGAGAATCGCGTTTAGCAGCTGCCGAAGTATCGCGCAGATGGAGGCTGTCGGACTTTACGGCACGGAGCGAATCCCTCAGGACTGGCCTTGTGCGAATGGAATCCCTGGTCTGTGCCTGCAGCCCTGGCTGCAGCTGTGCAGCAGCAAAGAACATTAAAAATAAAAATAGAATTTTTTTCATAAACCGGTTTTAACTGTCACAATATATCAATAGAATAAAAATAACAATAAAAAGATACTCAGCAAAGAAGATAAAAAGAATAAAGCTTTTGCCTCAATGAGCGTCCATATACGTATGAATACCGGAAATACGGGGGGGAATAGTGCCTGTAGCCTGAAAAGGACTATAAATATTGCATAAAATGGGTATATATTGAAAAAAAGTAGGAAAAATATTTTGCTTTAAATTAAAAAATTTTTATTTTGGACCACAATTCCTATAACAAAAACAAAGGATGAAAAAAATGGCTCAAGCAAAACCAATGACAAAAGCTCAAATTATTGAGCACCTTTCAACAAAGACTGGAACAACCAAGAAATTCGCAGCTGAGTTTTTACAGGAACTTGTCAGCCTTTCTTACAAGGAAGCAAAGAAGTCTTTCACACTGCCTGGTTTAGGCAAGCTGGAATTGGTTAAGCGTAAGAAGAGAATGGGTAGAAATCCCGCCACAGGTGAAACTATTACAATTCCGGCAAAGACAGTTTTGAAGTTCAAGATTGCAAAAGCTGCAAAGGATGCTGTTTTACCTGCAAAGAAGTAATAGGTGTTGAATATTTGATGAAAAAAAAGGCTGCCCTCGGGCAGCCTTTTTTGTTTATTCTGTATTATACCTTCTGCGATTTTGCAATCAGGTTCAGAGCGCTTCCGGCCTTGAACCATTCAACCTGTCCCAGGTTAAAAGTATGGTTCAGCAAACACTCCTCAGCAGTCCCATCCTTGTGTTTTATAACCAGCTTAAGCGGTTTTTCGCATGCAAGATCGGCAAGGCCCAAAATGCTCAGTCTGTCGTCTTCACGTATCTTGTCGTAATCTCCGGGATTGACGAATGTCAAAGGAAGCATTCCCTGTTTTTTAAGATTCGTTTCATGTATACGCGCAAAGCTTTTAACAATGATAGCTCTGCCGCCGAGGAAACGGGGTTCCATTGCAGCGTGTTCGCGGCTTGAACCCTCGCCGTAGTTTTCATCACCCACAACAATCCAGTTAACACCGCGCGTCTTATAGTCGCGCGCCACATCCGGAATAGATTTATATTCGCCGGTAAAAGTATTTTTTACTTCTCCCGGTTTATCCGTAAAAGCATTTATTGCGCCAATGAACATATTGTTTGATATATTATCCAGGTGTCCGCGGAACCGGAGCCACGGACCGGCCATTGAGATATGATCGGTTGTGCATTTACCCTTTGCCTTAAGGAGCAGGGGCAGTTCCATCAGGTCGTTACCATCCCAGGGTGCAAAAGGTGCAAGCAGCTGCAGGCGGCTGCTCTTCGGGTCAACAATTACCTGAACATTCTGTCCGTCTTTTGCAGGAGGTACAAATCCCTCTTCGCCCTTTTCAAAGCCCTTAGGAGGCAGTTCCTTTCCGGTCGGTGGATCGAGCTTAACCTTTTCCCCCTTTTCATTTACTACTTCGTCAGTCATAGGGTTGAATGTCAGTTTTCCGCCGATTGCAAGAGCGGTAACCATTTCGGGGCTGGCTACAAATGCCTGAGTTTTCGGGTTGCCGTCATTTCTCTTGGCAAAGTTGCGGTTGAAAGAAGTTACAATTGAATTCCTTTCGCCTTCTTCAATATCCATACGTTTCCACATTCCGATGCAGGGTCCGCAGGCATTAGCGAAAACTACGCCGCCAAACTCCGTCAGTGTATCCAGCTGCCCGTCTCTTTTAACAGTGGCATATACCATTTCGGAACCGGGAGTGATAATAAACTGTGTTTTTGCCTTAAGGCCCTTATTCAAAGCCTGGCGCGCTATGCTGGCGGCCCTGTCTATATCCTCGTAGCTTGAATTTGTACAGCTTCCTACTAAAGTTGCGCTGAGCTGATCAACGAAATCCTTTTCAGGTACAACTTCCTTCATTTTAGAAACCGGCCATGCAAGGTCGGGGGTAAAAGGACCGTTAAGATGAGGCTCGAGTGTATTTAAGTCGATTTCAAAAATTGCATCGTAATATTTTTGCGGATCTGCAAAGGTTTCCTTGTCGGCAGTAAGGCAGTCGGCATTACTCTGAGCCATCAAAGCCACGTCTTCACGGCCGGTCATTTTAAGGTAGTCTGCCATTTTGTTGTCGAATGGGAAAACAGATGTTGTTGCGCCAACTTCGGCTCCCATATTGCAAATGGTAGCTTTCCCAGTACAGGAAATAGATTGGGTGCCTTCGCCGAAGTATTCAATGATGGAACCCGTGCCGCCTTTAACCGTAAGGATGCCGGCCAGTTTAAGTATAATGTCTTTAGGGGCAGTCCAGCCGTTTAATTTTCCAGTTAATTTAACGCCGATAATTTTAGGCCATTTAACTTCCCATGGCATTCCGGCCATAACGTCAACCGCGTCTGCGCCGCCGACGCCAATAGCAATCATTCCGAGTCCGCCTGCATTTGGTGTATGTGAATCGGTGCCAATCATCATTCCGCCCGGGAACGCATAATTTTCGAGGACTACCTGGTGAATAATTCCGGCTCCCGGCTTCCAGAAGCCGATTCCGTATTTTTTAGTAATGCTTTCAAGGAACTCATAAACTTCTTTGTTCTCGTCATTTGCTCTTGCCAGGTCTTCCTGTGCGCCAACTTTTCCCTGAATAAGGTGATCGCAATGAACCGTGCTGGGAACTGCTGTTGTTTTTCTGCCCGCGTGCATAAACTGAAGAAGTGCCATCTGTGCCGTTGCGTCCTGCATTGCAACACGGTCAGGAGCTGTATCGACGTAATCTTTTCCTCTTTTGAATTCTTTGGATACTTGATTTGCCAGGTGTGAATATAGAATCTTCTCTGTGAGAGTCATTGGCCGGCCAAGAATTTTGCGGGCAGCTTCTATTTTGCCCCGCAGATCCTGGTAAACCTTCTGAATTGTCATAATATCAGCAGTCATTTTTCCCTCTGTTTTTTTGATTTGAATATAATATATACTAAAAACGATAAAGTGGAAAGATGAAAAGTTACTACTCAGGCAGCAGGAGGGGGGAAGCCTAAAGGAAGAAATTAAAGTTAAAAGTAAAAGCCCGGTACTGAACGATGGACTATAAGTACAATCCGCTTTCAACGAGCTCACAAACTATATGTGCTACCGTTATATGTCCTTCCTGTATTCTCTGTGTATTAGCCGAGGGAATTACGACCGGAAGATCGACCATATCCTTCAGCGTTCCGCCAGTTCCGCCCAAGAATCCTATAACTTTCATTTTCCTGGATTTTGCCATTTCGACAGCCTTAATAATGTTCCGGGAATTTCCGCTTGTAGAAATTGCAAGCAGAACATCGCCTTCATTTCCCAGTCCTTCAATCAGGCGTGCAAAAATATTTTCGAACCCTATGTCGTTACCGCCTGCAGTAAGATTGGAAGTATCGGTGGTAAGGGCAATTGCCGGCAGGGCAGGCCGGGTAATATGATGACTAAGACGGATCATGAATTCGGCAGCTATGTGCTGGCAGTCGGCAGCGCTTCCGCCGTTACCGCAGAGGAGAAGCTTTTTTCCCTTCTTAAAAGCTTCCGATAGCATATCTGCTGCCTCAAGGATTCCTTCAGAGCATTCCTGCCCTATTTTCAGCTTTGTCTCTGAACTTTCCTTAAGAGACTCCCTAACAAATTTATTCCTGTCAATCATCAATCCGTTCTTTCTAAATGTTATCTTTAATTTCCGGCCGCAGTTTCGGCGGCAAGTTTAACGTGTACTGCATCTGCAAATTCTTTTATCTTATCCCAGTTCTCATCGTCTTCAAAATAATTTCCTGTTACAATAATACTTGCACCGCTTTCAACTTTTTCCCTGGCGTCTTTGGCTGTTCTGATGCCTCCGCCAGCAATTACGGGTACATTCACGTTTTTTGAAACCATGCTGATCATTTCATTTGGAACCGAAAGTTGTGCGCCTGAACCGCCTTCCAGATAGATCATTTTCATCCCGAGATACTGTGCGGCAAGTGCTGTTGCTACTGCAATCTCTGGTTTTTTGCGCGGTATCGGCTTGCTTCCGCTGATATATTCTGCTGTTGTTACGCTGCCCGATTCAACAAGTATATAGCCCGTAGGTATAGTTTCAAGATTATAGGCCTTAATGACTGGGGCGGCCATGATCTGCTTACCAATAAGATGCTCGGGGTTTCTGCCGCTTACGAGCGACAAAAACAAAATTGCATCGGCATTGGGAGAAACCTGAGAGATACCGCCCGGGAAAATTACAACCGGAATTGTAGTATTTTCCTTTATAACAGAAATTGTATGGCTAAGGTTTCCGTTCATCATCAGGCTTCCGCCAACCAGGAATCCATCTACGCCGGAGCATTCACATCTTTTTGCAAATTCAGATAATTTATCTCCGGAGATTTTATCGGGGTCAATCAGAATGAGGTACGCGGCGCCCTTTTCCGAAATCTTATTAAGCAGATAGTTGTATATGTTCATATGTCAAAATATTTTGCCAAAATATATAAATTAAAGAACAAAGTTCAAAGGAGAAAAAGGTTCAACCTTCGACGTTTCGTTGTACAGCAATAATCTCATGTTCATGACTAGCCCCGAGCTTTAGCTCGGGGTCCACGGTATCTCTCTCTCCTATATTGGGCTTTAGCACCCGATCTTCCGGCGAGGAATCTGGGACTAAAGTCCCGGGGGTTATTGCGGATTATGGGTCCCACGGCTTAAAGAGACTGTGTGAAAACTCAAAAAGATTGTTATTTTCAAGATCCCGCATAACTCTTAGCGGGATCTTTAATTTAGCCTGAAAAGGAGCCCCCGATATTTTTTAGTTTACCTTCTTGTT
>JBLNAZ010000180.1:0-3637 GCA_050259615.1 Syntrophomonadaceae bacterium | reverse complement strand
GCCCCGGCAAGCTGGCGGACTGAAACAAACTCCACACCCTTTCTGTTAACTGATTTCAGTTCTTTTACCTGGCCGCGGGAATTGAAAGTAATTATTCCCTGTCCCAATATGCTTTGGGCGGCAATAAGAATTAAAAATAACAATAGCCTCATTCTCATCGGTACACGTGTCCTCATTTTCAACCAATAAAGGGGAGCAGAAATCCTGTCTTTTTTCTGTAGTTATCGAACTTTTCCTTAAAGTGTTTAGCAAGCAGCCTGTCTTCTTCCCTTGCCCGCATTACAAGAAGCGGAATCTCCAGAAAAAGCACCATCGGCAGAACAATGTAGCTTAGAAGAGCAAGTGCCGCGCCCAGATCCGTAAGAATCTGCGCCATATACTGCGGATGCCTTATAAGCTTAAAAGGGCCTTTTGTTACGAGCTCATGGTTTTTAGTGATTAAAATATCCTGGGAGTAGCTTTCACCCATGGATTTATAAGCCCAGACCTGAAACCATGAGAATACTATATTAAAAAACAGGCCGAAAAGACGGAGTGAGGCAAGTGCAGGGTATTTTCCGTATGTGAGTGTTCCGATCTGAAAAACCGATACAATTGTAAAAATCAGCACGATCAGCGACACATTTGGCGGTACGCTCTGCAGAAATGTTTTTGGGCGTTCCTTTACAACAGTAATGGCGCTTCTGAAGCCTTTTTTTGCGCCGCTCATATTTGCCCCCAAAGTGGCAATTAAATTCAGTCCTAAAAGTATATTTATTGGGTCCATTCGTCTCTCTTGGTAATTAATACATCATAAAATCAAACCGGAATATAATGAAGAGCCGTCAATTAGCCAAACGGTTACAAGTGACTTTACCTCCATTTTATTTTATTAATTTATGGATTGTAAGGGCTGATTAGATTATTTTACTATGGGACGTTTATTAGAAGTTTGCGATTTTATGATCTTAAAAGCCATGAAACTTAATTTAATATTATGATAATTCCAGAGCACAAAATAGAGGAAGTCCGTTCCTCTATAAGCATAGTAGATGTAATTTCAGAATTTGTTCAGCTTAAAAAGAGGGGCAAAAACTATTTAGGACTCTGCCCTTTCCACCAGGAAAAAACCCCATCGTTTATTGTCAGCAGTGAAAAACAGATATACCACTGTTTCGGATGCCATGCCGGCGGCAACCTGTTTAAGTTCCTTATGGACTATCAGAGCATTTCCTTCGTGGAAGCCGTGCAGGAAATTGCAAAGCGCACCGGAATAAACCTCGATACCCATGAAAACGCCCAGCCCGAAAAACAGAGCGAAATGGAGGTGCTTTATGATATCAACACGCTGGCAGCAAAGTTTTTCTCAAATAACCTCCTTCATAATCCTGCAGGCGAACCGGCAAGAAAATACTTTGCGGGCCGGAAGATCAACCTCCAGACTCAAAGGGCTTTCGGTCTTGGTTACGCACTGCCTGAATGGGACAGCTTTCTCAGATACGCCAAAAGCAGCAGCGTGGAGCTTGAAAAAGCACAGCAGCTGGGACTTATAGATAAAAAAGACGGCGGAAACTTCTATGACAAGTTCCGCGACCGGATCATATTCCCGATTTTTTCTCCCAACGGGCGCGTCATCGCATTCGGAGGGCGCATTATGGAGAAAAATCCCAATCTGGCCAAGTACCTGAACTCTCCGGAATCCCCCGTTTATTTTAAGAGAAAAACTCTTTACGGCCTTTACCACTCGAAAGACGAGATAAGAAAGCTCGACAAGGCTATTCTGGTGGAAGGCTATATTGACCTTATCTCGCTTTTTCAGCACGGAATTAAAAATGTTGTGGCTTCCTGCGGTACGGCGCTTACAGAGGACCAGGTGCAGATGCTCTCGCGTTATACAAAAAACATTGTGGTTTTCTACGATTCCGATCCTGCGGGTATTAAAGCTTCACTCAGAAGCATAGAACTCCTTGTAAAACACGATTTTGAGGTTAAAATTGCAGAACTCCCCGCCGGGGAGGATCCCGATTCCTACGTGCAGAATCAGGGAAAACAGGAGTTTGAGGAGATAATGAAAAGGGCGCTTAACTTTCTTGAGTACCAGTCTCTCCAGTATGAAAAACAGGGAATGTTTAATGATCCCGGGCAGCAGACAATTGCCCTCCGGGAGCTCATACAGTCGGCCTCATACGTTAATGATGAGCTCAAGAGAAACCTCCTTATAAAATCCATTGCTAAAAAATTCAACCTGCGCGAAAAACTCCTGGAAACAGAGCTGGAAAAGCTAAAAAAAGGCGCCGCTTCCCATTCAAGGAGCGAACACCAGAGACAGGCACAAGGCAGTTTTCAGCAGAATAGTTTTCAGCAGAACAGTTTTCCGCAGAGCAGCCTTTCGGAAAACCTTGCGCAAAAACCTAAAGAGCAGCAGCAGGCGCCCGTTTCCAAAGACGCCTCGCCGGCGGAAAAAGAGATTATTGAGCTTTTGTTTGAAGGGGAAAAGAAAATAATTAAGTATATTTTCAATCATCTTACTCCGGAAGATTTCACCGAACCGATGCCGCAGTATCTGGCAGAACTGGTTTACGATGCTTTCCAGAGCGGCGGGGACATACTTCCCGGCGCCCTGATAGACAAAATTGAAGACGAGGCTACCAGGCAGTTTGTTATAAAAATGTCCATGGAAAAGCACACTATAAGCAAAACCTGGGAGGAAATTAACCCCGGGGACGATGAAAGCCTGAACCTCATGCGCTATGCCAGAGATTCCATAAGAAGGTTCCGGCTTTTCAGGATAGATAAAGAAATAAAATTAAATTATAATAATATGAAGAACTCTACTGATGAAACTGAAATTATGCGCCTGATGAAAGCAAATAATTACCTTTTGGAAGAAAAAAAGCTGATTCAGAAAGAAGGCACATAAACCGGGCAGAGTTGTCATTTGGACAGTTGAATGAATAATCCGGCGCTGTTTTTAGCCGGATTGCTTAATCGAGAGGGATATAAGAGATTTGCATAATCCTAAACTTTATGAAATAAATACTCGCGTTTGGATTAATAAGTTTAACAGACCGGAAGGCAAAGCCTCCCTGGCGGGCATTCCCGGCGAGGTTTGGAATAACCTTTCGGTCAGGGGAATAAATATAATCTGGCTGATGGGTATCTGGAAAACCTGCCCCTCGGTCATCTCTAAATGCTGCTTTAAGGATTTCCTCATCCGAAACTACGACAAAGCCCTCAGGGGCTGGAAAGAAGAAGATGTCATAGGTTCACCATACGCGCTGGACGATTATACAGTAAGCCCGGACCTTGGAAGTGAGGATGACCTTATAAATTTAAGGCAAAAGCTGAATAATATGGGTTTAAAGCTGTTTCTGGACTTTATACCCAACCATTTCAGCGCCGATTCACACCTATTGGACACCAATCCGGAAATCTTCCTGCAGGCCGACGAGGATATATTCGGGCGCGACAGCCACACTTACTTTAAGCCCGACGGGAAAGATACTATTTTTGCCCACGGACGCGACCCGTTCTTTCCGGCATGGGACGATACGGCACAGGTTAACTATTTCAGCCCTCAGGCAGTTGAATTTATGACAGACCGCCTCCTTAAAATTGCACAGGTTTGTGACGGCGTCAGGTGCGATATGGCAATGCT
>JBLNAZ010000179.1:0-27851 GCA_050259615.1 Syntrophomonadaceae bacterium | reverse complement strand
TTGAAGAAGTGCTGCGCGACCTGCAGCTGACGATAGAAGAGAATAAGGCGGTAGTAAATTATTACGACCTGCCTTCTGTAATGGCAGATGACATGCAGATCAAACAGCTGTTTCAGAACCTGATACAGAATGCGGTAAAATTCAGGAACAGCAGCAGCCCGCAGATAGATATAACCGCAGAAAGAAAAGGCAAAGAATGGCTGATTAAAGTCAGTGATAACGGTATAGGAATGGACCCGCAGTTTTCCGAGAGAATATTTGTAATTTTCCAGCGTCTGAACGAGCGGGAAAAATATCCCGGCACGGGCATAGGACTTGCAATATGCAAAAAGATAGTTGAGCACCACGGGGGCCGGATCTGGGTTGAATCGCAGCCCGGCCAGGGATCTGCATTTTTCTTTACGCTTCCGGCAGAAATGCAATGAAAGAATTTAATTCAGGTGTGCAGGCGCCTGTGTTATAATAAAATACTGAAGCAGATAAAAGAAGTGCCTGCAAATAAATTTACAGGCACTGTTTGGGTTGGTTTTTGTTACACTCAGTTCTAACGGTCAATTTCCACGGGCACAACCTGAAGATCGCGCTCTATCTGCTCGAGCGATTTGCCTTTGGTTTCAGGCAAATATCTTAATACAAACAGCAGCTGCAGGAACATCATTACTGCAAAGAACAGGAATGAAGGTCCCCCGCCTATTGCAGGGTTTTCAGCTACAAACGGGAAAGTCCACGATATTATTGTAGCGACAATCCAGTGTGTGGAGCTGCCGAGCGTCTGGCCCTTAGCCCTTACCTTATTCGGGAATATTTCTGAAATAAAAACCCATATAACCGCTCCCTGCGAAAATGCAAAGAAAGCTATAAAGCTGATGAGATAAACGAGCATGTTGTAGCTGCCGAAATTTTTTGTAAAGAAGGTGTACGACACCATTCCTAAAGAAACAATCATTCCAACTGATCCGACAAGAAGCAGTGTGCGCCTTCCGAAGCGGTCGATTATAGTCATTGCAATAATTGTAAAGAGGAAATTTGTAAGGCCAATGCTAACGCTCTGAAGCATTGCGGTTCCCTGTGCAAAGCCTGCCATTTCGAAAATGCGAGGCGAGAAATACAAGATTGCATTTATTCCCGAGAACTGGTTGAATATTGCAAGAAGAACCGCATAAGCAATAGGTTTTTTATAATCTGCTGAAAGCAGGTTTTCCTTCTTTGCTCCGGCCTCGCTTTTTAAGGATTCCAAAATTTCTTCAATTTCACCTTCAACATTTTCCTGGCCTATACTTGTAAGTATATCTCTTGCCTCTGAAACCCTGCCGAGCTTTATGAGCCAGCGCGGGCTGTTGGGAATAAAGAATATGAGGGAGAGGAATATAATGCCAGGGAAGAAGGCTACGCCAAGCATCCAGCGCCATGAGCCTTCGCCGAGGGAAGAAAGAAGATAATTTGAAAAGAAAGAAACCAGTATGCCGATTACAATGTTGAGCTGGAATAAGGCCACCAGACGGCCCCTCAGATGCGAGGGCGAAATTTCAGAAATATACATTGGTCCAACTACTGAAGAGGCCCCGATGCCGAGTCCGCCTATAAACCTGAATATAAGAAACATCATCCAGCTATTGGCAAGTCCGCTTCCGATTGCAGAAACGCAGAAGAATACGGCTATTACAATGAGTGAGGCTTTTCTGCCGTACAAATCGGCGGGTTTACCTGCAAACAGCGCGCCTATAACCGTTCCAATAAGTGCAATTGCAATTGTAAATCCGTGCCAGAAACTGTCGAGAAGAAAGAGCTGCTGTATGGCTTTTTCTGCTCCCGAGATAACGGCTGTATCGAAGCCGAAGAGGAATCCGCCCAGGGCAGCAACGGTGGCGGCAAAGAGGACTGTTTTTCTTTCTTTCATTATTTCTCCGCTTATTTTCTATGAAGAATGGAATCCACCACAGGTGGATTCTGAATTTATATCTTTATTTATTCCAGTGCCGGATACGTTTTGCTTTAGACAGGCCGCAGGGGGCTTTAAGAAGATTATATCGCAGAACGGGCAGATGGAAACATTTTTATTTTGCAAGGATCAGTTTCTTTGTGCCGGTGTAGCGGCCTGATTCTATTCTGTAGAAATAAACTCCGCTGGGCAGACTGCTTCCGTTGAATTCAACAGTATAGGAGCCGGCTGCCTTGTATTCATTTACCAGACTGGCAACTTCATTGCCGAGTATATTGAACACTTTAAGTTTTACGTGTCCCGCCTCTGGAACTGAAAACGATATTTTAGAAGACGGGTTGAAAGGATTCGGATAATTCTGCCTGAGCGTAAAGCTGCGGGGTCTTTCGTTCTGTGGTTCTGAAACTGAGGTTGCATTGTCGGTAACAACTAAAAGCTCGGGCGAATAGGCGGTTTCTCTTGAATAAAAATCCACGGTTATATTAGATGAAGATTTGTCCCTTAAAATAAGTGTAAGCATTGTGTCGGATTTAACCTCGGTCTTTGCCTGGTCAGTCACATTCCATGAACTCTGGGTTATCTCGCTGTCGATAACCGTGCACGAATCAAGTATAGTCATTACAAGTGAAGGTGAAGCTTTCCACTTAAGAGTAGTTTCATCCCATAGGTCGCTTGATGCAGGGTAAATATCAACTCTTGCAGGAGCACTTCCTTTAAGGCTTTCCTGTCTTACTTTCATTTTCAGGACGGCTGAGAGTATTGTTCCTTTAACATCCTTCAGGGGAAATTTGAGGAATGAGCGGCACCTGTAGCTGTCGGTGCTGCCTTCAAGAACGCGAAGAGTTGTATCGGCACCGAAAAATTTATCGGCATACATGAGTCCGCCTCTTACGTAGCCGTCCTGAGCAGGCTTTATTGACATAACGGCGCCGTCAGTTTTCTTAAAAAGAGCTTTAACTTCCTTATCGCCGTCCATGTACAATGTTTCGCTTAACGACTTGCCGCTTACGGCGCCAGTCCATTCAAGCAGTTCCCAGCCCTGGTCGGGAACTGCGGTAACCTTAACATTTGTGAACTCATAGAATGAACTGCCCTGCGGAGTTGTTGTAATTGTTCCGTGGTCAACTTTTCCCGTCTTAAGTTTATAAGTATTGATTTTGCTGAAGAGTGCTTTTAGTTTTAAGTGAGAGTTCATTATTACAGTAAGAACAGTATCTTTTCCCGTAGCACCTTCTGTCCAGCCTTCGAGTTTGCAGCCCGACTGGGGATGAGCCTTTATTGTAACGCTTGTTCCGGGCGTGTAGTAAGGGCCTGCAGGACTTACTTCAAGGCTTCCATTGCCTGTAACTTCGGTTCTTAATTCATACTGCCCCGCGACTTCTGTAAAAGCAGCGGTAACATTTTTATTGCCGTCCATCTGAATTGCTGCGGGGTTATCGCTTCCGGTCAGGTCTCCGCTCCAGCTCTGGAACTTCCAGCCGAGGTCGCCTTGGGCTTTTAATGAAACTGATGTGCCGGCAAGGTAATCTGCAGCATCAGGAGTTTTGGTTACAGTTCCGTTTCCGGCTTTTGTGATATTCAGATCGTAAGAAGTAAGCAGAACCTCTTCAGACATTTTTTGTCCAAGTCCGCAGTAAGCCTTAAGAGTCATCATTCCAGTTGTACTGTTCAGCGTAAGAACAGCGTAGCCGGGCATATCAGCCATTCTGAAGTTTGTAACAAAAGCTGATTCATTTGTAAGGTATTTTCTTCTTGAGTAAGCGCTTGAAGGATCGAAGCTCGATTCCAGGTCGACAAGATTTGGGCCGTACGTTGTTGTGTATGCAGAGGGAGTATTCTTGCTCTTATCCCTTATTACGCTGTTTACAGCAATCTGAATGAAAGGGCCATAAGGAGTCATGCGTCTTAAAACGGAATACTTATGGAGGTGGCCTGCAAGAACGACCGCATTATTTTTTGCAATAAGGTTCATCAGCTGGTCGCGTTTAAGAGAGTCATTTTCAAACACATTCCAAAGTCTTCCCGAAACAGGAACAATTGGCATATGTGTTGCGATGATCTTAAACTTTGCCGTTGTATTGGTCAGTTCAGTCTCGAGGAATGTCATCAGGGCTGCAGTGTCGTAGCAGTCGACACTGATGAACTTAACGTCGCCGACAGTATAGGTATAAAATTTAGTTGTAACGGATTTGCCTATTTCGTTTGAAATAAAAGGAGGCACAACCTGCATATAAGCATCAGCCTGTCCGGGGCCGGTCTGGTCGTGGTTGCCCCTTGTGATGAGCCAGGGAACGGAAAATTCAGAAGCCCTGAGGCCGTCGACAGAGTGGCGAGCCATATTCAAAGCGAGGTCGGCTCTACCGGCAAGGCCTTCCATCAGGTCGCCCATCTGGAGTACACCCTGGACGTTCAGTTCCGTTTTTTTGGACATAGTCAGGAGTTCATCAATTAAAGCGTCGTGGTTATTTTTAGTATTAGGAACGTATTCCTGAGTAACCTGGCGGTAGTCGTCGCCCTGAGCGGCGAGCCATGTAGAATCGTGGTCCTCCCACCAGTCGAAATGAGTGTCGCCCACCAGTATAAAGCTTTTTTCATTAGGAGTTCCCTGTGCATGCAGGAAGTTCGCGGCAGCAATCAGGAAAAGGCACAGCATAATGAATTTAGATAGTATATTTTTCTTCATATATTCCCCGTCTTAAAAGCTCTGTTATAAATTCAGTTCTGTTAGTAAATGCACTTCGCAGTTTACTGTAAAAGCATCATCTTAATTGATTTGGATATTCCGGCGCTTTCCATTGAGCAGATATAAATTCCGCTGGATAATTTATGGCCCGTTTTATCCTTTGCCTGCCATGACTGGCTGTAGAATCCTGCCGGGCGGAAGCCGTCGAAGAGCACTGCAACTTCCCTTCCCATAATGTCAAACACCGTAAGCTTTACATTGCCCGGCTTTGCAAGGCTGTATTTAATTTCGGTTGCGGGGTTAAAGGGATTGGGGTAATTCTGTTCCAGGCTGTATTTATCAGGGACCTGTTTTCCGTTTTCCGAAACGCCGGAAGTCTGGTCGGTCACAACCAATAGTTCAGGTGAGCCTGAGGTTTCCCTGCTGTAGAAATCAATTATGCGGTTGGTTGATTCGTTGTCTTTTATCATGAATGTAATAAGAGAATCACTGGCTGCTTCCTGATTAACCTTATCGGTTACATCCCACGAGTAGGTGTATCCGGTCTGATTTATTATTAGATAGGAATCCAGTTCAGTGCCGGTCTGTGTGGCGCCAGTCCATTTCAGTATGCCTTCTGACCAGGTGTCGCTTGAAACATAGTACGCATTAGCCATTACAGGTGCGCCGTTTGGAAGCCCGCCTGGTTTTACTTTCATCTTAAGTATTGCAGAGAGAATATTTCCTTTAATTCCCTTAAGGTTAAATTTCAAAAATGAGCGGCACCTGTAGCTGTCGGAAGCACCCTCATAGACTCTTAAGGTAGTATCGGGATTAAAATTCTTGCCTGAATACATGAGGCCGCCTCTTACGTAAGTATCTTCAGCAGGATTAATCTTAAATACCGAGCCGCCTGTTTTCTTAAATATTGCACGTACATCCTTTTCGCAGTTTATCAAAAGAGTATCAGGGTTTTTATTTCCTGTTTTATCGCCCGTCCACTCTAAAAACTCATATCCCTGTTCCGGGACAGCCGTCATAGTAAGGACTGTTCCTTCCAGGACTTCATCATCCGCGGCATCTGTATTTACAGATCCGTGGAGAGATCCTCTTAAGCGGGGGTTATACTCTATAAGATTCTTGAAATATGCCTTTATTGCCTTGTGAGCATCCATAGTAACAGTAAATTCAGCAGTGGTTCCCAAAGAAGCGTCGTCCCACTTAACTAATTTGTTCAGTGAATCATTGGGCACAGCTTTTACGTTTACCTTTGTTCCGGGGTCGTAATAAGGGCCCGCGGGATCGAGTACGATTTTTCCGGCACCTTCCCATTCAGCCCTCAGTTCGTACTTTCCCTCAACCTGAACAAACTTTGCAGTAACATATTTTGTAGTATCGACTTTAATTACTGCCGGGTTAGCTGTTCCGCTCAAATCTCCGCTCCAGCTGTCGAACTTCCAGCCCAGTGCTCCCTTTGCTGTAAGTGTAACGAGGCTGTCCTTGAAGTGCACGCTATCTGATGGTGTCTGATCGATTGTTCCCTGCCCTTCAATTGTAGTATTGATTTTGAAGCGTTTAAGGTTGGCAGTTGCGTTGGATATTTTGAAATTCGCCTTCAGTGTTGTCTGGTCCATTACCTTGCTGTCGCTGGCTCTTATATGTTTCAGATACATTGTATCGCCGTCCATTTCCAGCTCCGTATAGCCGTAGTAGCCCGACTGGGCCTGATCGAAAGAATAATCGACCAGGTAGGCGTTGCCGTCCTGGTTTTCATTAACGCTCATGAGGGGTGCGCCGCTATTGCCTGTAATTACAGTTGTTATACCGTTAACGTCATCGAACGGCGGGTTCTGCTGACCGTTCATATTCAGTTTCTTTGTTCTGACGTATATGTGGGCGTGGCCGTTAAAGATCACGTCGCATCCGTATTTATACAAAGGCACTCCCCATTCCTGGTTTATCACTCCCTCGTAGACTTTTGCGCCGAAGTTGAAGATCGGTTTATGCCATATAAGAAAGAGCCATGGTTTGGGATTATTAGCAATTGCGTCTAAGAGCATCTGTTTCTGCGGGCTTGTGTACTGGTCCTCTGTATTCATGATAACGAATCTGGCGTTTTCATAGTCGAAGTAGAAGTATTTGCCGTCGTTGCCCATTTTGGCCTGGCCGGGTAAGTACTTGTTCCAGTTTGGAAGTCCTGTAGACATAAGCTGGTCGTGGTTTCCAGAAACGGCCATATATTTTGGCGGGTACTGGTCCTGCCCCGTGCCGCCCAGGATATCGCTGCAAGCCTTCTGCCATGTATCCCAGAGTGAAGTAGAACGTCCGTCTTCAACCACGTCGCCCACATTAATCAGGAATTTATAATCAGGAGTATTTTTCACAATTGCCTGGAGGACACTGCGGTGTGCATCGTCGTTGGTACGGGTATCGCCGTAGCAGATCCATTTCCATTTTGTTGTCTGCGCGTTTATTTGAGAAATAGAAAACAGCAGTATAGTTATGAGCAGTAATTTTCCGGTTAACTTTGCAGGAACAAATTTCAGTAACTTTTTCTTCATAGGTTCTTCCTTTTCATCGGAGATTTTTTGTTATAAGTAATTCAATATCATTTGAGGAGATTCATTTTAATTGAGCCGGAATACTCAGCAGTCTTCATCGTGCAGAAATATATTCCGCTCGGAAGGGCGCGTCCCGTTCTGTCCTTTGCATTCCAGCTAAGATGGTACGTGCCTGAAGGCTTAAAGCCTTCTTCAAGAACAGCAATTTCGCGGCCCATTATGTCAAAAATTTTAAGGCTGACGCGGCCAGAGCTGGCAATGCTGTATGTTATTTCCGTAGCGGGATTAAAGGGATTTGGATAGTTCTGTTCGAGCTTATACTGCTTTGGGAGGCTCATGCCGCCCTTTGCAGCCGAAGAAGTGCTGTTTTCAACAACAATAAGTTCAGGAGCATTCAGGCTTTCCCTGGAAGCAAAGTCAACCGTACGGTTGAATGCTGATTTATCCTTTATCATAACAGAAAGGAGTGTATCGCCCGAGGCAATAACCTGTTTTACTTTTTCTGTCAGGTTCCATGAATAGTAATTTCCGGTATCGCTGACAACTACGCATGAATCCATGAGTGTTTCGGTCATGGAAGGAACGTTTCTCCACTGCATTTCATATTCTTTCCATGTATTGCCGGTTACAACGTAGGCGAATGCTTTTGCTCCAAGTCCGTCAGGAAGCGTGCCTGCCTTCATTTTAAGCGTAACAGAAAGAGGGTTAGGCTTAAGGTCTTTGATATTGAATTTCAGATATGACCTGCTTCTGTATGAGTCGCTTGTTCCTTCGAGCACTTTTAATATATTTTCCTTGCCCATGTTTTTGCTTGAATACATGAGTCCGCCCCTTACGTAAGTATCTTCAAATGCTTTAAGGCTTAGGGGCGCAGTATCTTTTTTTTTGAAGAGGGCTTTAATTTCGCAGTCGCGGTTCATGTGGAGTGTATCATCCATAAGGCTGCTGTTTTTTGTGCCGGTCCATTCCTGGAATTCCCATCCTTCCTGTGCCAGAGCTGATATTTTTACGACTGTGTTCTCGTCGTATGTTCCGCCCGCGGGATCCAGGACCACCTGCCCCATTCCGCTTTTGCCTGCAATAATATCGTATGTTGGGTTAGTTTCACCGAAAACAGCAGAAATGGTTTTATCGGAGTTCATAATAATTGAATCGGGATTATTGGTGCTAGTAAGAGCACCGGACCACTTCAGGAATTTCCAGCCGTTATTAGGAACTGCAGTAACGCGAACGACTGCAGCAGAATCGTAATAAGGGCTTGAAGGGCTAACATTTATTGTGCCCTGGCTGCCAGGCGTAACCTTAAGCTCGTACTGGTTTTCGCTTGACAAGGGGTAGAAGGATCTTAAGACGGTGTCTTTTGTTACCGTGTAGACATAATATCCGCGCGTGTTTCCGCTTCCGAGCTGAAAGCTGAGCGCGGTGTTAAAATAAACCAGTATACCCTTATCCATTGCCTGGCCGTTAACGTGCTGGTGGCCTGCAACATAATACCTTACATTATGCTTGTTCATAACGTCGAGCACTTTCTTTCTGTAGACAGGGCCGATATCGAAGTAAGTGCTGTCCTCATTCTGTGTTTTCTCAAAGACCGGCACGTGGGCAGTTACAATTTTAACCGGGAAATCCTTGTTTGCAGTAAAGAAAGAATCCATTTCAGCAAGCTGGTTTTCGGATCTGACTTTTACCAGAGGATCGTTTGCAATATAAGCCTGAGTATTAAGGGCGTAAAATGCCGCGAGGTTTTTATAAGTAAAGCCGTAGTACTCCCTTTTATTCGGCCCTCTTCCGTAATTGCGGGCAAGCCACTTATTTAATGTGCTTGTTGTAACCGAGGTTGGCAAGGTGCCGATGTCGTGGTTTCCGGGCATAGGATACCATGGAATACTTGTAACCATTGCTGCGTCGAACTGATCGAACTGGCTTGTGTTTCCGCTCGACTCGATCAGGTCGCCGCCGACAAGTATTAAATCAGTCTGGCGTCTTGCAATTCCGTTTAGCGCTTTCTTAAGCCATTCAGCGGGGTAGAGCGCCTCGCCGTTGTAGTCGGTTTTTCCGAAATGGATATCCGAGAAGAAAGCGAACTTCATTGTATCCTGAAGTCCCTGGGCATTTGCAGTCCGGCAATTTGCCAGCAATATGAGGCATGCGGCAGCTGTTATAATATATTTACGCACAAGTATTCTCCAATTCTAATACGGATAAAAAACAACCGGGAACAGGCAACTTTCTGTCTACTAAGGAGTTGTTACCTATAGATAAAGTTAACATCACCCATTCCCGGCCAAAATTATTGTTTTTCAGTGCTCATAGATGGAATAGCCACCTGAGTTGTGTTACCCCACTGTTTGTTTGGTTTGGGACCCATTTCAAGCACAAGGCTTCCGCCGTCTTTGATATCCGAATGTTCAAACCACGGAATATTTAACGGCTTTCCGTTTAATGAAGCCGACTGAATATATTTGTTTTTAGGTGAAACATTATCAGCCTGAACAGTAAATGACTTGTTATCGCCCAGGTTAATTGTAACCTTGCTGAATACCGGGCTGCCGATATCGTAGGTTGGTCTGCCGGGAGTAACAGGATAAAAGCCCATAGCGCTGAAAATGTACCAGGTTGAAAGTGCGCCGCCGTCTTCATCGCCGCAGATTCCAAGGGGATCGTCATCGTACCATACGTTCATGAGCTCGCGGACGCGTTTCTGGGTTTTCCAGGGTGCACCGGCATAATTATAAAGGTATGGAATATGGAAGCTTGGTTCGTCGCCCATTGCAAATTCACCGACGAGTCCCGAAGCATCGGGGAACTGTCCCAGGAAGAAGAACTTTTCAGTATTAAGAGGTTCATTAAACAGCTGGTCGAGTCTTTTAAGGAAATTTTCGCGGCCGCCCATAAGGTTCATAAGGCCTGCGACGTCGTGCTGAACGCTCCAAGTGTATGTCCATGAGTTGCATTCGGCAAAGTAAGCTCTTCCGCCCTGTCCGCCTGATAGTTTAGGATCGAAGTTAGGCACCCAGTTTCCGTCAGCAGTCTTAGGCGACATGAAACCGGTCTGAGTGTTGTAGAGGTTCATGTAATTATAAGCTCTTTTCATGAAATACTCGTAATCCTCATTCTTATTCAAAGCCTTTGCAAGCTGAGCCAGGCACCAGTCGTCGTAGCAGTTTTCAAGTGTAACGGCAACAGCCTGTCTGCGTTCAAAAGGATGAACTTCTTTTACCCATTCTTTTTCTCCTTCGGGAAGTGCGGGGAAAAAGCCTTTAGTAAGATACACGTCGTCAAGTTCAGTCTTAGGGCCGTTTGCCCACGGAAGCAGAGTTGCATCGCATGCATTTTTCTTTAAGCCTTCGTAAGCCTTCTCAACGTCAAAATCCTTAACTCCTTTAAGATATGCATCGGCAAATATTGAAGCCGCGTGCTGGCCGATCATGCATGCATGGTCGCCCCTTAAAAGCGGGAATGAAGGCATCCAGCCGCTCTGCTCATACATTCTAACATAAGAGCGGAGCTTATTGATCTGCATTTCAGGGCTAATGAGTATGTGCAGCGGGTGCAGGCAGCGGTAAGTATCCCAGAGCCAGTCGTCAACATAAAAGCTCTGTCCGGCGTCGTCATGAATCTTCTGGTCGTAGCCGCTGAAGTATTTTCCGTATTCTGAAACGTTAACCATTCTTTCGTGAGCCCTGTACAAGGCAGTATAGAAAATTCTTTTCTGTTTATCGGTTCCGCCTTCAACTTTAATTTTAGCAAGAGTATTATTCCATATTGTGCGGGCGCGGTCTTTAAGTCCCGAAAAATCCCATGCCGGAATTTCCTTTTCCAGGTTTTCCTTTGCCTGTTCGAGGCTTATATAGGAAATGCCCACCTTTACGCCGACAGTTTCTTCCTTTGAGAAGCGGTAGTTCATAAATCCGCCAATATTTTCACCTTCAGCCGACGTGCTGCCCTGGTTTATTTCTGAACCCTTGTAGGTTCCTGAAGATTCAAAAGGCCTGCTGAACTTTGCATAGAAGAAATAGCGAACGTTTTCGTCATCTTCATAACCGCGGACGGTATTATTATCCACAATTTCTATTTTTCCTTTTCTCTGCGCTCTTAAAAGGATGTGTGAATCTTCGGGTCTTGTAAAGCCGAAGCGGAAGAATGCGGAGTGTTCTGTAACGGTGTATTCTGCATTTATGTCGTAATCCTCGAGTGCAACAGAATAATAGTATGGAGTTGCAGTTTCGTTATCGTGGTCGTAAGCAGAGGCGTAGTCGAACTTTTTCACTTTCAGATTACCCGAAGTTGCCATAATTCCGAAGGCGTCGGCTATTCTGTGCGAAGTGATATTCAGCGGAAATTCATTTATTTTATCTGCAAGATACTTATCCAGATTTGTTCCCTTAGAAGGGGCAATACGGATCATGCAGTTTGGAAGCTGAACCGTGGGCAGGGTAGGCTGAAGCATATGCCCTATGCCGCCTATATTCGGGTCCACATAGTCAACCAGCTCTTTGGCATTCTGTCCATATAAAAAGCTTCCTGTCAGTATAAGTAACAGCACCGTTAATATTTTTGTTCTCAACATAATAATTCTCTCAAGATACATTTAGAAATTAAATTATTTACTGGATGAAACATTTAACAACTCTGTTTCATCCGGGCATAATCACGAAAAGCTTTCTTTGTTAAAGGCTTTTCTGCCCTGAATCCAACTGATTGAGTGCAAAAGCATAAGCACCTAGCGAAACTGCTTTACTTGTACCCATTTTAGAGATCCCCACTCCCAGGCGGCGAAGCGGATCATAGCTTACTGTTCTATTGCTGCCGGGGACTTTAACTTCCTTTTTATCTCCCTTAAGGAAAACCCTGAGCTCATTTTCATCTTCGAGGTTAAATGTTTTAACTGCAAGGCGGGGAAAGCAATTTCCTGAAGGGAGCAGATAGCTGCTGTTCATTTCTTCCACTATAGCGGGCAGAAATAATTTATGGGCGCCTGCAATTCCGCCGCCTATTACGGCAAGTCCGTCTATAAGCGTAAGCGCATTTGCCAAGGCATCGCCCACAACTTCAGCCATCTGTTTGAAAGCGTGAATGGCAGCTTCCCTGCTGCCGGGAATTTTTCCTTCTGCTATATCAAAAATTTCTTTTGGCTCCGGGGCATCTTCGGGTGCAATATTGAGCGCCTCGGCGTATACTCTTCTTACAGCGCGTATGCTTGCACCTTCTTCGGCATTAATTGCAGGGTTGAGCTTATTTCTTAACAGCCATATTTCGCCTGCCCCTGAATTATCTCCCGTAAAGAGCTCGCCGTTTCTGACTATTCCGGCGCCGAATCCGGTGCCGAGTGTAACGCCGAAGAGGTTTTTAAAGCGCTTCGGGCTGCCGGCCTCTTCAAGAAGGCTGTTTACATAAGGAAGAAAACCCGATATGGCCTCACCGTATACAAACAGGTCGCCGTCGTTATTAATAAATACAGGCAGTTTGAAATGCTCTTCGAGCATGGGTCCAAGTGCAATTCCGCCCCTGAAAGCCGGGAGGTTCCCGAGGTCGCCAATTATTCCGAGCGGATAGTCAGCCGGTCCGGGAAAGGCAAAACTGATTGCAGAAGGCGCATATGGAAGGCTTTCCTTTATCCTGCCGAATCCGTTAAGAATGTTAGCCAGGCACTGTTCCAGGCTGTTGCCGTTTGAAGGCAGTGTTACAGGAGCCACTATTTCCTTATTTGCCCTGATTGCGGAGAATACAAAATTTGTTCCTCCTGCATCAAGCGTCATAACAATACGATCGTCATTTTCAAGCTTCAATTTCAGTCTCCTCTTTTACTTTAGCGGCAAATGCGGGTGCCGGTTTCTGGTTTTTAGAATTGAATGCCAGGAAACTAAGGTACACGAATATGAGAAGCGGAACCGCAAAGCTGAGTGCAATGGAATAGCTTGCAATAACACCCATTAATGCCGGAATAATTGCTCCGCCTGCAATAGCCATAACCAGAAGTCCCGAAAGCTCATTGCTCCTTTCAGGTATGCTGTCTATCAGAATTGAAAATATGAGCGGGAATATGTTAGCGAATGCAAGGCCTGCAATAAATATTGAGCCGAGCACAAACCACTCAACAGGAACAAATACTCCTGCAAGTGCAAGCACACCTATAACTGAGCTCCAAATAAAGAATTTCTGCGGTGAAAGGTAGCTTAATATAATGGATCCCATAAGCCTTCCAATTGCGAGCGAAGTCATGAAAAACCCGATACTGATTGTAGCAAGCTTTTCTATATCCATATTAAACTGTGTCTCAAGGTGTTTAGCTATCCAGGAGGCTACGCCTACTTCGGCCCCCACGTAGAAGAATATTCCGAGTACCATCATAAAAACATAAGGCCTCTTCAAGAGTGCAAAGCTGCTTTTAATGCTGGATCTCTGCTGAGATCCAGAATTTGCCGCTGGTTTTATTTTTATCATTGTTACGCTTAAGAGCGTAACTGCAACTACAACGGCATAAATAAAAAATATACCCTGCCATGCAAATCCCAGTATCACTACCAGAGGCACGATATAAGGCGCGGTATTGGAGCCTATACTTTTTATGAACTGTGCGAATGTAAGATTTCTGGAATATTTACCTTCTGCAGAAACGTCCCTCATCATCGGATTACCTACTACCTGAAGCGCTGTAATTCCAAGTCCTATGAAGAAGATTGCAGCAAGCACATATTCGTACTTTTGGATGCTCAGCACGGGGACCAGTTCTCCAAGAAGGATGAGGCTTAAAGCCATCAGTAATACTTTTTTCTGCCCCAGCTTATCGGCCAGTATGCCGAGAGGGACGGAAAAAAGGCCAAAGGCCAGAAAGCCGAAGAAAGGCAAAAGTCCTGCAACAGCAGGCGCCAGGCTGAACTCTTTGGTTACAAAACCGACGAGTGCTCCAACGGCATCTCCAAAACCCATGATGAAGAATACCAGAAAAATTGGCAAGGTTCTTAACTTCATAGTAGAAAGTCCTGATATATTAGAAATAATTGGTTACTGGCTCTGCTGTCTATTCCAAAGTTCCCGGAACCATTTGTCTTCATGGCTGACATCCAATGCCAGCGGAACAGCGGATCTGTTCGGGAAATGTGATTTCCTGACAAGCATGCTGGCGCCTATCAGCGCAACTTTATTCAGGTTATCTTTGCTTATATATATTGAATGTTTGCTTACGGATTCGCCAAGGATCTGCTGGATTTGTGTGCGGAGCTTATCGTTCAGTATTTGGGTGTGAACATCACTGCGGACTTCATCGAATGTCTTTATCTTACCAATTTCATAACCAAGCAGTTTTATAACTGCAAACTTGTTGTCTTCAGTTTTTATGGGGCCGTATACTTCACCCGGCTTAAGTGAAAATGCAGTCTCGCCGATTTTTCCCCAAGTATCTCTTGCTATATAAATTCCTTTTTCAGAATCACTTCCATCAGGGCTCTGGCTTGAGTACTGTTTTGCAAGATTTGTCCAATCCCCGCCTGCATTGATGCGTTTAACGAGGCTTTCGGCCAGTTTCTCGTCACTGACCAGAATTTCCCTTATGCGGCACATATCAGGAAGCCGGAACGTGGAAGGATTTCCGGAGTAATAGTTCTTCATCTCATCTTCACTTATCTTAGTTTCCCGGCCAAGTTCGTGAAGATAAATTTTTGCAAGAAGGTCATCCTTCCACATCCGTGTCTGTTCTTTCACATAGGCCGAATTATTATAGCCTTTTTTGTAGCCGTCGCTCATAACAGTTTCCGTTATTACAACGGTACGGATGAGGTATGAAAAATCGTCTGTAAATTCTTTTTTCGAGCGGTAGTTCAAAAGGTACGGCCCGAAACGGAGTTTCTGCCAGAAGTCGCCAACGGTCCAGAGGGTGCCGTCCTGAAATTTCATGAACGGCTCTGAAAGGTTTTGTGAAAAGTCGCCGGGCATATCGGCCATTTCCTGGTTCAGGACTTCAGGAAGCTTTGACTTGTCATCGAAGGTAAGTTTACCTTCGAGGGCATTAAGGACATACTGATATAATTTTTTATTTATGGTAAACTTTCTGTCCTGCATCAGAAGAGGCATTACTTTCTTAAATTCCGATGTTGTCTTTCTTTCTCTTAATATTTTCTCTAAAGAAGGTTTCCAGTAGCCCAGGCTCTGCGTTGAATGCTGCGGGTGAGGAACAGTTTTCTTAAGATTAAAGATGTAATATTTGCCGTCTAAGGGAACGATGCCGCTTACTTCGCCTTTTTTCATTGAGTAGATGAGTTCCTCAACTTTAGGGAGCGCTTCGCCGAAATCAATTTCCTTTGTCTGAAGAACCGGCTTGCCGTCTTTTGTCTTAAAGGAATCCAGCTTCTTTCCCTTTTTAATTTCACGGGAAGCCTCCCTGGCAGATTTCCCGTCGGGGAAAACAAGGTAGTCCACAATTCTCTGTTCAGCAAATCTTGGGTAGGCCTCAATAAGCTCCTGTGTGCTGACCTGAACCTTGTCGGTAATTTCCTTCTGCATCCAGTCTTCGTAGACGGCTTCTTTTTCGTACTGGCTGATAGTTCTTTTTACATTCTGAACAGTATCGAAGCCTTTCATTTCCGCATAGCCGGAAAGTATTTTACCTGCAATAATTGAAGCAGCAAGGTCCTGTTTTCTTTCCATTTCGCCTGAAAATTCCCTGAGTGCAGGAGAAAAATTAAGCCTTTCGGAGAATTCTTCCATTCCCACTGATAAATCATCAACGCTGAGCACCACCTTATTTTCCTTAACTTTTTCCCCGAAAGGATTTACTGCAACAGAAGAATCACCTGCCGCAATTGACCGGGATGTCATCTCCAGAGATGTTTTCCCCGTGTACAGAACGGCATTTTTCTCCTGGGCCCAAAGTGCATTATTTGAGAAAATAAGTGTTGACAATATTGATATTTTCAGCAGATTCATCAGTTCCTGCATTTACCTTTTAATTAAAACTCAGTCTTCCATAAAATAGTTACCCTTATCGTCGGGCAGAATAAGTTTGGGTTCTATTCTGACTTTAACGAGCGGGGCATCGGGATTTTTCATTTTTTCAATCAGAATTTCGGCAGCCTTTCTGCCGGCCTCATCGTTAAACTGTTCAACAGTAGGGTAATAAGGCTGGTCGTAGCTGTTATTGTATCCGAAGATATGGCAGTTTGACGGAATCTCGAGATTGAGTTCCTGGAGCTTTTTATGCATATCAGGTATCATAGTATCGTGATTAAGGCAGACGCCGATATTCTTATGTGAAGCGCTTATTGCATTCAGGTTCGCAATGAAATCATCCAGCGGAAGAATTGTGCCCGGGTCCTTTCCATAAAGAACACTAAGGGCTTCTTTGTAGCCGAGCACCTTTTCATCCGAAGATGAAACGAGGACAGAGGTATCGTTTGCCGGGACGAATATTATTTTATCGCAGTGCCTGTTGTACTTCAGGTAAGAGCAGACCCTGAACATTGCGTCGCGGTTATTTATTATTACAAAGTCCGTATCCAGGTCTTCAATAAATCTGTCTATAAGAACAAAAGGATACTTCTTATTTTTTAATTCCACTATGTGTGAATAATCTTCGCGGTAGTGATCTTCAAGAAAGATGATCATGCCGTCTATGTTGTGGGACATCAGGTTTTCGACGGTTTCCTTTTCTTTCTCGTGGCTCATATTTGAGATGGATACCAAAAGACCGATCTGTTCTTTCTCCAGGGCTTTTCTTACGCCCGAGAGAATGTCGAGAAATATTCTGTGAACACTGAAATCCTTGGGTATAATGAGTGCCACCTGCTTATTCTTCTGACGGGGGTGTATCCTGTTTACATACAGTCCTTTTCCCTGGCGCTTTGTAATCAAGCCTTCCTTTTCCATTTCAATCAGTGTACGGTTAACCGTTGCGTAGCTGTAGCCAATATTCGTAATTATGTCTCTGACCTTAGGCAGCTGGTCATTTGGTTTAAGACCATTTTTCTGAATAAACTCCAGCAGCTCTTCACGAAGCGCTTCGTATTTCTTCATTGAGCTAACTTTTTCTTTCACTCTTTGCCCCCTCAGTTTCTATTATTTTAATATTCTTATTCATTTCAATCATAATTTATTTTTCAGGTGTCCGGAGAGTCCGGACTTTTACACAACTTCCTCCGGGACTGTTTCAACCATTTCATTACCAATTAACATATTTTTCTTCTTAGGGAGGTTTCTGTACCAGAACCAATACATCCCTGCAAGGCAGACAACAAATATTAAAAGCGTAATTGAAAATTCCCCGTACGAGCGGACCATCAGCTGCATAGGCAGAAGAAAAAGTGTAATCTGCCAGACGAGTGTAAAAGGAACCGCAAGTATATCGTTTCTATGTTCTTTTTCCATTTCTTTTCTTTTACCGGGTTCCAGTCTTTCCTTATAAGGTTTCCAAAGCCCGAAGGGCCTTGTCTTCCGGTAAAACTCATTCAGCACAGCGTCATCTGTAGGAGCAGTGAGGTATGTGCCTGCTACAGTTGCGGCAAGCGATACAACTGAAACAATAAGGAACTGCTGCCATTCGACCAGGCCCGGGAAGAGTTTTGTCTGCAGTATTGCAGTTACAATACCCACTGCAGTTCCAATTGCAAATCCTCCGCCGTTATAGCGCCACCAGTAAAACTTGAGCAGTGCCGGAACTGCCAGGCCGCCGCCCAGACCCATTATAATCCAGCCCCAGATCTGGTTGATGCTGTTGACATTATAAGCAAGTACGTAGCCTGCAGAAACCAGAATTACAGTAAAGCAGTATGTTGCCAGGAGCAGTTCCCTGTTTTTTGCTTTTATGCGCAGGTAGCGCTGATATATGTCGCGCGTAAAATAAGCCGTTGTCATATTAACGCCTGAGTTAAAGGCCGACAAGGCTGCTGCAATAAAAGCGATAAACAGAAAGCCCCTGACGCCCTCAGGAATCTGGAATAAAATAACGGCCGGGACTATTCTCTCGGTGTTTATTGTGCCGTCATAACTCAGGAGCGTCAGCTTCGACTGCCAGTCGTCGTGCAGAAGGTTCTTAATTCCGCTCAGGAGTTCGGGCGGATAACTGGCCGGTGAATTCATAATAGCCGTAATGGTATCCGACCAGTGTTCGCGCGAAATATGAGGCACGTGCTGTTTAATGAGCTCTGCTGCCTGAATAAGAACGCTCTGATCCGGGAAGAAGCTGTTGACGAGGAAAATTCCCAGCACAGCAAACCCGATCATCATGGGCCAGCGGAACATCATAAGAGAAGTCCACAAAAAGCTCAATGAGCCGCATTCCCTTTCATTTCTGGCGCCGAAATATTTCGGATCGGCTCCGGCAGTAGATGCCCCGATAAAAACATTTCTCAGTAAATAAAAGAACGCAAAAAGTGTAAGGTCCTGGTAGCTTTCATATCCCCTTGGCATTGTAACCTGCCACTTCAATGTTGATTTAACCCATTCATTATTCCCCGTTACCGAATGCGCCAGCTGTGCAAGGTCGCCCGAGGCTGATATTTTCATGAAAGCCATTACAGATATCAGAATGATCATTGAAATAACAATAACGGACTGAAAAAGGTCCGTAAACACGACGCCGTAAAATCCGGAAATCATTGTATAAACCGTTGCAACAGCAATCATAATAAGCGCACACTCAGCCGGCGAATAGGGCAGGAACATTGAAGTAAACATTCCCAAAGCCTTTATCAGATAAGCCAGCATTCCGATAGTAGTAACAATAACCGAGACTGCAGAAATAAGCCTTGCAAAGCGTCCGCCCCAGTTATTACCGAAACGGAACTCCATCCATTCTGCTCCTGTCATGCATCCGGAACGGTGATGCCATTTGCCCGACCAGAGGAGCATAAAAGTAAGAACAAGAACAGCACCGCCCCTGAACTCAATATAGAGCCCGCGGGGGCCCATCATATAAAGAAAAGAAACTATAAGCATTGTTCCGGCCATGTCTATATAGGAAGACATTCCGGAAATTCCCATTGCCCACCAAGGAAGCTTATTTGCTCCCAGAAAATAATCTTCAAGACTACCGGAAGCTCTCCTTTTCAGGTAGAGGCTGAGTCCCACCAGAACGGAGAGGTATAAGGATATAACTACAAAATCAACGGAATTCAGGTGCTTCATAATTTATCCTTTCTTCATCGTTACTGTTCATATTCATTCTTTCTCCGCGTATATGTTACTTTGTTTTCTTTATATTTTTTTCAGCATATAATTAATTTCATCTCAAAAGAAGCATTTTTCTGCTCTTCATTATATCCTTATAATGCAGGCTGTAGAAATAAATGCCGCTTGGCGCATCCGATCCGAGGCTGTTCTTGCCGTCCCATGAAGCGTGGTACGATCCGGCATTCATATAGGCCGAAACAAGTGTTTTTATTTTCTGCCCCATTATGTTATATACGCTCAGGTCAACGTCATAGCTGTCAGGGATCGTATAATTAATTGTAGTAGTCGGGTTAAACGGATTCGGGAAATTCTGATACAGCTCAAATTTTTCAGGTACATTAAGGTTAAAGCCTTTAAGGTCCGAAGTGCCGGCATCAGATATTTTTACAGAATATATAGAAGCTCCCGGGGCATCTGACTTAATTCCGTCTTCGATGAAAACATAAATTGTATCCCATCCCTGGTCGAAATAAGTTTTTGTCTTAACCTGAAGCACCTGCTTATTTGATTCATCGTGAATATGCACGTCCTGTGCATTCCAGCGGAAAAGAGGTGTCTTTTCGCCCTGCAAGGAAGAAGAAACAGACACAACAAATTCGTTGCTTACTTCAAGTGAAAGAAGAAGGTTAGTGCTGCCGTTTGAAAGCTGCACGAGTTTATCCTTTGGAAACTTATAAGCGAGCACCTGGTTCATATCTGCGTGCCTCTGGTCTGAATAAAGCGTACCTGTAAAGCCGGGCACAATATAATTAAGTTCACCGGAGGAGTTATTTGTAGTAAATTTCAGAAACCCGGGATATCTGTCGGGTATAGCGTCGCTCAAGGAAATTTCCTTATTCAGCATTCTTTTACCCTGGCCTGTAAGCCACAGATAGAAATCAGTTTCAAGTCCTTCATAAGTAACGAATGTGCTTGCGCCAACGGGTACGTCGTTGGTGCACTTAAAGATTGCGGTTCCCTCGTCAATCTCATCGAACATTGCCTGATAGATCATTGTAGCGCCGGCTTTAATATCCTCATAATACTGTTTCCAGAGGAACTGTCCTTTAAGGCGCGGAATAGCGTTTGAAGGCGACTCCGGCTTCATGTTATGCCAGCTGAAACCCGGGAATGCGACGGGCAGATATTCCTTGCCGTTTTTTTTGCACCAGGCTATGTCAGGAACAGTAACGTTCTGCGAAAATTCAGCTACGGCCTGGGGGGAATTATATCTTCCTACAAACCATGGGCTTACAATATCGGCTTTAAGAATTATCTTGTGCACAAGGCTGTCGTTAAGGCAGTCCTGAGTAAGAGTGCGCCAGTAAGTAGGAACGCCGACCATTACGGTATTGCCGCCGTACTTGGGATCATTCTTTAAGAAATCTATGAGTGTAGAGCATTCCTGCAGAGAATACTTTCTTCCGTCATTAAAGCCAATACCCCATACTGCAACAACAGGCTTTCCGTTATGGAACTGGTATGAGCTGTCCTTAGTCACCATCTTTGAATCGACGAGCATTTTCCAGTCGTTAATTACATATGACATCTGTCCTGCCTGGAGGCCGGAGAGGTCGTACATAATTGCAAAAGTTCTTCCGTACTGGTTTGCACCAACGCGGCAGCTTGCAAGCACGTTATTCCACTGCGTGTAGCCGGAGGCGCTTGTGGACTTCACTTCCGTAATAAACCTTTGAATGAAGACGCCGTCGATATTATAGTCCTTCATCCATTTAAAGTGGCGCACCACGGTTTTTCTGTTCTGGGAGCTGAAAACCATTGCAGGATTTCCGTCGGCTTTCTTAAATGATGTAACGTACTTTTCGTCGTCGTCAAATTCCGATACGTCGGGCCACAGGTCGATTTTGCAGCTGCCGGGTGCAAAGGTACCGGTTTGTGTATAATGGTACCAGCCGCGGTTAATAGCGTCGCTTGGAACAGCGAACCATCCCTGGTAGCCGCACATTATCTTGCCGGTAAGAGTTTCCGCAGCACTCTGAAGCGTCCCTGCCGCAGCGGATTCCGTTTTCGTCTGTGCTGTCGCAGCCGAGGACAGCATAAGTGCGGCTGCAAAGGCAAATTTAACTATTTTATTTTTCATCAGAATATATATTTAATTCTTAAAAACACCATTTTTCGAATCTTAAAGTTACATTATTTCCGCTTAAGTTACTTTGTCTTCAATTCTGAAAATCCTTCTTGAAATTTCCAAGAATATCCAGGCAGCTTGTTCCGTAGCCGTGATACCAAAAGCCTTTTGTCAGTTCAAAGGGCTTTTGCGCAGGCAAGACAGATTCAGCAACCGGTTCGATTTGTGAATCTTCGTGCCATTCATTCCAGGAGGTTACAACGAGAACTTTTAAAGGAACGGTTTGATTTTTCAGAATAATTTTAGCTGAATTCAGGAAATTTATAAATGTATTAACGCTGTCTCTAGGTATAACCGGGTGCTGCATATCTTTTCTTACGCCAAGGTCGTTAAATCCCGGAAGAACATCCACCCACAGGCTTTTTGAGCTTTTATTTACAATTGCCATCCAGGGATCGTAGAGTTCGGTTTTTGTTCTGCTCACAAATTTCACCGGATCAGAAACCCAGCTTTCGCTTATATGGGGGTTATAAGCCGTAACGGCTTCCATATAATTAAGGTGGTCCTGCGAGAACTCTCTCCAGTATACTTCATCGCCCACGACATAAAGTCCTGCATATCCGCGGTTCTGGAGCAGTGTATCTGCGCTTTGAAAAAGCCTTTTATAATCTCCCTGCATTGTACGTGTGAGATAAATATAAAGTACCGGTTTGTTGTCGATCTTTAAGTAATTCGGGCTGTTAAAATGGTTTTTGGCCATATAGTCCAGATTACTTAAAAACCGGCTTATGTAGGTATCATTTACATTTATCGGCACGCCGTCTTTAGGTTCATATAACAGGCAGTAGCCCATATTTTTCTGAAAGTCGGGATTTTTTAATTGTCCCTGAAGAATCACATTATCAGTTGAACTTCCCTGTCCCCACCAGCTTGAAATCCAGAAATCGATGCCAGCCTGGAGGCTCCACTTAACATGCTGAGAAATTGTTGTCTGGTCAATACAATCATATTTACCCAGTACGGGCATTTGCGAGGGGAGTAAATTTTCTCTTAAATTATCTCCTTTCCAGTGATCTTTATTTGTATACCAGGGATAGTAGCACACGCCTGTAAGGAGGCGGTTATCGGTGCTGGAGAATTTCATTTCGGCATTCCGGATTGTTTCCTCCTGCTTAGGAGCAGTAGTTTCATTTTTGCCGCAGGAGACTAATCCTGTTAAAATCCCGAGTAATAATATTACAAGTACAGTTCGCATTAAATTCCCGATTAAATAATAATGCAGGATAGACTGTTACATCTATCCCGCATCAAAGGAGTAATTACTTAAGAAGCATCAGCTTTTTAGAAATTACTTTATTATTGAAATGGATTGTATAGATATACATTCCGCTTGCCAGCTTACTGGCGTCAAAGTTAACAGTATGAAGGCCTACGCCCTGGTATGTATTTACCAGAGTTGCAACTTCCTGTCCAAGGATATTCAGAACCTTCAGCGTAACGATACCGCTTTCAGGGATCTGATATCTGATAGTTGTTGAAGGGTTGAACGGGTTGGGATAGTTCTGATCGAGAGCATATGTTCTCGGAGACTGTTTATCCTGAACGCCAACACTTATATCACCAACAAAGCCGATCATAACGCGCTTAATGAAGCTGGCGTTGTCGCCCTTACCTGTAACTCTGAAGTCATGGCCGCCGTTTTCGCGGTTTTCGAACCATGCATCGGGCAGATAGAAAGTATGAAGTTTCCACTGGTTAGAGCCAAGAATCATAGCATCGCCTACGCCGTTTGACCATTTGTTTGATGCGCCGTCGTAGTTCAGAGCAATACCGCCTGAGCTAGTAGTATCGTAATATTCGACAGTCAAGAATACTTCGCCAGAAGGAACGCCCTTAAAAATAACGGTATCGTTAACTGCATGGTAGAAGTAACGGCCGCCTGTACCTCCGGAAACTGAATTCTGAGAGCACCATTTTCCGCCGACAAATACAGTTTTTGTAAGGCCATCTGACTGAGCATCGGCTGCAGTGATCTTGAAGTTTGTAGAATCGCCTCTGTTGATCCAGTAGTCGGCGATACCGATTTTGACCTGGTTAAGGATCATATTCATTTCATCGCTTTCAATTCTCATATCAGCGCCGCCGTTTTCGCTGTTATTGAACTTGGCGTCTTTGAGTTCAAACATAGCAGTTTTCCATGTACCGGTACCTGTATGGCTGATCCAGTCGGTGCTGGTGTAAGCGTTTGAACTGCCGTCGTACTGGACTCTGAATTTTCCAGTTGAAGGTTCATCGAAGTATTCAAGAGTAACGAACAGGTGAGGATGGTTGCCGGCCTTAATTATGCTGTCATTAACGGCCAGATAAGCATATTTATTCTTAAGAAGAGCACTGCTCTTATCGCCTTTGGAGACGATATCAACAGCGCCGTCGCCGGAGGTTTCAACCTGTTTGATGAACTGTTCGTAGTTTTTAGTACCGAAGTCCATAATAATTCCCTTGTCTACAAGAGGAATCGGTTCGAAGCTAAGAGCACCCCAGTTTTCGTCATCGTCGTTAGGAGCGCCGAAAGAAAGTCTTCCGCTGTTTTCGCCAACGCCGTCGGCGTCATTTACAGTATAACCGAACAAGGGGTTGAAGTTATCCTTGTCGCCTGCAACGCCCGGTTTGAGTGTAAGTCCGTCCTTAATAAGGTCGAGCGGAATAGAAGCTTCAATTATATATCCTGTATCAGTCTTCTTGAACACTCTTTTAACTGTAGTCGGCAGAGATTCACCCGACTGTGAAGTAGAATGTTTCCAGAGGCCAGCTTCGTTATCGCCGGCAGGAATAAAGAGGAAGTTTTCGCCCTTCTCAAAAGTTGAATTGTCTTTTGAAGGAATCGGCTTATCGCCGGAGATTAAATGGGAAACGTCGATATAAAGGCCGAGGCCGTCTTTGCCTTCCCATGAATTTCCGACAACGTCAACAACGTTATCTTTAATATTTGCGCTTACATAAACGTTCTGGTCATCCCAGAAGCATTTAACTTCGCCTGAAAGGTCATTATAGTCCCAGAGGCCTGCTTTACCAGGATCAGTAACGCCGGGTTCACCGGTTTCCACAACAGGAACGTTCTTTGAATCGATTGCCCATGTGCGGTAGTATTCATCTGTTCTGAAGCCCTTGCTGTCAGTCTTGTACTCGAGCTTGCTGCCGGTTCTCTGCCAAGACCAGTCGCCAAGGTTTCCGTCAACAACCGGAGATTCAAGAGCTTTATAGCTTGAGAATGTAGGAGCTTCAGGAAGCGTCTGCAGCGGAGCCTTGGGCAGAATGCCAACCATAATACGGTTGATGGCGATAGTATTCTTGAGGTTGATCTGGAGGCGCATATCGGCCTTGCCGTTTTCCCTTCCTGTAAAGGATGCGTCGTTCAGCTCAAAAGTAATTGTACGCCAGCTCTTCCAGCCTTTTGAATTAACCCATGGAGTGCTCTTATAAGCATCTGACTGTGAGTCGTACTGGAGGCGGATTTTGTTTGTAGGATCTTCATCATAATACTGGACAGAAACGAACAGGTTAGGATGAGCCAGGTTCGGGTCTGTTCCATAGATCAGAGAATCAGCAACGTTAATATAGAGGTAATTATCAGTTTCCTTTGTAATAACAGCTTCTTCGCCGTCTTTGTTTACGATTTCCGTCTTGCTGTCGCCGCCGCCGCGCTCGACCTGATCAAGTCCCAGTGAGTCATTAGCTGTACCCCAGTCGAAATAGTAATCGATTGGAACGAGGCTTAATCCGTTGATGTGCATTTTGCCGTTTGTTACGAGTCTGAAGTCGGCACCGTACTGCTGGCGGTGACCGAAGTAGGCATCGTCCAGATAGAATCCGAAAGATTTCCACTGATTAGTACCTGTTGTCTGGATTGCAACGCCGTATTCCTTATTTGCATTATCCAGGCCGTCATAAACCAGCTTAATCTGAACGCCGGGTTCATCATAATACTCTACGTTCACAATAAAGAACTTATTGGTGGACAGCTTGTAGAAGAACGTAGAATCGAGCTGGAAGTACATGGCCGATTTTACGTTTTCCGAGCAATATTCTGTTCCGAGTTTAACGTCGTTCGTAATTTCGCCTTCCTGGCCTGCAGCGTTAGCAACAAGCTTCATATAACGGCCCGGCAGATTCTTACCCAGGCCCATAGAGATGCCCTGGGCAAAGATTTCAGCTGTGCCTGAAAGAAGAACGAACAGCGCTAATCCGGTAAAGAACATTTTGAAAGTTTTTTTCATAATGACTCTCCTGAAACTAGTTAATAAATAATGAAATATAACAACTCCCCTAATAGAACTCTTTTACCAAAACACCATGGTCTGCAGATAACAGACCCAGTTTATCTTTTCTTCTAGAAAGCAATTTTAGCAGAGAACTGCTGTACGGAACCAAAGTTTTTCATTTTCGAATATGAATAATCAACTCCAACGCCCATATGCTTAACACCTACTCCGAGCGTAAGGCCCTCCTCGCTGTCGGTCAGGAATAGCGACTGGTAGCCAGCTCTGAGCATGAGGAATTCCGAGAAGCTGTATTCGAGTCCCACATTCATGCTTTCGAAGTTGTCGTTAGGATGAATATAATCCGCAGCAAGCACCAGGTTATTGTTATCTGATCTTATTATATGGTAAGAAACTCCGAAGCGGAGCACCATTGGAAGCGGCCACTCTTTTGTATGAAGTTCAGAAATAACGCTCGTATTGTTGCCGTCCTTTGTGGGGTCTATATCAGTCAGTAGCATGGCGTCGACGCCCTGCATCTGAAGTTTGGATCCCATATTCGAGAGTGACATTCCGAGCTGCAGACGGTCCCAGGGAAGCGTATAAAGCACGCCGAAATCCATTGCGATGGCATCTGCGCTCATGTGCCAGATTCTGCGCTGTATATACTTAAACGATGTGCCGAAGGAGAATCTGTCTGTAAGGTTGATTGCATAACTCAGGCCGAGAGCGACATCGGCTGCGTCGAATTTGGTACCCAGGCCTTCAGGCTCTTCAACCGTTCTTAGTTCCATTTCCGGAGTGGAAAGAGACGTAACAGAAAGGCCGAAGCTTCCTGCAGAACCTGTATGAACGACAGCGCCGGCATAAATAAAATCCATGCCTGCAATCCACTTTGTATAATTAAAGTTAACCTCGTTTTCGGTGAAGCGGTCAATGCCTGAAGGATTCCAGTACATTGCAGTAGCGTCGTTGGCGATTGCGGCAAATGCGCCGCCCATTGCCGAGGCCCTGGAGCCCACGCTGAATTCGAGGAAAGGCGCTGCAGTGGTACCTCTTTTAGACTGAGTATCGCCTGCAAATGTATTGAGGCTTACTGCAAGCAAAATTGTTATGGTAATAAATAATTTCGATTTCATGCACCTGCTCCGGAATAATATTTTTGTTGTCATGTTTATCGTTGCCTCATTCCTTAATTAATGATTGCAAAGAGGCCGATTTTTTCGCCCAGCCCTTTTGCTTCGATGTGATAAACATAAATACCAAAGGCAACTTCAAGTCCCTGCTCTGTTGTAAGATCCCAGAACTCTGAACCCTCAGAGATTGAACCGCTGTGTTCAATTGTCCTGAGCAGAACCCCGTTCTGAGTGAATATTTTAATTGTGCACTCTGCGGGTAAATGTGTAAAAGAGATTTTGCGTTCGCCGCGGCTGTTTGTACCTGTAGATCTTTCCCAGGGAGCCGAGAGTATATATGGGTTCGGAACCACAGCCACGTTGTTGAGCATTGACTTACTGCCTGGTGTTAAAAGCCTGCTTGCAGTTGTTGCGAAAGTAAATTTATCCTTTGTGGTAAATGGAACATCCGAAACAAACTGATATATGTCGCCCGGCTGCGGCTTAACAGCTTCAGAAGAGGGAGTAAGCTGTGTGAGCATCCACGGGAAGATATATTTGCCATCGCGTGTTTTTGTGCCGATGTATAATGGTTCGTTTACTTCCCACTTGCCGTTTTTGGTAAACAAGGTTTCCTTAAGATAGCACGGCACATCCTCGCCGGTTTTCGTATCGGTAATTTTGAAATAAGTATCAACCGTGGAAGTAGCCTGAATGTTGGAGAATGCCTTACTTGCTATATGGTCGGTAATTTCCAGCTGGAAGTTGACCGGGAAAACCATTTCTCCGGCGTTGCCGAAGTCAATTTTAACATCAGTTGTAGCCTGCGATCCGGGCTTCCATCCTGAGCTGGTATTTATTGTAAAAAGAGATGGAATAGAGTTTCTGAAATTAACGGCCATTCCGCTAAAGATGCTGCTTGTCCATGTGGTATCGTATTTCTTCCACTCGTCGACGGTTTTATGGCCTGCAGTATCTATTGGAGTATACTGGAAAGGAACCGGCTGGTTCTGAATTTCGTATTTGTTTGCCGTGACGTCCAGTACTGAATATGAAGTAGCAAACGGAACACCGATACCTTTTTCAAT
>JBLNAZ010000178.1:0-46122 GCA_050259615.1 Syntrophomonadaceae bacterium | reverse complement strand
GTCTGTGGCTTGCTGAAGGTGGTAGTCAACATAAAAAAGGTAACTAAAAGAAATCCAAGGTCAACCATTGGGGTCAAATCGACCCTTGTAGACATTTTTTTCCCTTTTCCCTTTTTACCCTTGCCGTGCCCGCCACCTTTCGAGGTATCTAATTCAGCCATTTTTTAAAATTCCTCTATTTTTTTTCTTCTGGTTTCTTGTACTTTGTATTCGGATTAGCTTCCAAATTGGTAATCAGGTTGAATTTGTTGACGTTTTTATCCTGCAGGGTTCCCATTACTTTTTTAATTACAGGATAAGGAACACCACCGTCACCATTGATTGCAATTCTGAGTCCCGGATTAGACAAACGGGCCTGCATCACCCATACACCGAGTTCGTTATTAGTCGAATCTACCGGTATGCCAGGCTGCTTAAAGTTCTTCCTTTCAATTTCCTCCAGACCGAGCCAGCCCTTGAGGGCGTTGATCGGAATTCCGAAGCTGGAAGTAAGATAGAAAGCCTTCTGCTCCTGGGGTGTAAACTGGACGTTGTATTTTTCGGAAATTTTCTGCAGAAGCTTTTCCCTGGAAAAGTTCTTGTTATCTATACCGAAAAATACCCTTCCGTCTTTTGTCACCGTAATGTTCATGATATCCGTATCAGGCAGCTTTATGTCCGAAATTGATGACGGAAGAGCAACAACAACCGAATCGTCGGTCTTAAATTGCGTTGTCAACATAAAGAATGTTAACAAAAGAAACGCAACATCGCACATCGCCGTCATGTCGATTAGTGTGCTTTTACGGGGTACTTTTACTTTTGGCATATTCTATATTATACTAAAAATATTTTAAAATCCATTAATTATGATGAGCTGCAAAATTCTGAACTATAGCAACGCCAGCTTCATCAATGCTGTAGGTGATCTTGTCGATCTTGGTTGTAAAATAGTTATAGAAAATAATTGCTAATGCAGAGGTACCAATACCTAATGCTGTATTTATAAGAGCCTCAGAAATACCGTTAGCAAGAGCAACTGCATCAGGAGCACCGGCTGTAGCAAGAGCTGAAAACGCCTTGATCATACCAAGTACTGTTCCTAACAGACCCATAAGAGTTGCAATTGAAGCGATTGTAGCAACAATAACCAGGTTCTGCTCGAGCATAGGCAGTTCCAGCGATGTAGCTTCTTCAATTTCCTGTTTGATAGCTAAAACTTTCTGATCTCTGTTTAATCCCTTTTCAGGAATCATTTCTTTGTATTTAAGAATACCGGCTTTAATAACGTTGGCAACTGAACCTCTCTGCTTGTCGCATTCAGCAATAGCTGTATCCAGGTCTTCCTGAGCAAGCTTTGTGTGAACTTTTGCTACAAACTGATTAACTGTTCCCTTACCTTTTGCACGGGTAATGGTGATAAGTCTTTCAACACTGAATGTAAGAACCATCAGTAGAAGTGACATCAAGATAGGTACAATGATACCGCCTTTGTAAACTACTCCAAGATAGTTGCCCGGCTTCGGATGGTTAGCTGGATTGTTTCCCTGGAAGTTTTCAGGGTTGCCTAACACAAATACGAATATGATAATTGCGATGATAATTAAAAGAGGTATTACGATACCTGCAAATCCTGAAAAGGCAGATTTAACTTTCGAAGATTTCACGTCTTTCTCCTAATTTAAAGAATTAGTTGTTTATTGATTAATTGTTCTTGATTTATTGAATTTCTTTATCCGGAAGCGACTGTTTTCATGCTAACAAACTTAAATGCTAACTTTATAGGCCGTATACAACAGGACAAGCAAACCCATTATTTTATAAAACAACATCAGACATAGCTATTCCTATATCTGTTCCACTGGAATTTTATGGTGTAAAATTAGTTAAGGTTTATCGAATTAGCAATAGATAAAATAATAATTTTTCTGACGCAGATAACGGATAAGCTGATATAAGATTACATTCTTGGCTGCGCTGAGTACTCCCCTGTCTTTATATTATACACAATTCTTAAGATACACCATAGGGTAATAAAAGTAATATATTTCCTATAATTAGTAAACAATTCAATGTGCCAGGGAGTTTCATTTCCATGTATATAATTTACGGAAAAGCAGTTATAAAGATATTTTAATCCTGTTTACGAACCTGCAAAATTACCCCCGGCTTTCAAAACCCGTTTTTTTTATCCCGCCGAATATGATTGATAATGCAAAATTAAATTTATAACTTTCAATTCGAATATTTCCCAATTAACAAATTAACCGATGAAAACAAAATACAAAGATTTTTTTGAGCACACAGGCCTCCGGCAGCTGCGCAGCTATTTTGTTTCCCGCTTTGAGAACGTATTCTAAGACTTTTCTCTCCTCTTTCCTTGCCCGGGTATTATTTAATAATAAATAACAATTCCTTTGGTCACTTTTTTTTGCGGAGAGAAAAATGAGTACAGCTCTATTAAATTCAAATCTTTCATTTGACAGCATCAGTGCTGAAACAGTTCACGAAGTTCTCAAAAAGAAAATGCTCGTTGATGGTTTTGATCTGGTTTTTGATCACAGCCGCAGCTACGGGAACCATCTTGTAGACGCCAGGACCGGAGAGGCTTACCTGGATTTCTTCAGCTTCTTTGCCTCCTCACCCGTGGGACTAAACCACCCGAAATTAAATAATCCTGAATTCAGGGAGAAAATTGGCTATATCGCCTCTTTAAACAAACCCTCTAACTCTGACCTTTATACGGTTGAAATGGCCGAATTTGTTGATACATTCAGCCGTGTTGCCGTCCCGGAGCATTTTAAGTATCTTTTCTTTATCGACGGCGGTTCTCTGGCAGTAGAAAACGGCCTGAAGGTGGCATTTGACTGGAAAGTAAAGAAAAACTTCATGAAGGGAATCAAAGAAGAAAAAGGTCAGCAGGTTATTCATTTCCAGGAGGCATTCCATGGCAGAAGCGGCTACACTATGTCGCTTACAAATACAGATCCGAACAAGATCATGTATTTCCCGAAATTCAAATGGCCGAGAATCGTTAACCCGAAAATTAAATGGCCCCTTTCAGAAAACCTGGACGAGGTAGTTAAGCTGGAAGAACAGGCAGTTAACGAGATCTATGCCGCAATTAAAAACAATCCCGACGACATAGCTGTAATTATCATTGAACCAATCCAGGCTGAAGGGGGCGATAACTTCTTCCGCAGGGAATTCCACCAGAAACTCAGGGAAATTGCCGACGAAAACGATATTCTTTTAATGTATGATGAGGTACAGACAGGCATCGGCCTTACGGGCAGGATGTGGGCTCATCAGCACTATATAAATCCTGACATTGTCTCCTTCGGTAAAAAAATGCAGATCTGCGGCATTATGGTCTCCGACAGGATAGATGACGTGAAAGACAACTGCTTCCACAAATCCAGCCGCATTAACTCAACCTGGGGCGGTAACCTGGTCGACATGGTCCGCTCAAAGAGGAACCTGGAGATTATTGAAGAAGATAACCTCGTTGAAAATGCAGAACTTGAGGGAAAACTCCTCCTTGAGAAACTTTACAACCTGCAGGAAGACTATCCTGAACTCATTTCAAACGTCAGGGGACTTGGACTTATGTGTTCTTTCGACCTCCCCTCGGTTGAGCTAAGGAAGGAATTCCTCAATTTATGCTACTTCCACAAACTGCTCATTCTCCCCTGCGGCCTGCATTCCATCAGGTTCAGGCCTTCACTTACGATCACGGGAGCGGAAATTAATGAGGGTTTGAAAATAATTGAAAAAGTATTATATTTAATGAAAGCGAATTTATAACCACAAACTAAACTACTTGCATGATACGGCTCCACAGTGGAGCCGTTATCATTTTAAAGCAGCGGCGGGGGAAAAAGCAGACTATATGGATCCAGCACTTTATATTGTAAGCACACCCATCGGCAACCTCAAAGACATAACGCTTCGGGCAATCGAGACCTTGAAGGATGTGGATTTTGTCCTTTGTGAGGACACAAGGGTTACTTCAGTTCTTCTTAACCATTTCGAGATCAGAAAAGAGCTCGTTTCCTTTAACGCACAGTCGGAGTCCCCCAAGCTGAATTATGCACTGGAAAGAATAGAGCGAGGTGAATCGTGCGCGCTGGTTTCCGATGCCGGAACGCCTGCCATTTCAGATCCCGGTGTAAGACTCATTTCGGCGGCAATTAAAAGGGGCGTTAAAGTTGAAGCCGTGCCCGGCGTTACAGCGCTTATTACGGCATTGACTTTAAGCGGGCTTCCGACGGATTCATTTGTTTTTGAAGGGTTCCTGCCCCAGAAAAAGGGACGGCAGAAAAAGCTGAAACAGCTCTCGGAAGAAGAAAGAACTATTATTCTTTATGAATCCACCTACAGGATTGAAAAGCTGCTGGAGGAGTTAAATGAATACATGCCCGAAAGATTTGTTGTGGTTACGCGGGAACTGACTAAAAAATTTGAGGAGGTCTGGCGCGGCAGGCCAGGTGAACTTCTAAGTGAATTAAAGACAAAAGTTACCAAGGGGGAATTTGTTGTCGTCATTGCCCCGCTGGACTGGAAAGTAGAGTTAAAGAAGGAAACTTATGAATAATCCGGCAAGATCAAAATCAAAACAGGCAATGTCCATGGGGATGTTTATCCTCTCCTCGGCACTGATTCTGGCAGCCGTACTTAAAACCTATTCTGAAACGGGTAAAATGAACTGGGTGCTCCTTTTTGCCGCTATTGCAATAAACGGTTTTGGCATAGTAAGAACCATAAGACTCTACAGGACAAAGAAAACAGAAGAAAATTCCGGTGAGGACAGGTAGAAAACCGCATACCCGGGTTTTATTCAAACTGCTTCTTAAAAAGTGCAAATGCGGCTTTTAATTCTTCTATTTCGGCTTTCAGGTTTTCTACTTCTGATTCAAGCCTGAGCAGCTTTTCTTCCATTCCGGGTCCCTGATTATCAGCTGTAACTTCTGAAAGTTCAGGCGCCCCGCTCAAAAGATGGCTGTAACGTCTTTCTTTCATACCGGGCTGGCGCTCCAGTTTTGCAGCTAAAGCGTTTTCCGGTCTGTCAATAAGACCCTGCAGAACCTCTTCGGTTTCTTCGAGACTCTGAAAATTAAAGATCCTTGCAGAGCGCCCCTTTATTTCTCCCGGCGTCTGAGACCCTCGAAGCATCAGAATGCAGAGCACTGCAGTCTCTTTCAGGCTTAAGGACAGCTCTTCCATAAAGGTCTCCTTGTACTTGGCTGCCCTTCCTGTGTCTTCAACCAAACGCACTAGCCTCTTTTCCCTCAGAGAGCTTAACGCCTGCTTTACCTCTGCTTCATCATACGATACAACCGGCTCGCGGCTCGACTTCTGGTTGCAGGCGTTAACAAGAGCATTAAGCGTGAGCGGATAATATTCCGGCGTGGAAAACTCCTTTTCAATAAGCGAGCCTAAAACCCTTACTTCAGCCTGGTTTAAGATTTCCATATCGTTATTGCCCGGATATTAATTCATTGTGTTTTTACAGTTCCCTGCCTGTACCGAAAAAGAACTGCAGAGGGATGTGCAGCCTTTTTGCCCATGCAGGTTCATTATGCTCTGCTTTTTTGTCGTAATAAACCAGTAGGTCATCCCCTTCTGCATACCCCTTTTCTTTTAGCACACGGACAGTTTCCTCCACACCCGGAAGCAGCCTTTTTTCAAGTCCCACTCCCCCGTTATCAATATAGATTTTAAGCTCTTTCTTGGGGCCTTTATAGGACGTAATATTCGGCAGATAATCCAGCTCCTGAATCTTAAATGCAGGAGAAAGACAGGCTGCGCGGGAGAATACATCCGGATGCTCCCAGGCGAGCATAAATGCAATGAGGCCTCCCATAGAAGAACCCATTGTAGCAGTATTATTCCTGTCGGGCTTAGTCCGGTATGTCTGATCTATCATAGGTTTGAGTTTTTCTGTAATAAAGCGCATATAAGAACGGCCGCGGTCTGTATAGGAATACTCTTCAGTTCTGTCCTTGGTATTGTATATACCGACTATTATTATATCCTGCATTTTCCCTGCTTTAATTAGGCTGTCTGAAGTTTCATCGGCCTGCCAGTCGGAGCCGAAGCTTGAGGTCTTAGGGTCAATTATATTCTGCCCGTCGTGCATATAAAGAACAGGGTAGCGTCTTTCAGAGTCTTTTTCATAGCTTGGGGGGAGCCACACAATAACGTCCCTTGGATCCAGCCCTTCCCATTCCAGATGCCTGTGATACTTCAGCGTTCCGGTAACCTGCCCGTGCAAAATGCGGGTTTCCCCGTTTTTCCAGCTCTGAACGTTGTAATTCAGGACTGTATCGGAGCTGACGGTAATCGTATGATTGCCGGGAACCGAACCGTCGTTATTCATGGCTTCGCTATCCCAGGCGCCAAGGGTAAACTTAAACTCAAGTGTTTCCCCTTCCTGAAAGCGCAGCGTCTTTGTCCAGAAGTCTTCAGATTTTTTCTCCAGAGAGATGCGGCCCGGATTCCACATGCCGAGCAGTTCGTGGCTGCCTGTGACGTAGACCTTCGAGTCCTTGGGGACGTTTTGAGCATGGACATTAATTGTAATATTTTTTTCGCTTTGAGCCATAATACTGTCAAATAATAAAAATGATACAAAAATGGCAAGAGTAACCAACTTAAGAATTGTAAAGTAGTTAATATTTTTTTTCATGGCTTAATAAAATTAGTTAAACAACTGGAATTACAAAAATCATGCGTGCTTTTCCATTTAATGCTGCATCCGATGCCTGGGATCTGCCTGTCTGACCCGCGATGCCTGGCAATATGGCATTTGGTTCTTTTATATTATTGTTATTTCATAGCTTCAAGTGCAATCTTATCCTGCTTTTTCAGCCCCTGGACCACCAGGTCATATGAATGATCAACCAGCTCCTTGAATACCTTGTCCGGAATGGTATTATCCATTATTACAGTTATCCAGTTCTTTTTATTCATGTGGTACCCGGGTAAAACAGATTCATACCTTTCCCTAAGTTCAATTGCCCTTTCCGGGTCGCACTTAAGGTTGACACTTAAAGGGATCTTTTCAAGAGGAGTAAGCGCAAAAATTTTATTTATCACCTTAAATACCAGTGTCTCCTCATTAAAAGGATAATCCTCAATAACACCCTTTTTTTTGAGGCAATATTCCCTGAAAGCTTCTATGTCCATAACGGTTTTTTCCCTCTTATATAAGGAAACTTATTTTTGTTTACTTATTTACTTAAAATTATGATTATATTATCAATTAAACAAAATACAGGATCCGGATAATGGAAGGCAATATATTAATTGCAAACAGATTTCATAAGGCCCTGACATATGAGCAGTACATAGAGCGGACAAAAGTAAAAGTGCTTACTTCTGAAGCCACGCAGTTTGATGAGGCTTTGCTTGAGAAGTTTGAGTATTCCAGGTTAAACCTGCAGAGAAGCCTGAGAATTGACAAAACATATACAGTTTCACCTGAGCTGAAAAGCATAACCAGCAGCCTGCCTCAGGAACACCTTTGGATTGTTATTACAGAGGACTGGTGCGGGGATTCAGCACAGAACCTTCCGCATATTGCAAAGATTGCCGCAACTTCCTCCAAAATAGAGCTGGCGATACTGCTCAGGGATGAAAACACAGATATTATTGATGAGTATCTGACCAACGGCACCAGGAGCATCCCTAAACTTATTGGATTTGACAGGAGCTGGAATGAGTTTTACAGGTGGGGACCCCGCCCCAAAGCTCTTCAGGAATTATTCTTAAGGCTTAAATCTGAAGCGATGCCAAAGGAAAAAATTTATGAAAGCCTTCAGACCTGGTACAACCACGATCACGGCAAAGAGCTTGAACGTGAGTTCAGGAAAATGCTCACGCCTTTTCTCGTTCAGCCTTAAGTTTATTCGGGAGCCGTATAGCGGGCCAGAATCTTTGACCTGACGCGCCTGCGGCTTTCCTGAGCTGAAATGTTTTTCTCCTTTTCAATTTCCTCCGTTTCACCTGCCAGATCGTCATCCTTAATCATACTTCTGAACCAGGTGGAGTAGTCGCCATTCTTTAAGTGGTAAAGCCACGTATCGTCATCGACGCCTTCGGCCATCTGAAGGAATATCATGAGGTTCTGTGCCCTGAGGTTCAGCTTCCCTTCTCTGCCTTTGAAATAAAAGCTTCTTTCAGGCGGCAGTTCCCCTTCGGCATATTTCATGTGGTGGCGTATTCTTTCTTTTTCTGGGGTTATTGTATTGAATAAAAACGGCTCCTTAAAAGGCGTTCTCCACCATGCAATGGCTTCGCCTGATTTAAGCTCCACTTCGCTCAGGCGGGGCGGATTTTCGCCCAGGACGGAACTGAATTTCTTCAGCGTTTTTTCAGGATTCTGCCCTATTGCAATTATTGAATTTACAACCGACAGCACTTCATGGGCAATGTGATCCGGGTGTATAGTAATCATCAGAAGACCGGAGAGTTCACGCGGTATGGAAAGCAGTGAAGGCGCCCAGGCTGCAGGCAGGAGATGGTGAATCTCATCAATTACAATCCAGTGCGGTCTCCCTGTTGCGGCTTTTAATTTAAGAAGAGCAGGCAGGAGATTTTCAAAGAATTCCGGCCTGTGTTCAACACTGATTCCAACAAGACTGACGATGCAGTTCTGTCCCGGCTGTCCGAGCACATGAATAATCTCTTCAACTGTGGGTTCCCTTTTAGCACTGCCTAAAATTACCGCGTCTTCAAAATCCTGATAATCACCTTCGGGATCAATTATGCAGTACTGGTAGGACTGTTCCTCCAGCATTTCTAGAAATGCGGAGGCAAATGTAGTCTTTCCTGCTCCTGAGGTGCCGGAAAGGAGGAAGCTTTCAGAAGGTCTTATAAAGACATCTTCCTCATCCGGGGTTTTGCCGATACGGATCCTGTTTTTTTTCAGGCTTATGCCCAGCTCACTGAGGTCGTCTTTTAAGATCATTTCAATAAATTCGCAAACACCTTTGCCATGCCCCGATTTCATTACAATATCTGAAGTCTCCTTCAGCATCGGCAGAGCATTATCCACTGAAGCCGAGCACTGGCAGAGCCTTAAGAATGCATGGTCATTTTCGGCGTCTCCGATTGCAGCTATATTATGAGGCGACAGCCCGAGTTCCTTCAGCCCTTCTTTAAGTCCGGCAGCCTTATTGATTCCCGACGGCAGGATCATTACTGCATCCTTATTGAAAATAACCTGCAGTTCCAGCCCAAGGTCGCGGATTACTTCAAGCACCGTGGTTTCGAAAGGTCGCCATGTAGCCACAATAACGCGTCCAACAGACATACGCTGAATACCCCTGCGGCGAAGCTCATTAACAAAAATTTCTGGAGGAACCCGTCCGAGAGTTTTTTCCTCTCTGGAGGCGGGCTTAAAAAGCAAAGCACCGTTTTCAGCCACAATAAGGTCGAAAATATCGTATTGCGGAAAAACTTCCATGAGTTCATCCAGCTCACGTCCCGTTACAAGAATCAGTTTGCGTCCTGAGGCATGGAACTTTTTAAGGGCATCCAGAGTATTTTCATCCACTCTGCCGTCTTTTGCAAGCGTTCCGTCGTAGTCTGTTGCCAGTGCATAGTACTGCATATTCTCAAAACCCTTTACTTTCCAGTTAGAATCCGGAACAATTTATTTCGACTGAAAAACCATGGTAGATTTCCGTGCCTGTTCAGAAACCAGCTCCTTCTTCTTTTCATTAAGCAGTTTGAGGGCTGCCTGGACTTCATCGACAAGAATGACCAGCAGTTCATTTTCCGAAGCCGTACTGAGTCCATAAAGAATTGCCTCTTCTTCATTCGGAATATTATGAATTTCCATGTCAGGTTTTTTGCTGTGGATGCCCTCGGTAATCAGTTTTGTCATTTCGCCGGGTTTTCTGCCGCGTCTTTCCTTGTCCTCTTTTATAATAACTCTTGTGAACATGCGCGAGGCCATGCGGCCAAGAAGGAATATATCCTCGTCGCGCCTGTCGCCCGTGCCTCCGAAGATTCCGGTTCTGACGGGATGAGGAAAGCGGCAGAAAAACTTATACAATCCCATAAAGCCCGAGGGATTATGCGCATAGTCCACAAGGACTGTAAAGTTTCCCATTTCAATCAGGTTCATTCTGCCCGGGACATTTTCCGGAGTCGGCATAAAGGAATTAAGTCCCTTTTTAATGAGTTTAAGGTCCACATCATACACAAAAGCCGCCAGTGTGGCAGCAAGGACATTCTGCACCATAAATGACGCACGGCCTGAGAATGTAAGCGGAATATTCTCAATCTTCTCTATTCTGAGCCTCAGGTCGCCTCTGGCCAGCGTTACGTACCCGTTTTCAGCAATGCAGGCTACGTTTCCCCTGGCTATATGTTCCAGTACGAGGGGATTATCCTTTCGCATACTGAAGAGACACAACTTCCCTACTATATCCTTTCTCATATTAAAAACCAGAGGGTCATCTGCGTTCAGTATTACAAATCCGTCTTTAGAGACGCTCATTGGAACAACAACCTTAACCTTTGCAATATCCTCAAGTGTATTAATATCTTTTTGCCCCAGGTGGTCTCCGGAAACATTCAGAACAATGCCTATATTGCAGGTATCAAAGCCTAGACCGGAACGCAGTATGCCGCCGCGGGCGGTTTCAAGGACTGCTACCTCAACGGATGAATCATTAAGAACCTTTCTGGCCGAGATCGGGCCGGTATCGTCCCCCTTTTCAACCAGCTGATTGTCTATATAAATGCCGTCAGTAGTAGTAAAGCCCACCTTCTGCCCGGAATTTCTAATTATATGCGCAATAAGACGGGTAGTTGTAGTTTTACCGTTTGTTCCTGTAATTGAAATTATAGGGATTCTGGACGGGGCATCCGGAGGGTAAAGCATATCCACAATATTTTTAGCCACATTCCGCCTTTTTCCGATTGAGGGGCTTAGGTGCATGCGCAGACCGGGCGCAGCATTTACCTCCACAATACCCCCGCCGTTTTCAGTTAGCGGAGTGCTAAGCTCAGGCGCAATGATATCAAGTCCTGCAATATCAAGGCCGATGATTCTGGCTATTCTTTCGAACAGAAAAATGTTATACGGATGCACCTCATCCGTCCTGTCTATTGCTGTTCCGCCGGTAGAAAGGTTTGCTGTGGATTTCAGGTAGCATATCTCGCCTGCTTTAAGAACAGTTTCGGGTGTATAGGTCTTTTCCTTAAGAATTCTGATTGTATGCTCGTCGATATTTATACGGGTAAGCTTATTTGCGTGTCCGTTTCCGCGCCAGGGATCGTTATTGACGATTTCCACGAGCTGCCTGATCGTATTTGCGCCGTCGCCTACAACATGTGCCGGAACTCTTTCAGCTGCAGCAGCAAATTTATTATCTACCACAAGAACCCTGAAGTCCCTTCCTGTCAGCTGTTTTTCTACAATAACTCTGTCAGAAAATTCCCTGGCCTCACGGAAAGCCGTAACAACGGCTTCCAGGCTTCTCAGGTTCAGTGTTATTCCCTTGCCCTGATTCGAATCCAGGGGTTTAACGACAGCCGGAAATCCGGTTTCATTAATTGCATCCTCCAGTTCCGACTCCTCTTCAACAACCTTTCCTGAAGGAACAGGAATGCCATGGAACGCGAGAAGTTTCTTTGCCGAATTTTTATCACTGGCAAGTTCCACGCCGATAATGCCGGTTCTGCAGGTTGCAGCGGCTTCAATTCTCTGCTGGTAAACTCCGTAACCCAGCTGAACCAAAGAAGAATCATTAAGGCGGATATAGGGGATGCCCCTTTCCAGGGCCTCATTTACAATGGCTGAAGTACTGGGGCCCAGACGCACTTCTTCACGGATGGCTGCCAGTTTCTTAACATGCAAAGCAATATTTTCCTTCAATAGTTCAACCGGTATGCCTTCAGCAATGGCCAGGAAAACTTCTACTGCTGCATCAGCGGCATAAAGGCCGCATTCCTCTTCAAAATAATTGAAGACCACATTATATATTCCCTGTGTAGCCGTAGCCCGTGTGCGGCCGAAGCCTGTATCCATGCCTGCCAGAGTCTGCAGTTCCAGGGCAATATGTTCAATTACGTGGCCGGCCCAGGTGCCTTCAGAGATTCTTCTTAAGAATCCTCCTTCCTGATAATAGCTGCACTGGTGATGCCGTATAGTAGGTATAACTTCTTCGATCCTTTCCCTGAAGCCGGGAATTAAGTCTGTCGGTTTATTCTCATAATCTTCCAGGTCCAGGCGTATAAGTATTAGATTTTTCCAGTAGGTGCTCCAGTAATTCGGTCCTCTCATTGCCCTTTTTTCTAAAATTCGCATACAATCCTCAGATAGTTTCACATTATTTCTTTGCATAATACAACAAGTTCCGGCATACCCTTACATCATACAGGTAACACAGGGCGCCCTTGGGAAAAGGCTCATTATAAAACTATTCTACCCTGAACTCTGCTTCCCAAATTGCCAGGAATCCAGGTTCCTGGTTTTTCCTGTATCCCCTGTACATGGGGAGAGTGTTATAAAACAGTTCTGCATTTGCATTTTTATCAACAGCAATAATTCCCATTTCCGTTTTCAGGTATTCGCCATTGATGCGGAATACTTCACGAATAGCCTCGTGAAGCGACAGGTTCTTAAACTCCATGAGCGCATAGAGCAGGTGGGCAAAAACTCCTCTGATGATATATTCCCCGTCTCCCGTGCATGAAACCGCACAGGCATTGTTATTTGCATATGTGCCTGCACCTATAATAGGGCTGTCGCCTACTCTGCCTTTAAGTTTATTGGTCAGGCCTCCGGTGGAAGTAGCAGCTGCAAGGCTGCCTTTTTTATCCAGCGCAACAGCACCAACAGTATCCCGGCTTCCCGGATTTTTAATATTTTCATGATGGAGATTTTTCTTCAGCTCTTCCAGCTTTTCCTGCGTAATAAAGTATTCAGGCGGGCGGAATTCCAGGCCGGCCTGTTTTGCAAATTCCTCAGCACCTGCCCCGGTGAGCATAACATGTTCTGTAGATTCCATAATTTTCCTGGCAAGGCTTACGGGATTTTTAACCAGTCTTATAGCCGCAACTGCCCCGGCTTTGAGCGTTTCGCCGCACATGATTGCAGCATCCTGTTCAGTTTCCCCGTCGCGGTTAATTGCCGAACCGCGTCCGGCGTTAAATATCGGGTTATCCTCAAGCACCCTTACTGCACTTTCAACGGCATCCAGCGCGGCTCCATCGTTATTGAGAATTTCCCAGCCAGTATAAAGCGCTTCTTCAATACCTCTTTTATAGGCTTCCTCCAGTTCGGGAGTAAAAGTATTTTTGTCCTTATTCTGAGCACCGCCGTGAACGGCGATGACAAAATTTTCTTCAGAGTTCATGATTTTTTGCCGTCTGGTGATGTTGTAAAACCCTGCTTTTATTCTGCCCGTTTTGTGAAATTATTTTCACGGGCGTTTTTATTTTGGGTATAAATTCCCTTTCCCTTATCTGGTAACCGTTTCCCCGGGAGAGAATATGTACAATTAGCCCCTCGGCGCACAAAGGCGTATAGTCTGAGGCCTCAACAATGTTGGTATATTTTATGTCTGATGCGTCAATTATTATAACCATTCCGCTGCCGATGCACTCTGCCTGATTACCATGTGTAATTAAAAGTGCAGTGTCTTCTCCCAGTCCAATCCCCACACAGCTGGGGTTAGTAATGATGGACTGTGTAAGGCGCCCGAACCTTCCCCTTTTTACGAAGTGGGCATCAATAATACAATAATCAAGAAAACCGAGCCCCGACATTACCTTAATGTCACCCTTTAGCATGGCCTCCTTTGTCTGCCCTTCGTAAATCATTATCTTGGACATTGCCATAGCCCCGGCACTTGAGCCGGCAATTATAAAATCCTCATCATCAAAGTACCTTTCCTCAATTGCCTTGATGAGCTTGGTGCCTCCAAGCATAGTTGAAAGCCTGAACTGGCTGCCGCCTGTAAAGAATACTGTATATGCCTTCTTGATTTTCGAAACAAACTTTTCATTTGAAGCATCTTCCCGCGTGCGGACATCCAGGAAATTAACATTACTGAATCCTAGTTTTGAAAAAGCTTTTTTATACATTTCCCATATTTCTTCGGGAACCCTGGAAGCAGTAGGAATAATCTCAATTGACCTCCCGGCTTTCTTCCCGGGCAGAAGTCCTTTCAAAATTTCAAAGGGCTCAAAGTCCTTATTGTATTCTTCCATATTCAGTGCACGCCCGTCGCTTTTATGTTCCGCCCCTCCAATAATAAATATTCTGCCTTTTGGTAACCTCATTTAACCTTCCTGATCTTACATATCAAAGACTAGCCCGCCGCATAACTATAATCTAAAGAATTGATGCAAAATGAAAAATTATTTTTAGTGGAATAATTGAAGTCATTTTCTGCGGACGGGCGTCAGACCCTGTAATTTATAACGCAGATATTTATCATAATTGATATTAATAAACCTTGTTTTTCAGATAATATAAGGGCAAAATTAGAAAAGAGCAGTGCATTAAGTTTGATTTTCCTGTAGGGAAAACACGGATTTATGTGTAGTTATTAGGCTGACTTAAAATGAATTGCTTGTTTTTTGGTCAAAATTGAAGTTTAGATGCCGCTGGGATTCCGGGGCAAAATTACAGACGCGGAAATGTAAAAAAATAAGGAGGTTCCGGGCGGTCTTAGGAGAAGCTCAGGACTGGATAACTGGAAAAAAGTATTTGTCGCCCGACTTGAGGATTTTGATATCGATATTGCTGGAAGAATCAGACTGGCTGGCCTCATCATCAGGCAGCACATTAAAAACGAGCACGTTGTTCTCACCCAGAACCTCAAAGTTTCCCTCCGGGTTAACAATTACAGCAGTAGATTCATCGATGCCGATGCCGGAAAGATATGGATGCTCCAAAACTGCATTTATCAGGCGGTTTTTTCTGCTGCGCGTGTTGAAGTGCTGGTCGATTATGGCGTTGTCCAGAAATCCGAAGCCTTCGGAAAGTTTTACGTGTTCTCTTTCGATCGGATTAAAAAGGTACGGCGAAACATCACTGTCGTTAAAGCCGTCGCCGCAGATCATAACTTTGCTCATAATGGCAGCTCCGGCGCTGGTTCCGCCAATTACGCCGCCTTCCAGGTAAACTTTTTTTACTTCTTCAAGGAGTCTGGTCCCCTTAAGAAAAGCAACGAGCTTATTCTGGTCGCCTCCTGAAAAGAATACCGCGTCTGCACCCTTTAGCATTTCAAGGTTTTCCTTCTGATCGGCCTCTTCCCTCTTCATGCAATTAATGACGTTTACGTCGCTGCATCCGGAGTTTTGAAGTTCATACTGATGACGGAAGCCTGTTTCAACAGGAGTAATGCTGGCAACAGGTATAATTACTATTTTGGACTGTCTGCCCCCGGCAAGTTCAATAAACCTTTCCATCATATAAGATGGCCTGGGGCCTCCGCCAATTATAAACAGATGCCCTGCTCCTGAACGGCTGTTCAGATGCATTTCAGAAGGTTTATGTGTATATGCGGCCTGGGACATTTTTTACGTATTAATAATCCTTTTCTTGCTAATTTTGATTTAACTAAAACTGACAGCTTGTCATATTATAATCGAAACAAATTTTCCATAGTTTAAGATTCCACAAATCTGTTACTAAATTTATCCCCTTAATCTGTAATTTCGCCATTTTTAATTTTTTCAAGCTCTTCCCATCTTTCGTATAGCTCTTTAACCCTTTGTTTTGCCCTATCCAGCTCCACGCTCAGTTCATTTGTCTGTTTTGCATATTTCTCGTAAAAATCGCCTGAAGAAAATATGGATTCAATTCTTGATACTTCCTCTTCGGCCGCCATAATATCGCTTTCAATTGTTTCAAGTTCCCTGGCTTCTTTCCATTTCAGCTTTCTGAGGGCTGGTTTAGGCTTTTCGGATGCTTTTTCCTTAACAGTAACGGGCACATTTTTCTGCAGGGCCTCTTTAAGCCTGATTTTTCTTTTCTCGAGATAATAATCGTAATCCCCCTCGCTGAAATAGACATTCCCGTCGCCTTCAAAGGCGAGTATTCCGTTACAGACGCGGTTAAGGAAATATCGGTCGTGGCTTACAACAATAACGCATCCGTCAAACTCTGAGAGAGCCTCCTCCAGAATCCTGAGGGTTGGAAGGTCCAGGTCGTTTGTCGGCTCATCTAAAATAAGGAAGTTGCCCCCGTTCTTGAGTATGCGTGCCAGCAGGAGCCTGCTTTTTTCACCCCCGGAAAGGCGTTCAACTTTAGTATTTATCCTGTCGTCGGTAAAAAGAAAACGCCTGAGATATTTCCATATCGTAAGTTTTTCCTCGCCAAACTGTATAAAGTCGCGCCCTTCACCTATTTCCTGAAGCACTGTATTACCTTCGTTTAAGAGAATGCGCGTCTGGTCTACATAATTAAAAAATGTCCTGTCCCCGGTTTCAACTTTTCCACTGCCGGGAGCCAGGTCTCCAAGAATAATTTTCAGGAGTGTAGTTTTGCCGAGTCCGTTTCTGCCGACAATTCCAAGCTTACGACCCTGTTCAAAAATAAAATTAAGGTCGTGGAAAAGTTCCTTGCCTCCCATTTCAGCCGCGAGGTTCTTCAGGTTCAGGATCTTTGTACCCGGCTTAACCGCAGGAGGGATTATCATCTCCACGTCCAGTTCCTTTTCTGGTGTTTTTTGGGAAGCGACTTCAAAGTAGTGGTCGAGGCGGCTCTTAGCCTTGGTTCTGCGGGCTCTGGGGCCTTTTCTGACCCATTCGAGTTCACGTCTGAGAAACGACTGCCTTTTACTTTCTTCCTGTTCCTGGTTATACTCCCTTTCAGCCTTATTGATAAGGTAGTCTGTATAGTTTCCCTGATGCGAATAGAAGGTTCCGCTGGAGAGTTCCACTATGCGGTTTGCAATTCTGTCGAGAAAGTAGCGGTCGTGTGTGACAAAAAGACATGTACCGGAATACCCGGCAAGAAATTCCTCAGTCCATTCGATCGATTCAGTATCCAGGTGGTTAGTCGGCTCGTCCAAAATAAGGAAATCGGGATGTGCAATGAGCGCCTTGCACATTGCGACTCTTCTTTTTTCACCGCCCGAAAGAGTGCCGGTTATCCTTTGACCCTCGGGAGCATTCAGTGAATGCATAATAATCCTGATCCTGTTATCCAGATTCCAGCCGTCGGCAGCAATGATTTTTTCTTCAAGCAGGTGCCTTTTATCAGAATCGTGAGGCAGGGTCTCATATTCTTGTAATAAGGATTTAACACCGCTGGCACCTTCTATAATATTCTCATATACAGTCCTCGCGTCCTCAAGAGTAAACTCCTGAGAAAGATAGCCTGTTCTGAGATCTTTTCTTCTTGAAATGCTGCCCGAGTCAGGCTCCAGCACCCCGGCAATGATTTTAAGGAATGTGGATTTGCCAGATCCGTTCCTTCCGATGAGTCCAATGCGGTCCCCTTCATGGATGGACAAAGAGGCATTGTCCAAAATTACGTGCTCTCCGTAATGGACTTCAAGTTCATTGGCTGTTACTACAACAGGATTTATAATATTAGACATTTTTCCCGGATATTCTTTCAAAAATTAAAGACATAAATATAAGAAAAATTAGACTCCCAAACGCCGGCAATTAATAATTCACAGAGAGACTTTGCTTTGCCCTGAAGCTGCAATGCTCGCTGAATTTCTTTAGCTGTAATTGTGCATTGAAATTCTATGTTCAAATTCTATATTGATTTAACAGCTAGAATAAAGAGAAGGAGAAGTATTCTATGAGTAAAACTGCAGGAAAGCCCCGGGAAGTTCCGGCACAGCAGCAGTCGGAACCGGGGCACCAGACAAAAATGAAACCGGAACCAGAGATTATACGCCCGAATTATAAAGGGTCCGGTAAGCTTGAAAACAAAGTGGCCCTCATTACCGGAGGGGATTCGGGCATCGGACGCTCGGTGGCGGTGCATTTTGCACGCGAGGGAGCCGAAGTTGCTATTATTTATCTGAACGAGCATAAAGACGCTCAGGACACGAGGAAAATGGTTGAAAAAGAAGGAAAGGAATGCCTGCTTATTGCCGGAGATATAGGCGACAGGGAATTCTGCAAGGATGCAGTAACAAAAGTCATTGAGGAGTTTGGGAAGATAAATATTCTTGTCAATAATGCCGCAGAGCAGCATCCCGAAAAGGACCTGCAGGAAATGGATATGGATGAGATGGAAAAGACATTCCGCACCAATATCTTTTCCATGTTCTATCTGAGCCAGCAGGTATTAAAGCATATGACAAAAGGCGACTGCATTATTAACACCACCAGTGTTACGGCCTTCAGGGGGCAGAAAATACTGCTGGATTATTCCTCAACCAAAGGAGCTATTACCGCATTTACCCGTTCACTCAGCCTCAACCTGGCAGAAAAAGCGATCAGGGTTAACGGCGTAGCCCCGGGACCGATCTGGACCCCTTTAATTCCTTCTACATTTTCTGAAGACAAGGTGAAAAACTTCGGAAAGGATACCCCCCTGGGACGCCCCGGCCAGCCAAGTGAAGTGGCTCCGGCATATGTTTTCCTTGCATCCGAAGATGCTTCATATATATCCGGACAGATAATTCACCCCAATGGAGGAGAGGTAATAAACACCTGAAAATTAAAACTCCGGATGTAAAGATGCCTGCGCCTGCATGAGGAAAATTTCTCACCAGTTGCGGCCGTGCATCTTTACATCCATCTTATCTGTTACAGAGTTCATCCATATTAAATCCTGCCGCTGAACTTTTACTCCCCGTTTTCCCTGTCCACCCATGCCGGCATTAAAACGGATGACTCGATTTTGTTCTTTGAACTTTGTACCTTTAACCTTGAACTTTGAGGAATTTTAATGGAAACTGCTCTCATTACCGGCGCTTCAGAAGGCATTGGATATGAACTGGCAAAGGTCCTGGCCCGAAATAAATTTAACCTTGTTGTTACTGCGCGCAGGGAAGACATTCTCCTGGAGCTGAAAAAAGAGTTTGAAGCTTCATATGGTATCACGGTAAGGACTATACCGGGAGATCTTTCAACCATGGAGTCCGTAAAAGAGATCTATGCGGAACTAAAAAAAGATAACGTTACAATAGACATACTGATAAATAATGCCGGGTTTGGAGATTACGGTTTCTTTACTGAGTCCGACTGGGAAAAGAATTACAAAATGATTGAGCTGAACGTGGCGGCCCTTACATATTTAACGCATCTTTACGCCAGAGAAATGGCAATGCGGGGTAAGGGACGCATATTGAATGTTGCCTCCACGGCAGCTTTTCAGCCGGGACCTCTGATGGCAGTTTACTATGCTACAAAAGCTTACGTTCTCTCATTTTCCGAGGCGCTTGCAAATGAGCTTAAAGACAAAGGAGTCAGCGTTACGGCACTCTGTCCGGGCCCTACGAAGTCGGGCTTCCAGAGGCGGGCGAGCCTGAAGAATGCACGCTTATTCAAAAAAGGCGCCGTAGCTTCTGCCGAAGACGTGGCAGCCTACGGTTTCGAGGCGATGATGAAGGGGAAAGTTGTTGCAATACACGGTTTATTAAACAGAATTGCAGCCAGCAGTGTCCGTTTCTTTCCCAGGCACCTCGTCAGAGCCTCAGTCAGGCTTATTCAGGAAACAACAAAACAGGAACAATAAAACAGGAATATTAACACACAATGGGACTTTAAATGCTCAAACTGCCCACATACCTGCGAGTTTTTCAGAAACAGACCGTATCACTATTAATTGCCCTGATCGTGATCTCGGAAATCCTTTATCTTTCGCTGTACTTAAACTTAAGTTACCCGATTGTGGTATATACATCTGTTGCCGTCCTGAATTCATTAATTTTTATTGCTGTCTGTTTTGTCATACTGAAAAACGAAAGCAGCACGAAGCTTGCATATACGCTAATTGCTGTAGGTATTCTTTTCCGCCTGACCGTGCTTTTCTATCCTCCTACGGCATCAGACGATATAAACCGGTATATCTGGGACGGAAAGGTGCAGGCAAACGGGATAAACCCTTACAGGTATGCTCCGCCGGATACAAGCCTTAACGCACTTCATTCAGAGGATCTGCCCTCAAAGGTGAACAATCCCAAACTTAAATCCATTTATCCCCCGGTTGCGCAGGTTATATTCTTCGCATCTTACAAACTTTTTGGCGAAAGTTACCTGGGCTACAAGCTGTTTTTATTTATTTTTGAAATTATTTCAATTATACTTCTTCTCTATTTATTAAGGCTCCTGAGACGGCCCGAATCCTTTGTGGGTCTTTATGCCCTCTGCCCTCTGCCGGTTATGCAGTTTATGATTGACGGGCATGTTGATGGTCTGGGCATTCCTCTTTTTATACTGGCAATTATTTTATTTTTCAGGCGTAAGAAGTTCTGGTTTCTGCTGGTGCTGGGACTTTCCATATCGACAAAGTTAATATCGGGAATGATACTTCCCTTCGCAGCAAATGAACTGGAACGCCCGTTCATGAAAAAGATACTGGCTTGTATTATAGTGCTGCTGTTTTTCGCCCTGACGTATATCCCCTACGCAACAGGAGGAGTGTTTCCGTTTGAGGCACTTATGACCTTTACGGCCAACTGGACATTTAACGGTTCGGCATTCTCTGTATTTTTTGACATTATAGGCGACAACCAGAAAGCCCGTATGGTCTCTGCCGTATTGTTTATAATAGCTGGGGTTTATATTTTCATCAAGCGCCAGGGGATAATGGAAAAGATATATATGATATTCTTTGCATTTTTCCTCCTCTCCCCTACGGTTCATCCCTGGTATCTTACGTGGCTGGCAGTGCTGCTGCCTTTGAGCTTCAGGTGGAGCGGAGTTTTATTTGTGGCACTGGTGAGCCTGGCTAATTACGTTGTAATAGATTATAAATTAAACGGTGTGTGGCAAATGCCGGTTTTTATTTTGCTTGCCGAATATATGCCGGTTTATATTATGCTGTTATGGGAAACTTTAAGAGGCAGAAGGTTTACTTCAAAGTGGCATTTTCATCAAGTACACTGACTTCCATGAGCTCATCTTCATCCGGGGACACTATAGTTTCACCGGACTTTTGCTCATCTGCCGCTCCTGGCTGATGGGGTCTGCGGATCTTTACAATCTGCAGTAATAAGAATGTAACTATAACAAATGCAGCTATTATAATCAGTTCGATATTCATCAGAGATTCCTTTTATAATACAATAGTTCCGGGTTTTTCCTAACCGAACATATAAAATCCCAAATGCTTTGTCAAGTGTAATTAAATAGAATAAACTCCGGCTTGAAAAGGTGTGATTTCAGTCATATGAAAATCCCCGGCACCATCAGAAAAAGTGATGCCCGGGGATTATAAAAGTTACTTACAAGTTCATTTTTACTTCTTTACGTAGTTATTTATAAGCTTATTTACAACGAGTCTTGAAGGATATTTACCGGAGTGGTAAATCCTTTGCGAAGCCTTCTGGAAATCAGTTTCCCCGGCCTCATAAATATTAACAAACTTCTGAGGGTTCATGTCGGATAACGGAAACCAGGAGCTCTGGATCTGAATCATAATTTTATGCCCCTTCTTAAAACAGTGGTTGACATCCTGAAGTGCGAAACTGACTTTCGTAACCTTACCCGGCTCCATGGCCAGGGGATGCTCGAAACTTTTCCTGTATCTTGCGCGCATAATCTCGCCGCGCACCATCATCTCGTAGCCTCCCATTTTAACGCTGCAGGGATTAGGATTATTATCCGGTGTATCATCCGGAAAAATGTCAATAAGTTTAACCACATAATCTGCATCTGTACCGGAAGTTGAGACATAAAGTTCTGCCGTCATAGGGCCGGAGAGCGTAACGTCCTCCTTCAGCACTTCACCCGTATAGCTCAGAACGTCATTGCGCCTTTCAGCGAACCTCTGGTCCTCAACCATATACTCACGTGTCATATGCGTTGTAATTTCCGAAGTAAAAGGAACGGGACTGTTTGGATCACTTATATATTCGTCATATGCCGCAGCCTTATTTCCGGGAGGATTAAATGAGAGTCCCTTTGAAGGCTGAATATAAAGAGAAGTTTCTTCAACATTTTTGGGAGGCCACTGCCCATAAGTTCTCCAGGTGTTGGATCCGGTTTCAAAAACAGTCGCCTCATTGGGCTTAAAACTGCCTTTAGACTTCAGGTAAAAGTTAAAGAATGGAAGTTCAATTTCCTTAAGGAAATAAGGACCTGTTTTTTCTACAAACTGCACGTTTCCAAGGTGATCTCCTTCTGAACGCTCCCAGCCTCCGTGGAACCAGGGGCCCATAACAAGCGAGTTTTCAATTCCGGGGTTGTTTTCCTCGGCTGACTTATACACATTAAGAGCACCGTAGAGGTCTTCGGCATCGAACCATCCGCCTACGGTCAGCATTGCAGGCTTTAAGTTTTTCAGGTGCGGCAGTATATTTCTTTCCTTCCAGAACCCGTCATAATCAGGGTGCTTAATCAGTTCATTCCAGAATCTGATGTTATTTTTGTAATATTTGCTGTTGATATTCCTGAGCGGTCCCATTTCAAGGAAAAACTTGTAACCGTCCGGAGTCTCAATATTAAAATCGGCCGGTGTCCACTTCGTTGTCAGTTCAGGACGTGGCTTGCCGAATACGCCGAGGAATCCGAACATATGAGAAAGCCAGAGCGTGCCGTGGCGGTGGAAGTCGTCGTCAATATACCAGTCGGCTATAGGCGCCTGCGGAGAAACCGCCTTAAGGGCCGGATGGGCGCCGATTGCAGCCATTGCGGCGTAGAATCCGGGATACGAGATTCCCCAGATGCCCGCGCGTCCGTTATTATGCCTGACGTTTTTTATAAGCCAGTCAATTGTATCATATGTGTCGCGGCTTTCATCTAGTGAGTCGGGATTATCCCTGTCTGGTCTTACATCCTCAAACTGTCCTTCAGACATGAAGCGGCCCCTGACGTCCTGGTAAACAAATATATATCCCTCCTCGGTAAACTCCCCCGAAGGGCCCAGATGCTTCGGGTAGGCGTTTGCACCATACGGACCTACGCTGTAAGGCGTGCGGTTTAGGATAAAAGGATAATTTTGAGCGGTATCCTTCGGGACGTAGACCGCGGTGAAAAGCCTCAAGCCGTCTCTCATCGGAATCCGGTATTCATATTTCGTGTAATGAGCTGCCACATAGGCTGAATCCACCTCGGCGGCAGATAATATGCCTGAAGCAGTAAAGAAAAACAGAATAAGAAAAATCACTTTGTATTTCATTTAGCTTTTCTCCGGAGTATTTTGCTGAACTGAATAAATTAAATAGTGCGGACAAAATAATATTTTTTTTAATTATTTACCGCTTTGCATGCGGAATACTTTTTTATTCTTTACAGCCTTTTTTTCCTTTTGCTTTTACTTTTTACTTTGTACTTTTTCTTTTATACTTTGAAAATTAGAGCTTCATGAGCATACAATATCAAATACTTGGCCTCCCCGGGCGCGACAATGCAATGTTCCTCAGGGTCAACAGCGGCTCAAATTATTACAGGCTGCTTTTCGACTGCGGTGAAGGACTTTTAAGACATGTCAGGCAGCCCGATATAAAAGCCATAGACCACCTTTTCTTCTCGCACACACATATAGACCACATTGCGGGCTTCGATTACTTCTTCAGACGCAACTACGACCGTGAAGGAAAACCCATCTACGTCTGGGGGCCTGAAAAGACCTCGGTGATAATACACCACAGGCTTCTGGGTTTTATCTGGAACCTGGTTGGCGGGGCTCCCGGAAAATGGTACGTTACAGATATAAATGAGAGTTCAATGACTTCTTACAGCTTTAAGACTTCAGAAGGCTTTGAGCAAAGACACCTTGAATACAGAACAGCCTTTGAGGGAATAGTACTTGAGACTCCCGGCTTCCTGGTAAAAGCAGCCATTCTGAACCACATTATCCCAAGCATTGCCTACCTTGTTGAAGAAAAAGAATCTCTGAATATAAGCAAGGAGGAACTGATGGCTTCGGGCCTTCCGCAGGGGCCGTGGCTGGAAAAGCTGAAGGATTTTTCTCTGGATGAAAACGAAATAATTTCTCTTGAAGGGAAAGATTATGCGCTTAAGGATTTAAGGAAACAGCTGCTTTTAAGAACCCCCGGAGAAAAGATAGCATATCTTACAGACTTTGTCTTTGATGAAGTCTCAAGGCAGAGAGCCGTTCAGCTTATCAGGGGCTGCGACACTGTTGTCTGCGAGAGCCAGTATTCATTTCATGATGAGGACCTGGCAAGAAAAAATTACCATATGACAACTCATCAGGCGGCCTTGCTGGCAAAAGAAGCAAATGCAAAGAAATTGGTCTTATTTCATATTTCAGAACGCTATTCTTTAGAAGAGGATTACCCGATGCTCGTTGAAGAAGCCAGACAGATTTTTCCTGAGACATATTTTCCTGAGGAATGGGAAATCAGGGGGTAAAAGCTCCATTGTTTCTTTTTCCCGCTCTTAATTAATTGCTTTTCCGGGTCTTAGATTTACATCAATTCCATTTTCCGGAAATTTGATTAAAAAAAACATTATCTTTGGTGGAAATTTTACTTAAAATAAGCCGGTTAGATTATTATATGCGGGTTTTACTGATTTGTACGTTTGTATTCTTAATTACTGGTTCCGCTTTCTGCCAGAAGAACTATTTCTATACTGGAAAGGACTACGGCAGTGAAGCCCTCTTTAATCCTTTTACTCTTTTTGTCAATGGCGGCTTTGATGTCACTCAGCTGCAGAGTGTATCAAATAGAATTGCGGGCCACAAATACGCCCAAATGACAAACAATGTAGTACAGAATCTTTTCGTACATCCCTTTGAGTCCATAGACAAATACGGCTGGAAGAAGTTTCTTACAACGGAATTTCTTCCATTAAGTTACAAGGTGGAGGAGCTGCAGTGGATTCCCAACTACCAGCAGCACCTGATTGGCGGCGGAATGCTCTATTCTGCAATGAAAGAATGGTACGAACTTCACAACGTCCCCGTTCCGTGGCTCATGTCGTCATTAACAGTAATGGGACAGCACTTTTTTAACGAAGTCATGGAAACCGGCCCGTATGAAGGCTACAGCGTTGATGAGATTTCGGACATATACATATTTGACTTAGGCGGAATTCTGCTTTTCAGCTTCGATAATGTGAATGAATTTTTCAGCAAAACACTGAACCTTTCAGACTGGTCGCTCCAGGCATCGGTTGCTCTTCCGAACGGGCGTGTAAATGCCGGGCAGTACTTTTCAATGAAATGGAAATTCCCTTTTTCAGAGGATTACTCGCTATTCTACCGTTACGGCATGGGAGCGCTCTTTGGAATATCCAAAAAAGTAGACCCGGAGGATAATCTTTCAGTCGGATTCGGCTTCAAGTCGAAGCATCTTGTCGATGCCAGCAACACGATCCGCCAAAGGACAATTGAGACCTCCTGGCACGCAGGAGTATTTTACGACCGGAATAATTCCCTTTTAGCTTCAGTTGTCTTAAGCGGAGTCAGGGAATATTTCTGCATGATCGACATATACCCCGGAATAATAAAGTACCGGAACTTCTCGCCCGGCATCTGGTCCATCATTGGAAGAAACGGGGAGCTGACTTTAGGATTTTCAACAAGGTATGTTTTCAGCTTAGGATACGAATTTAGAAATCTGTAAGATTCATACATTATGGATTAATAAAGAAATAGCGCTCAGCAGTCTTCTGCGCTTATTGCATCGGTCTGGAGAGCGCTACCAATCAGATAGGGAGGTGTTCAATAATATTGTAGTTTTATATTTTATTATAAACAAACCTTTAGCACACAAAAGCATACTTTGTGCCTGAAGTCACCCCAGACTTAATTACTTCAGGAAGCTTTCACTTCATTTATTTCACCATTATTTTTGTTTTTACTTTTTTCCTTTCTCCCATTTCCTTTATATATTTCTACATTCGGGAATTGATATTATTTTAAGGAGATACAGATGAAAGTCCGTTCAACTATAATGCATCTGAAACTGCTGATAATTTTACTCTTAAGCATCAGCCCATTTAAGATTTTTGCACAATATGAGGATACAAGTATGCTGAAAGAAAAGATAGCGCAGTATGCCCCGTTTGAAATCAGGTACGATGCAAAACTCCTGAATGAAAATGAAAAGACATGCATAGAAAAGCTTTTTCAGGCATCCAGGATAATAGACAGCATTTTCCTCAAACAGGTTTACAGCAAAAACACAGAGATAAAAAAGCAGCTTGAGAGTGACCCTTCTGAAGGTGCCAGGCTGACACTTGAGTACTTTAATCTCAATATGGGTCCTTTCGACAGGCTGGATCATAACAAGCCTTTCTTCGGCAAGGAAGAAAAACCGCTTGGAGCAAATTTTTATCCTGCTGATCTGACAAAGGAAGAATTTCAGGACTGGATAGAAAAACATCCTGAGGACAAGGAAAAATTCACCTCGGAGTTCACAGTAATCCGCCGCGGAAATGGCAGGCTTACTGCCCTCCCCTATACTGAAGCTTACAGAAGCGATCTTACGCGCGCTGCGGCTCTTTTAAGAGAGGCTGCAGTATATGCTGATAATGCATCTTTGAAAAAATACCTGGAGCTGCGCGCAAAGGCTTTTGAGACTAACGACTATTATGAAAGCGATATGGCGTGGATGGATCTTAAGGATAATAAAATCGAGTTTATTATCGGTCCCTATGAAGTATATGAAGACGAGCTCTTTAATTATAAAGCCTCCTATGAAAGCTTTCTTACTATAAAAGATCCCGTTGAAAGTGAGAAGCTGGCGAAATTCGGGAGCTACTTAAAAGAAATTGAAGAGAACCTTCCGCTGCAGGAAAAGTACAAAAACTCGAGCCGGGGACTGGAATCCCCTATTGTTGTTGTTCAGGAAGTATATTCCGCTGGAGACACGAGAGCCGGAGTTCAGACACTGGCCTTCAATCTGCCTAATGATGAAAGGGTAAGGGCTGCAAAAGGCTCCAAGAAGGTTATGCTTAAAAATGTTCACGAAGCAAAGTTTGAAAAGCTCTTAATGCCTATTGCAAAGATAGTACTCGATGAGCAGCAGGTGAAGTATGTAACATTCGACGGATTCTTCAACCATACTCTCATGCACGAAATGTCGCACGGCGTTGGCCCCGGATTTATCACTGTAAACGGGCAGAAGACCGAAGTCAAAAAAGAGCTCAAGGAAACCTACTCCAAACTGGAGGAGTGCAAGGCCGACATTCTGGGCATGTACAACAACATATTCATGATTGAAAAAGGTGTTTATCCCAAAGAATTCGCAAAGGAAACATACGTAACATTCCTCGCCGGCATATTCCGTTCTGTACGTTTCGGCGTAAATGAGGCCCACGGGGCAGGCAATGCGATTATTTATAATTATCTGCTTGAAAAAGGCGGATATGAATTCGATAATAATACTGAAAAGGTGAGGGTCAATTTTGACAAGGTCTACCCTGCACTTAAAGACCTGGCAGAGAAAATCCTAACTATTCAGGCAACCGGCGATTATGAAGCTTCCAAAGAGCTTATTGCAAAGTATGCCGTGGATTCGCCAACAATGGACGTACTGCGCAAAAAACTGGAATCGCTTCCCGTAGACATCAGGCCTGTATTCCAGATTGAAGATCACTTGAAATAGCACAAAAAAAAAAGAATGTCAGTAAAATATTTTATTATTTCAGGCACACAATTCTAAATTCCGGGGTGTGCCTGTTTTTTTGTTTAATTTATTAAATCAGGATGCCATGAAAAAAAGATATCTGTTTAATTTACTTGTTATCTTAAGCCTTATCCTTACAGCCTGCTCTTCCTCCAGAATTGAAAAAGAGGAAAAGAAGGAAACCAAAAAAGAAGTAAAGACCACTCCGGTAAAAACAATTAAAACAAATATAAGCGACTTTTTAGCTGAAGTGCGCAAGACACATCTGCCTCTTACACTCCCCTATGGAGTAAAGGTGGATACTGTAATCAGCGACTCCGCAAGGAAAAGCATTACAGTTGTTTTTAATGAGGCTTTGGAGCAGATCCCCTTCCGCAACGAAAATGTAAAAGCCTTCAGCAGCGCACTTAAGGATGCTGCCGGAAACGGCTATAAGGATTATATGTTTTCAGTCAGAAGCGGAAACAAAACCCTTGAAGAACTGATACCAAACTTCTACAGGGAAAAAGCTAATTACGACCAGTCGAGACTTGCAAAGACAGCTGAACGCCCAATGCCTGTGGTTCAAAATGCAAGCAGGCCATATGTAATAGAAACGGGACTTAACGACAGGAACATTGTTTTATGGCAGAGTCACGGCTGGTATTACAGCAATACGGCGGAAAGATGGGAATGGCAGCGCCCCAGGCTTTTTGAAAGCGTTGAAGATAAGGTTCCCCTATCTTTTACAATACCGTACCTGATTCCCATGCTGGAAAATGCCGGGGCAAATGTTTTTGTTCCGAGGGAACGGGATATTCAGACCAACGAGGTTGTAGTCGATAATGACACAAAGGGTAAGGAAAACAAAAAGTACTATACTGAAACGGTAAAGAGCAAAAAACTCAAATGGGCTACGTCAGAAACACCCGGATTTGCCTATGGCAATCCCCCCTATCCCGAGAACTTTAATCCCTTTTTGCAGGGTACTTCCCGCTTTGCAGCGGTGGATTCAGTAACTTCAGCCGAAGCAAGCTGGATACCTGAGGTTCCGGAAGAAGGATATTATGGGGTCTATGTTTCGTACATGGGTTCAAAGGACAATGCCTCAGACGCGCTTTATTCGGTCTATCATTCCGGCATAAGAACAGATTTCCGTGTAAATCAGAAAATAGGCGGCGGCACATGGATTTACCTGGGCAAATTCAAGTTTGAAAAAGGCTTAAACCCCGGTACAGACAAGGTGACGCTCGTAAACCAGTCTAATGACAAAACAGCAAGGTTTGTTTCGGCCGATGCTGTCCGTTTTGGCGGAGGCATGGGAATAATAAGCCGCAATGGAAAGACGAGCGGCCGTCCTAAGTATCTTGAAGGAAGCCGCTACTGGCTGCAGTATGCCGGAATGCCCGATACACTGGTATACAGCCTGAACAAAAATAAGAATGATTACAACGACGACTACCAGAGCCGCGCCGAGTATGCCAATTATCTAAAAGGCGCTCCATTTGGTCCCAACAGAAACAGGAATGAAAAAGGCCTGGGTGTTCCAATTGATCTCTCGATGGCCTTCCATACGGATGCCGGCATTACAACCAACGATACAACCGTTGGCACTCTTTCAATCTACAGCACAGAAGCCGCTGATGAAAGGACAGTTTTTGCCGACGGCGTTTCACGCATGGCTAACAGGGACCTGGCAGACATAATGCAGACACAGATCGTTCAGGACCTGAGAGCCAAAGACGATCCCGCATGGAACCGCAGGCAGCTTAAGGATTCACAGTACAGTGAAGCCTACAGGCCTAATATGCCTTCACTGCTTATTGAGCTGCTCTCGCATCAGAATCTGCTAGACATGAAATATGTGCTCGACCCCAGGTTCCGTTTTGATGTTGCAAGAGCAATGTACAAGGGAATGCTGAAATTCCTGGCAACACAATATAACAGGCCTTATACGGTTCAGCCTCTGCCGGTGGACCATTTTCAGGCCCTTCTGGACAATCAGGGAGGCGCACTGTTGAAGTGGCATGCGGTTGAAGACTCCCTTGAAGTAACGGCAAAACCGGATCACTACGTAGTTTATACAAGAATGGATGACGGCGATTTCGACAACGGCCAGGTTTCCTCAGACACACGGTTTGTATTTAGAAGCCTTAAACCCGGCATTATTTACAGCTTTAAGATTGCTGCCGTAAATGCAGGCGGTGAAAGCTTCCCCTCTGAAGTTCTTTCAGTATGCCGGATGAATAACACCAAGGCGCCTGTTCTGATTGTAAACGGATTCGACAGAATTAGCGGTCCTGCCACGATCGAAACTCCGGCGTTTGCCGGTTTTGCTAATTTCCTGGATGCCGGTGTACCGGATAAGTACGACATCGGTTTCAGCGGATCGCAGTACGATTTCAACCCTGCGTCCCAGTTTATATCAAATGACGCCCCGGGTCACGGTGCAAGCCATGCCGATTATGAAACTAAGGTAATTGCCGGCAACACATTTGATTACCCGTACGTGCACGGAAAGTCAATCCGTGAAGCTGGTTACTCATTCTCCTCAGCTAGCAATGAGTCTGTCTGGGATAATGAAGTAAGCATGAAAAATTATAAAATTACAGATCTTATTTTGGGCGAGGAAAAAGAAACCCGCTGGCAGAAAGCTGCAGTGGATTCTTTAAGAGGAAGGCAGTTTAAGGCATTCCCTGCCGCTTTGCAGAAAGCAGTATCAGACTACCTGCAGTCGGGCGGCAGCATGTTTATTACGGGTTCATACATAGGCAGCGATCTATGCCTGAACAAAACAAAAGATGATCCGGATGTGCAGTTTGCTAAAAAAGTGCTGAAATTCACCCTGGACACGGATCATGCTTCCAGCAATGGAGAAGTTTTTGCTGCTCCGTCTTCTAAAGTACCGCTGCCGGATAATTTCAGATTTAACACTGAATTAAGCCCTGCCATGTATGCTGTTGAGGCACCAGATGCGATAAACGGCACTGGAGGCTCGCAGGCAATCCTCAGGTATGGCGAGAACAGCTTCCCTGCCGGATTGGCTTATAAGAAAGAATACGGACTTGTACTTTTCGGATTTCCTTTTGAATCGGTAACGGCGCAAAAGGACAGAAACAGCATAATGGAAGGGGTACTGAATTATCTCAGTACAAAATAATAAAAGGATGTCAGGAACCATTTCCTGACATCCTTTGCCTGCCCCTCATGGCAGCCAGACCGTATTAATAATAATTTAAGCCGCGAAATGAAATATTATCTTGAAAAAAAGCGATTTTTGGCTTAACTTTGTAGTCTCAAAGCCGAAGTGGCGAAATTGGTAGACGCGCTGGACTCAAAATCCAGTCTGGTTCACCCCAGGTGCCGGTTCGAGTCCGGCCTTCGGTACATTGTAAGGGTTGTCTTTTTAAGGCAGCCCTTTTCTGTTTTAAATAATTATACATTTTTTTACTTCTTGCCGCATTCTCACTTTTCAGCCCTGGTAAATATTGATACGGACTGTGTAGACTTCCAATTCCCTTTTTCCCGGTTAAAAATAATAGTACATATTTATAAAAGCCGGAGGCGAAAAGTTATGAGGACAATAAAAGAAATTCATAATGCCGAATATTCTCCCATTGGCGATCTCATTACATACACTCCCCTGCCCTCGGATTCAGTGGATATGATTGATCCCTTTCTTCTATTGAATCACCACGGGCCGCAGATATACAGAGAGAATAACCGCGGCATGCCCTTCGGGCCGCACCCGCACCGCGGAATGGAAACAGTTACTTTTATTCTTGAAGGTGACATACTCCATAAGGACAGCCACGGTCATGAAAGCTTAATTACAGCCGGAGGAGTTCAGTGGATGACTGCAGGCCGCGGCCTCATTCATGCTGAAGTGTCCTCTGATCAGTTTAAGCGCGCAGGCGGGAAGCTTGAAATACTTCAACTCTGGATAAATCTTCCTTCTAAAGGCAAGATGTCGGAGCCTCAATACTACGGGTTTCAAAAAGATGAGATCCCGGCTGTAATGACTGACCATGGGAAAGTTAAGATAAATGTGATTTCCGGATCGTGGGGTGACACAAAAGGGGCACATACTCCCCTTACACCCATGTCATTGTACACAGTTGAGTTCAGCGCCGGGGGAAGCCTGAAGGCAATGGTGCCAAAGGATGAAAACATATTTCTTTACATCGTAAGGGGCGCTCTGAGGGTGAACGGCCAGGATGCAGAAGAAAAACAGCTAGTTGAGTTCGAAAATGACGCTGAGGATCTAAACATGACTGCCATTACCGCAAGCTTTATAATTTTGGGCCATGCAAAGCCCTTTAACGAACCTGTAGCAGCGCACGGGCCTTTTGTAATGAACACGATGGAAGAAATCCGCCAGGCATACGACGACTACCGGTCTGGTAAGTTCGGAGAATTTAAGTAAAAAAAAATGCCGCCTGCTATTGCTGCAGGCGGCATTTATATGTTTCATTTTGTTTTCTATTAGAGTAAAGGTCTGTAGCTCTGCAAAGTCTTCATGTAGTTGGCACGTTCGAAAGCTGCTGGTTCTTTAACAGCTTTCTGGCTCATGCTTCCTTTCATCTGTTCAACTGAAGAATATTCCTTTTCTTCCATCCAGCGTTTCATACCATCAAGCATCTGAGTTATTCTGGAAGGTCCGTGCCTTAAGAGCTCCGAGCATACCATGGCAATGTCGCCGCCGGCCATCATAACCTTAATTACGTCTTCATAATCGTGCACGCCGCTTGTAGCTGCCATAGAGGCCTTGACCTTTCCGTAAAGGATTGATATCCATCTTAAGGGCAGCCTCAGCTCCCAGGGAGAGCTAAGAGCAAGATTAGGCACAACTTCCAGGTTATCCAGATCGAAATCGGGCTGATAGAAGCGGTTGAACATAACAAGAGCGTCTGCACCTGCATTATCAAGTTTTTTTGCAACATTCGCCATTGAGGAAAAATAGGGACTTAACTTTACTGCAACAGGAATTTTAACATTTTCCTTTACGGCCAGAAGGTTGTTTATATACATCTGTTCAATCTGCGAGCCCGGGAGCACCGGATCAGTAGGAATATAATACACGTTCAGTTCAAGAGCGTCTGCACCTGCTTCTTCAATATTTTTTGCATATTTCATCCATCCGCCTACACTAACGCCGTTAAGACTTCCGATAATCGGGATGTCAACCGCGCCTTTCAGCTTCTGGATGTGCGTGCAGTATTCCTCAGGTCCCAGCTTAAAAGAAGATTGAACCGGGAAATAACTTAAAGCTTCGGCATGAGTATCACTGGCCTGTGTAAGGAAAAAATCAAGGGCCTTTTCCTCATATGAGATCTGTTCTTCAAATAAGGAATAAACCACAACTGCGCTTGCGCCTGCGTCTTCGAGTGCTTTAACGCCATTTACTGATTCAGAAAGAGGAGAAGCTGAAGGAACGATCGGGTTTTTTAATTTTAAACCCATGTAGGTAGTTGTTAAGTCCATCTTAATCTCGTGTTTAGTTTAGCAATATCGTGATTATGTCTATATTTTACGTCATAGCTTCGGGAAATGCAAGCATTTTCGCCTGCATTTCCCAAAAACTATTATCTTAATTCAATCAGTCTTACTAAAGCTTTAACTTAAGCTTTAGTTTCTGTCTTAACTTCAGTTTTTACATCACCGTTGGCTGAAGCCATCTGCTCGTAGAACTTCCATTTCTTTTCAACTTCGATCTGAGCAAGAGCAAGAAGTCTCTTTGACTCTTCCGGATTGGATTTCTTGAGCATTGTATATCTGGTCTCTTTGTAAGCATACTCTTCGACCTTGATCTTGGGAGCCTTGGAATCGAGTTTAAGAGGATTCTTTCCTTCGGCTGCAAGTTCAGGATTGTATCTGAAGAGCGGCCAGTGACCTGATTCAACAGCGGCTTTCTGGCAGTCGAGGCCCTTTGCCATATCGATGCCGTGAGCGATACAATGGCTGTAAGCAATGATCAGAGAAGGACCGTCATAAGCTTCAGCTTCCTGGAAGGCTCTGATAGTCTGCAGATCATTTGCACCCATTGCAATCTTGGCAACATAAACGTTACCGTAGCTCATAGCCATCAGCGCCAGGTCTTTCTTTGCTGTCGGCTTTCCGCCTGCGGCAAATTTGGCAACTGCACCAAGAGAGGTTGATTTGGACATCTGTCCGCCTGTATTTGAATAAACTTCAGTATCAAGAACCAGTACGTTTACGTTCTTGCCGCTTGCAAGCACGTGATCAAGACCGCCGTAACCGATGTCATAAGCCCATCCGTCGCCGCCCATGATCCATACAGATTTTTTAACCAGGTAGTCTGCAAGTGAAAGGAGATCTTCGCTTTCAGGAGTATTAATAGTCTTTAATACTTCCTTCAGTTTTGCAACTCTTTCTCTCTGGTCGTAAATGCCTGTTTCTGTTTTCTGATCAGCATTCAGAAGTGCATCAGCAAGCTCAGCACCAATCTGGTCTTTAAGTCTTACAAGAAGTTCCGAGGCATACTGAGTATGTTTGTCGACGGCCAGTTTCATGCCAAGTCCGAACTCAGCGTTATCTTCAAAGAGTGAGTTTGCCCATGCAGGACCGCGTCCCTGATTGTTCTTTGCCCAGGGAGTTGTAGGCAGGTTACCGCCGTAGATTGAAGAGCAGCCTGTTGCATTTGCAACTACCATTCTGTCGCCGAAGAGCTGTGTAGTCAGCTTAACATAAGGAGTCTCGCCGCAGCCCGTGCAGGCGCCTGAGAACTCAAAGAGCGGCTGTAAGAGCTGTGTGCCCTTAACTGTATTCATTGCAACATTGCGTCTGTCGAATTCAGGCAGGTTAATAAAGAAGTCCCAGTTTTTGCTTTCTGGTTCTCTTAAAGGAAGCTGGTCGGCCATGTTGAGGGCTTTGAGCTTAACTTCTTTTTTGTTCTTAACCGGGCAAACCTCAAAGCAGAGCTGGCATCCGGTACAGTCTTCAACTGAAACCTGGATAGTGTAGGCTGAGTTAGCAGGATATTCCTTGCCCTTAGCTTCCATGTGCTTGAATGTTTCGGGAGCGCCGCTAAGTAATGCCGCATCATAAACCTTGGTTCTGATTGCAGCATGCGGGCATACCATTGCGCATTTACCGCACTGTATACAGATCTCTTCATCCCATACAGGGACTTCAAGAGCAATATTTCTTTTTTCCCACTGTGTTGTAGCAACCGGGAAAGTACCGTCAACCGGCATTTCGCTAACTTTTACGTCGTCGCCGTTTCCTTCCATGATCTTTGCAAGTACACTCTTTACATAGTCAGGAGCCTTATCCGAAACCGTAGGAGGAATAGCTATCTGGCTGTCTGCAGTTGCAGGAACATCAATCTTATAAAGGTGAGCCAGAGTCTGGTCAACAGCTTCGAAGTTTTTCTTTACAATTTCATCGCCTTTGGCGCCGTAGGTCTTCTTAATAGCCTTTTTGATCTGTTCGATGGCTTCATCTTTAGGAAGAACGCCGGAAATAGCAAAGAAGCAGGTCTGCATGATTGTATTGATTCTGGTGCCCATGCCTGTTTTCTTGGCAACGTCGTAACCGTCAATTACATAGAAGTTTAACTTCTTGTCGATTATCTGCTGCTGAACTGTCTTAGGCAGTTTGCTCCATACTGTTTCTTTTGAATAAGGGCTGTTTAAGAGGAGTGTGCCGTTTACTTCCATATTCTTAAGAATGTCAAATTTCTCGAGGAAATTGAACTGGTGAACACCTATAAAGGTAGCTTTCTGAACGAGATAGCTGGATTTAATAGGTTTCTTTCCGAATCTAAGGTGAGAAACTGTTGTTGAGCCCGATTTCTTTGAATCGTAAACGAAATAGCCCTGTGCATAGTTTTCTGTTTCTTCGCCGATGATCTTAATAGTGTTCTTGTTCGCGCCAACCGTACCGTCTGCACCCAGACCGTAGAAAAGAGCGCGGTGAACGCCGGCACCTTCTGTGGTAAAGTTAGTATCGTATTCCAGGCTTGTGAATGTAACGTCGTCGTTAATACCAATTGTAAAGTGGTTTTTAGGGCTGTCCTTCTTCAGTTCGTCATAAACTGCCTTGATCATGGCAGGAGTAAATTCCTTTGAAGAAAGTCCGTATCTTCCGCCGACAATTCTTGGGCTCTTTGTAAAAGGAGCCTTATCAGAAGACATAGCTTCGGCAATTGAAGTTACAACGTCGAGATACAAAGGTTCGCCAATGCTGCCCGGCTCTTTTGTTCTGTCGAGAACAGCAATTTTTTCAACTGTTTTAGGCAATGCTGCCAGGAAGTGCTTGGTTGAGAAAGGTCTGAAAAGTCTTACTTTCAAAACACCTATCTTCTCTTCGCTCTTTGAGGTAAGGTATTCAACTGTTTCTTCAACAGCTTCAGCGCCTGAACCCATAATGATAATTACTCTTGTTGCATCTGGTGCGCCGTAATAATCAAAGAGATTATACTGTCTGCCTGTCAGTGAAGCAAACTTATCCATTGACTTCTGAACGAATTCGGGGCATGCATCATAAAACTTATTTACTGTTTCCCTGCCCTGGAAATATACGTCAGGGTTCTGGGCTGTGCCTCTTAAGACGGGGCGTTCAGGTGAAAGGCCTCTTAATCTGTGTTCCTTAACGGCTTTATCGTCAATCATAGCCTTAAGATCTTCAACAGCAAGCTGTTCGATTTTCATAACTTCGTGTGAAGTCCTGAAACCATCGAAGAAGTGGACGAAAGGAATTCTCGATTCAAGTGAAGCTTTCTGTGCAATTAATGCAAAATCCATTACTTCCTGAACTGAGTTTGAAGCCAGCATTGCAAAACCGGTCTGGCGTGTGGCCATAACGTCACTGTGGTCGCCGAATATGGAAAGAGCGGCAGCTGCAAGTGAACGGGCTGTAACATGAAATACGGTTGGAGTTAATTCCCCAGCAATTTTATACATATTGGGGATCATCAAAAGCAATCCCTGTGAAGCTGTAAAAGTAGTAGTCAGAGCGCCATTCTGCAGTGCTCCGTGAACTGCGCCTGAAGCTCCGCCTTCACTCTGCATTTCAGTAACTGAAGGAACTGTGCCCCATATGTTTTTCTTTCCCTTTGCCGACCATTCATCCGAATGTTCACCCATCGGTGAGGAGGGAGTAATCGGATAAATTGCAATAACTTCATTGACCTGGTGTGCAACATAGGCTGCAGCTTCATTTCCGTCAATGGTTACCTTTTTTCTTTCCATTTATTTAACTCCAAGATATTTTATTAAAATAATACATAAAATCCTAATTAGGAACGCGTAGACGATTCCCTGTTGCTGTTCTTTATAGCAAAAATTAAGCCATTCCCCTGCGTGCTTACTAAATATGAGAAAACAGGCCGCTTTGGGACTTTGGGGCTTTTTTTGTCTGAAATATTATCTTTTATGTGAAAAAACGGTATAAAAAAATCTTAAAAATAGTAATTAATGAGGCTGAAATGTTTAAAAATTCTATAATATGATAATATATCTTTTTATCTGAGAACCACTTGAAAAGCTTCTGTCTTGATTTAGACCCTGAGCCGGTATATCATTTATTATGACCATAATTGGAGACGCAATGCCCAAGAGAGAAATACCCCGCGAAAACTGGATGATGTTCTTTGATGATTTTAACAAAAACCACAAGGAGCAGATAGTTAAAGTTGAAATTACAGATGATGAGGACTACAGGGTGGATTATGCAGAAAGTCTCCCTTTCCGGAGTGTGGAAATCACCTCTGAAGTTGAAGGCAGCACATCCGTTACCGTCTCAGCCGGAGCATCTTCTTCCTTTAATCATGTAATTGACAATGCCGGGAGCGTAATTCTTGAGGAGCATGAAGACCATTCCCCCAAAGCGCTGCAGGTTAAATCCTCCCTGGGAAGGAGTGCAATTATAAGGCTTCATCCTGTAAACCCGGATGAAAACGTACAATGAAAACGCACGTAAAATTCCTGAAATAATGCAAAATTTGAAAGAACGACAGATTATTAGTAACCTGTAAATATAGGTATTATATGGTGTTTTTGAACCGTTCGTATGCATCTAATGTCACGTTTTCCAGACCGGCAGCTATTTATAAACAAATTACCGGAAAGTTATGAAAGAAGTCACCGAAGACAGCAAAGACGACGCCCCAAAAGCTGAAGCCGAAAAAGAGGCAGGCCTCAGGAAAATATTTAAAAAATTAGGACCGGGACTTATAACAGGAGCTTCCGACGACGACCCGAGCGGAATTGCCACCTACAGCCAGGTGGGGGCTCACTTCGGCTTCAGCATGCTATGGACGATTCTTTTGTCGTATCCCCTCATGGGAGCAATTCAGGAGATTAGCGCGCGCATCGGACGTGTAACCGGGCACGGCATTGCGGGAAACATCAGGAAGTATTACTCCAGGTGGCTCGCTTTTTTTATTGTAGGACTCATGGTAACTGCAAACATCATAAATATCGGGGCTGATATTGCTGCCATGGGAAGCTCACTTAAGCTCGTTATTGGGGGACCGGCCTTACTTTACTCGGCCCTCTTCTCTTTTCTTTCCATATACCTGCAGATCTTTATCCCCTATTCAAAGTATGTGCGCTACCTTAAATGGCTTACTATGTCGCTGTTTGCTTATATAATAACTGTAATGATAGTAAAAGTGCCCTGGGGCACTACGCTTTACAACACATTTGTACCTAATTTCTCCTTTAACCCGTATTATCTTACTTCGCTTATTGCTGTTCTCGGCACTACAATTAGTCCTTACCTGTTTTTCTGGCAGGCCAGCCAGGAAGTGGAGGAAATAAAAACCAACGTTGAGGATGAGGCCCTGAAGAAAGCTCCGGAACAAGCCACAAATCAGATACAGAGGATAAAGGTCGATACATATATAGGCATGGCATTCTCTAACCTGGTTTCATATTTCATAATACTTGCCTCGGCTGTTACGCTGCACGCTCACCATATAACGGAAATTAATACTGCCGCCGATGCCGCCGCCGCATTAAAGCCGCTTGCCGGTGAATTCTCATTTCTTCTTTTTAGTGCCGGAATAATAGGCACAGGACTGCTTGCCATTCCTGTTCTTGCCGGAAGTGCAGCCTATGCAGTGGGTGAAGCATTCAGGTGGAAAATAGGACTTGAGCATAAGCCCAACAGGGCTAAAAATTTCTATGCCGTACTGGCGCTTTCCATTATACTTGGGCTTTTAATTGATTTTACGCCGGTAAATCCTATCAAAGCCCTCTTCTGGTCGGCTGTCATAAACGGTATAACCGCGGGTCCTGTAATGGTGATGCTCATGCTCATGTCTGGAAACAGAAAAGTTATGGGTGAATTTACAATTTCAAAAGGATTGAAGATAATCGGATGGATTTCAACGCTTGTAATGATTCTGGCGTCTATAGGATTATTTTTAACATAAACAGGTATGCTGTTCAGGCAGATGCTCCGGGTTCTTTTGCGGGACCGCTTTTTCTATTTGCCCGGTAATTTCTGAAGAGTATCACACCCGTAATAACCACAATAAGCACAATGGAAGAAATGATTATGTGATGGTGAATTGCTTCCATCATTTTCTGCCACTTCTCCCCGAAAAAATATCCTATGGAGATAAAGGTCGAGGTCCAGATGAATCCCCCCACATATGTGTAAAGCGCAAATTCGGGGAAATTCATTTTTGTTGATCCGGCCAGAAGCGATATTACGTGCCTTACGCCGGGAATAAAATACCCGAAAAGAAGAGCCCACTTCCCTATTTTCTTAAACCACTCACGGGCTTTCTCCAGCCTTTCCTTCGTCAGATGTATGTAATGCCCGTATTTTTCTAGGACTACTTTGCCGAAGCCGCGCCCTATAAAGTAGCTGATTGTAATGCCCGTTATACTTCCCAGGAAGGCAGAGAAAAATGCCGGAATAAGTGAAAGCTCGCCTTTATATGCCAGATAGCCCGAGAGCGCAATAAGAGTTTCATCCGGGACAGGGACTCCTACTATTCCAAGCATTAAGAGCACGTATATTCCTCCGTACCCGTAATGCTGGATCCAGTAGTTTATGGTTTCCATAAAAATTTATTTTAGTAAGATGAGGCGCATGCCGTCTAAAAGTGCGCCATTTACATCTACATTCATATTATTGTCAAAGTCGCTGAATGTCAATGTAAGAATATGTCTGCCCTTTGTTAACTTTGCACTAAGCGAATTTGAATAACCCCAGTCGGTCCACATATCATCTCCCCTCTGCGGCATAACTACTGGCCCTATTGTCCCGCCATCGGCAGCAAGCGTCCTAATTGCACACTTGTTTTCTGTGTTTATAGGGCCGTTTCCGTTGGAGTATCTGAAATCGATGCTGTAAAGACCGGTCTTTGGCACGTCAACCGTAAACTTCACTTCCCTGTTTGTAGCCTTATCCAGCACCAGGTAACCCTTACCTGTAAAGCCTGCATATCTGCTTTCAATTTCATTTCCGTTTTTACCCGCTGGCAGTGTTTCCTCAGCCTGGAAAATATAAGTTTCGCCTTCCTTAGAAATCGAAACAGGCTGGCTTAAGAATGATTCCAATCCCTGCTTGTCTTGTGCCAACACCTGGTATTCCATAAAGGCGTCGATACCATTTACCTCATGCTTTGTATCTCCGGTTTCAAATTCCCTGATGCCGTTTTTGTAAACCGCAAACTTCACTGCATTTTCAGGCTTGTTCCAGCTTAAGTTTACGCCGTCATATTTAAGTACCGGAGTCTCAGGTGCAAAGAGGATTTCCTTCGTGTTGAGCTTCCCGTTTTCAGCAATGCTGTTATTCATTGTGATTAAAATTCTGTGGCTTCCGCTTAAAGAAGCCGGAACAGCTGCCTTTAGGTAAGGCCTGCCGTCCAGAGTTACAGATTCGACAGTATTACCGTAGCCTTGAATTGTTATTTCAAGGAGTGCATTCCGGTATTTAAGATTTTTAAGTGTTCTACTGCCTTCATATTCTTTTGGTATAAATGGAGTAAACACGAGTGAATCCGCAGTAAACTGCATTCCGTAAATTACCCTGTACGTAAGAGCGAGGTTTCCTGCAACGCTCCATAGCTGGCGGTCGGAATTTATTTCCGTTCCCAGGTAGTCGCCCGTTTGAGCCACAAGATTCTCTTTATTCGTTAAGAACAATGCCGCTGGCCTGTAAACAGATGCCATTGCAGCAAGGACCGACTTATCGTTCCCGGTTTTAGCCGAAGCCCACGCCCAGAACGACTCAACAAAAGGCCACACGGAATTGTTATGATATGGCGGTATGTCCGCTATCTCAGGATAAATGCACGGAATGCCGAATTCTGTAACGGGCACATTCTGAATAATTTTTTTCTGTCTTTTAGGTGTGTCTGCGCCGTCAAATAGCACGCTTAAGGCTTCACCCAAAGCTTCGCTTTTAGGTGAAAGACTCAGGTAGTTTCTGCCGTAAAGGTACTGTCCGTAATAGCCCCTGTCCTCCATCCAGAAATATTTATTTATCCCCTCTTTTATTCCTTTTGAAACAGCATCGTATTTTTCTGAAGAGTGACCCAGAAGTCCTGCCATTTCAGAAAGTATGCGGTAAGTTTCATAATGCACCATATTGGTGCCGAGGTTTTTCGATTTATAAATATCCTTGGGGTCCATCCACCTCGGGTAGGTCTGTTCGCGCCAGTCGAGAAAAGATGATTCACCCATGAAGAGCCCTGTTGATCTGTCCAGTACATTCTGCATGTCGGCCTCAGCGGACTTTTTAATTATTTCAAATGAGGTCTTAAGCCACTCGGTATCCCCAGTAGTCTTATAGACTTCCCATGCCGCAAGAGCCCAAGTCATTCTGTCGGACGAGACGGGCCAGGCGCCGCCGGTTCCTGTATCCTGAATAATCATGCCGTTTTTTACTTTTGCCATGAGGCTGGTTTTTGCGGCATCGGGGTTCACTATTGCAAGTGATAGCAGTATGCTGTAGCTTATGTCGCGTGTCCAGACGCCGGTCCACTGTGCACCAGCCATAAAAGCCCCGTCCTGCCTTACGTCCAGCAGCATCTCTTCGAGAGCCATATTGTAAAGAGCGTCTGTGAGGACGTCAGGAGACTCATATTGCGGAAACTTTGAAATGTCTTTTTCAAGCCTCCACGATTTTACCGCGTTCTTATTTTCCTCAGGAGAGAATTCTTTCGGGAAATGAATAAGCACTTCATAGATCCCGTCGCCGTCAGGATCTTTCAGGCTCATCTCGGGCCTTTCAGGCAGCGCCGGGAAATTCCAGTTCAAGGGTTCATTTGCCCCGGCTACATAAACTGCCTTAAAGCTTTCAGCCGGAAATTTTTCTTTATCGTAGGTTTGGTAGTATCCTTTATGCTTAAAATCCCTGATTACTTCCCTCATATCCAGACGTATTAAAAGATCCTCGTCCTTTAGAAGGTACGGGTTTAGAGAATCTGTTTTACTTTTCACTTCCAGTTTCTTATGTGCAGTTCCCGTATCCGGTTTACCAAATACAAAGAACGCTGTATCCCTTTTGCCCCCGGGACTCAAAATAAAATGGTGATCCTGCCCCGGTGCCCTTTCATTGTCAAGGCCGTTGAGGCTGAACTTAAGCACAATAGTCCTGTTGGTTTTCTTTCTGAAGCTGCTTTTGTAACTGGAAGTTAATTCAGTTCTTGACCTGGCCAGTGCAGTAAAGCCATTCTGAACAACGCTGTCGGAGTAAACGCTGAAAGCATCCGACTTATACAGCTGTCGCTGCGCCCGGACTGGTGTAAATAAGAAAAAAAGTATTATAAAGCTGGAAAGTAATGGCCTAAGAAGTAACCGCATTTGATTCCCCGGAATATTACAGGATCATACAATTATTAACCTGCAATTTAGCGATATTCGTGGAATCAGGCACTAGAAATGTAAAAATTTACCTGCCCCGTGCTGCTGCTGAGGTATCAGTTACCTGCGGGTTTCCCGAAGTGGCGGGCATTTTTCTTTCGGCAACAGGCTGAGAGACAAAGTAAATAATAATTGCAAGCAGGATGAGGCAGAAAACAATCACAGTAATCCACACCCATGGTTTCGCCCTGCCCTGGTACATATTCATAGCGCTCATAGAATTTCCCTGATTAGTCTAAAAAACAGCTATAATTTTAATATACCATTCCGCATTACTATTTCAATCCAATTAATCTTCAGAATTTTGGGCTTAATGGATTAAGAAGAAAAGAGAATCTCAAACTGGGTCAGCCAGGCGTTAACTCAATGTACTGATTTTGGAATTAGAAATCCCGCCAGGGATTTCATATTTGTAGCCCAGGGTTTGCCTGCCCCCGCCTGTAAGGCGGGTGGCCAAAACCCTGGGAATACGGGATCCCCCCTTCCCCATAAACCCCGTCCAGGGGTTTCATGCTTTTTTAGGACCTCTAATCAAAAACATATTTCAATTCATAACTAACGCCGAAATGTTTAAGAATCTTGAGATATTCCTCCTGAAATGAATGCCTTCTGTGATGCTCCTCCTGTCCTGCAATGTATCTCACAACCCCATCAATTTGTGAGTGAGAATGTGAAAAAGCACCGAAGCCTTCCTGCCACTGAAACTTACCCTGAGAAAGCCTCTTCTCATTGATAAAACATGAAGAGAAGTGCTTTATATCCCGGACAAGATCTGAAATGGAGGTATCGGGATTTAGCCCCAGGAAATAATGAATGTGGTCACTTACACAGCCTATTGCAATCATCTTCTGCCCTTTTTTCTTTACAATACCTGTAATGTAGCGGCAGAGTTCACTCTTGAAGTCATCTCCTATAATAGGCTGCCTTTTCATTGTGGAGTGGATTATGTGGATGTAGATTTGTGAATAGGTGTGTGCCATAGTATTTATCCTCAAATTAAATGTCATCTCAGATAAGGAAAAGTCTAAGATATTATTGCAAATATTTACAGGATATGCAAATAAATGAAAATGAAATGGGCAGATTAAAACATGAAACTCCTGACGGAGTTTGGGTGGGTGTGTGGGGGGTATTCCTTACCCAGGGTTCCAGGGAAACCCTGGGCTGCAAACATGGAATCCCCTTCCTGCCGGCAGGCAAGGCTGGCGGGATTCCTTTGCATAAAAATCATTGGATTATACTGAAGTTTAAGCGGGCTTACTGACTGTGTACTATTAAATCCTCCCCTTATATGTTTTTTTAAATTGAACTAAAACGGCTTTTACTTACTCAGATTTCCTTAATCATTAATTTCATTTAAAGAGGAGCATTTTTCTCGTCATTACATTTTTCCCGGCTGTCAGCCTGTAGTAGTATATCCCGCTTCTGATACCGTTGGATGCGTTAAAGTTAATGCTGTAGCTGCCGGGCAGCTCGTACCTGTTTACAAGGCTTGCCACCTCACGCCATTTGCAGTCAAATATCTTGAGGTCAACGTATTCAGCCTTTGAGATACTGTAGTTGATTATGGTATAAGGGTGAAAGGGATTTGGATAGTTCTGATGAAGATAGAATTTTTCCTCGTATTCCGCAGGTTTTTCAGTCTCCAGAACGGGACTTTTCAGGTTGCGGTCGAAAAATGCTGCAACTCTTTTAAGGAGGCTTTCGGAATTAAAGGCGTTCCCGCCGTGAATTGCGTCTTTTACGGGGTAGAAGACCACTTCTTTTCTGTTTTCTGCAAACACCTGCCGCAAAGCCTTATTGAGCATATCGCTCTGGCTGAACGGCACAACAGGATCTAAAGTCCCGTGTGCAATAAAAAACGGCGGATCATCGGGGCTGACATACTTGATCGGGTTAGCAAGCATGCACCTGTCGATATTTTTACGCAGGGGTCCTCCGATAAGAAGGGCTTCATTAGATTTAGGCTGGAGGTGAAAACCGTCCATTTTCAGGAAATCCGTGGGCCCGTAGAAGTCGCATACGGCCTGAACCCTGCTGCTGACGTTGAAATAATTTCCCACGCAGCCCTCAATATTCATGACAATGTTTCCGCTTACAGAAGTCCTTATGCCTCCGGTAGTTCCAAGAAGTGCCGAAAGGTATCCGCCCGCGGAAGAACCCCATACGCCGATCCTTTCAGGGTCGATGCTGAATGTATGTGCATTTGCCCTCAGAAACCTTATGGCTGCTTTGCAGTCATTTAACTGTGCGGGGAAAATTGAATCCTGGCTGAGGCGGTAGTTTATGCCGGCGACTGCATAGCCTTTGGGCACAAGCAGTGCGGCAGCCGAAGAAGCGCTCGACTTGTTTCCGTATTTCCATCCTCCTCCATGAATCCACACCACCAGGGGCAGTTTACCCTTTGAATTCTTTGGAAGATATATATCCAGCCTGAGACTTCCCCCCTTTACTTTTGCATACTCAATATTTGCATAAGATGGTTTCTGTGCATGAAGCATGGAACTGAAAGAGAATAAAAAAATACAGATACAAGCAATAAAAAGTAAGAAACCTGAAGTTGGTTTCATAAAAATAACCCCGGACTTGTATTAATTTCAATTTTAAGCTAAGTAAATTCCCCTTCATTATCAATTTTGAAAAAACTGCAGAGCAGCAGTATCCAAATTAATGCACGCCCCCGCGTGCTTGTAAATTCTATTTGCTTGAAGATAGCTCAAATATGGCTTATCTTAGTGATTTAAAAATTATACTGAAGCTTGTTACATGCGAAAAGAAAATTTCAAGGCATACCTTGCCTGGGTAAACGTCTGCATACTCTGGGGTACTACCTATCTTGCAATCAGAATCGGGGTGGAAGAATGGCCTCCCATGCTCTTTGCAGGTTTAAGATGGCTCATTGCCGGAGCAATGCTCATAGTCTTTCTTAAGGCAAGAGGCTATGAAATGCCCACACTGAAGGATTTCCTGAATATTGCCGTAATGGGAATATTGCTCCTGGGCTTCGGCAACGGACTTGTGGTTTATGGAGAGACCACTGTGCCGAGCGGACTTGCCGCACTGCTTATTACAACTGTCCCCTTCTGGATCGTGGGAATTGAGTCTGCAATGCCTCATGGAATCAGGCTTAATTTAAGAGTGCTGCTGGGATTAGTTACAGGGCTTCTTGGCGTAGCCTTCATTTTCGGCACTGACCTTAACGCACTTACAGATCCATCATATCTAAGGGGAATAATAAGCCTGCTTGTAGCAGTTTTCCTGTGGGCTTTAGGCACACTTTATTCCAAGTATAAGCGCGTCGGCGTGGCTCCCCTTACAAGCGCAGCATTCCAGATGATAGTTGCAGGCTTCCTGCAGACAGCACTTGGCCTTTTCATGGGTGAGCAGCACGGCCTTAGCGTTGGGTTCCACGGCTGGATGGCTTTTGCTTACCTTGTTGTATTCGGATCACTTTTCGGATATACATCCTACATTTATGCCGTAACACATCTTCCGGTTTCTTTTGTTTCAACGTACTCTTACATAAACCCTGTTATTGCGCTTATCCTGGGCTGGATCGTGCTTGGTGAAAAGCTGGACGTGAGCACAATTGTTTCGGCGGC
>JBLNAZ010000177.1:0-9827 GCA_050259615.1 Syntrophomonadaceae bacterium | reverse complement strand
GCAACCGAATACAAAAGGAATAAATATGTTTCCGTCAGACCGATAGTTGCTACTGCAGAGGGGCCGAGTGAACTTACAAAATAGATATCAACAACAGCAAAGGTCGATTCCATTATGAGTTCCAGGATCATCGGAACAGCAAGCAGAAAGATAGCCCTGCTTAATGCAATCTGTGTATAATCAGCCTCACTTCCCCTAACGGCATTTTTTAGTTCATCCCACACAGACCTTTTTGCCGGCTCTGAAGAACTGTTTTTTACAGGTATTTCGAATTTGTCTCCTTCTCTCACACAAATGTCCTTTCTGTGATATTCATATTAATTCCTAACAATATAACAGTAAAAAATCATTCCGAAGAGGCATAAAACCGGCAATTTTCGGGGGCTATTGCGACAAATTCCAATTTTAAGTTTCATTGCGCCTGAATGGATCATTTCCAATCTTTGTCTTTGAAGTCTCGTCGACCCCGCTTTTAGAAAGCCTTGCCTGCCTGAGGTCGAAGGGATATACACACTAATTTAGCATTTGTCAGATCATTTCTCGGAAATATTGATAAGTCCTGTGGTTTTGTGTACAAAGATGTGATAAACAAATTGAATTATAAAGACTGAATCGCCAGTGTGCCTACTTAACGTGCCATATCTCCCATATAATTTTATTTTGGAAAATATTTGTAAAAATCGTCCCTATTGTGGAAAATAATCCTAAAATATATCCAATTCCCAGATTATTGTGGAAAATTTTAAGAAATTCAATTATGGTGGAAAAAATACCTAAAAATCTTGCTTATTGTGGAAAATTTCCATAAAATTAAGTGCGAAAACTAATTATTCTGGAAAAAATATATGAGCGAATTAATATTTTCATCGTCGGATCCTAAAGAGGAATATAAAAACTCCAAACTGCTCAGGGAAGGGAGAGTCAGGAAGATAGCTCCAAGAATCTATTCTACCAACCTGGAGGAAGAACCTTCAGAAATTATTAAGAGAAATATTCTGGAGATTATGGGCAGTTTATATCCGGGCGCAGTACTGAGCCACCGCTCGGCCTTTGAATTCAGGCCAACATCAACGAATCATATATTTGTCACATACTCCTATACTAAAAAAATAAAACTGCCCGGCCTAATTATCAATTTCCTGGAAGGGAAAGGGGCAATAGCGGGAGATACCAAATTATTCGGAGAGCTTTATGTCTCTTCCAAAGAAAGGGCATTTCTTGAAAATCTGCAGATTGCAAAAAAAACGGGTCCCGACTCCAAATCTTTAAGTCTTCCTCAAATTGAAGAAAAGCTGGATGACATCCTGAGAATTAACGGAGAAGATGGTTTAAACCGGATTCGCGACAAGGCCAGGGAACTATCACAAATATTAGAGATGCCCAGAGAATTTGAACTGCTTAATAGAATAATAGGAGCGCTGCTTTCTACCAAACCATCTAAAATATTAACTTCAAAAGTGGCTCTTGCACGCGCTGCCGGCTTTCCATATGATAAAAACAGAATAGAACTTTTTGAGATCTTATTTAATTACCTTCATAATAAGGAATTTAAGGACAGGCCGGAAAATAACCTTTCAGCAAGTTCATTCAGAAACTTTGCTTTCTTTGAAGCATACTTCTCCAATTATATTGAAGGTACTGTATTTGAGGTGGCCGAAGCTAAGAAAATAATTGATACCGGAGTTCCATTAGATGCCCGCGGCAGCGATTCTCACGACGTTCTTGGAACGTATCAATTGGTTTCTGACAGAAACGAAATGAAAATCATTTCTGCCGATGAAAACGAATTCTTATCAATACTTCAGGAACGTCATAAGCTGCTCTTATCAGCACGTGTGGAAAAAAATCCCGGTCAGTTCAAGGAAAGAAATAACAGGGCAGGAAATACATTTTTTGTAGATTATAAGCTTGTCCGGGGTACCCTTATGCGGGGATTTGAATATTATAAGGCACTGACAAATCCTTTTGCCCGGGCAGTTTATATTATGTTTTTAGTTAGTGAGGTTCACCCGTTCGAAGATGGCAACGGAAGAATTGCCAGAGTAATGATGAATGCTGAGCTGGTGAACCAAAGCCAATGCAAAATTATTATTCCGACTGTTTACCGGGATGATTACCTGCTGACATTAAAAAAATTGACAAATCAAAAGGATGCAGCCCCATTTGTGCAAATGTTGAGTAAGGCACATGCATTCAGTGAGAACCTGCATTTTGATAATTATGATGACCTTTATAATTACTTAGTATCTCATAATGCTTTTTATGAACCTGAAGAAGGACGGCGCCTGATTGTAGATGTATAATCTATATTTTACCCATCCGGGCCAGTCAGAAATATCCCTTAAGGAGCCTGTCAAGCAGGAGGTCGTCCCGCCTGAGCGGGAAGCCTCGTCGACCCCGCCATTATAAAGCCTTGTAAATTAAATATTTACAAGGCTTTTTTGCTTTTTAAGCTTTTTTCCTAGTCAGCTTAGTTTCCATCGTCTTAACTTCCTTTCCATTCTGGTCCATGTACATTTCAGAATAGATGTTATCGTTATCAATGACTTTTAATGTCTCACGGACCTTAATTACTTTTCCCATCTGATCGGTCATAGTGCCGGTATATATTACTGTCTGCGTTGCCTCGTCAAGTTTGCCTTCCAGATACATTATTCCGGTTCCCATGTTGTCAATCCATGTTGTAAAGAATGTCTTTTTGGCATTGTCGTAGCCGAATGTTTCAATGCCGCTGAACGGCATGCCCATGAATGTACTGGTATGCTTTGACTGGAAATATTTGCCGTCAAAAAGAGCTTCACAGACCATTGTGCCCTCTGCTTTTGTGGGTTCCTGGCCAGGGTCCATCCACATACTTATTTCAGTTTTCCACTCGCCTACTTCTTTGGCCAGCATCTGATGCATCTGTCCGGGAGTCATATATTCCTGCCAGGCTTTCATCATATCCTGCTGATTTTCCTGTGCTGAAATGAAGGCTGAAGATAAAATAATAAGTGTCAAGGTAACGGTAAAAAGTGATCTTTTCATAGGAACCCCTTTCGTTTTGTTTTAATTAATTGTATGGAAGGAAAGCAAGGGCAAATTAATCTGATTTATATTTTTTTGCAACGGGAAATTTGAATAATTGCTGGTTACAGAGGCTAATGATAGTGAAATGAAAAAAAGAGGCCGCGCGGGTTATTACTCCGGCGGCCCCTTATGGATACCTGACGTGAAATATTCCTTTTAAACCATCTCCTCGCTGCTTATTTCATGACGGTGCTTTTTATTATTCTTTAAGTCTGAACGGCAGTCGGGACAGTACTGCCATTCGGGCTTTATAGGATACTGGCACTGCTGGCAGAAATTGTTTGACAGATCAAATCCGCAATGCGGACAGTAGGCTCTCGTCCCGTTTAGTTCGCCTTTGCACTCCGGACATGTGGATGACTTCAGCGTGTCCGGTCTTGTTATCAGGTAAATCGTCAGACCAAAAAATAATGAAATCAAAGTTAGAAATGCCCATATACCAGGGGTTTTTACATCACGTTCCTTTGCATCCACGTAAACCCAGGTGGGAAGTAAAAACCAGAGGAATATTCCGGAAATGACAAGCAATATTGTCGGAATGATTCTCAGGGCATCGCCAAGATCACTTCTTTCAAATCTCCACTCGTTGTAATACAATTTTTCGTTTACCCTGTCATCAACCTTCATGAATAATCTGCCGATAAGTTTTCCGCCGGCATCATATACAGGAGTTGAAAAGCTCGTCGTTGCCGGCTGAAGAAGCGACCTATTGTTATCACCTTTGAAAAAACGCCAGCTGTCCTCTTCCTCCCACCTTTCCGGCCGTTCGGTTCTTTCAAATTGCGAGTAGTCCACTCTGTCTGCTTTATCTACCAGTTTGGTTAAAAAGTCATTCCTGTCGCGGTAGTTTTCATCGGCTTTTATTCTGTCGCGGTATTTATCGAAAGCTTCGTTTGTCTTTTGAAAATCAGCCGACGGCACTCCGAATAGAAAATCGCCCGTCATGGAAGACATCCATAAATATTTTTTAGGCTCACCGGCTTTCTGATGCTCTATCATGTATTCCGACTGAAGCTCGTTAACCAGAACCGGATCGGGCTGTGATGATTTAATTTTGGAAGCAATTCCTTTTAAATACTTTGTATTCTTATCCATAAAGGAAGTGATATATTTCCTGAACTCCTCTTTATGATTGTTATACTGTGCATTATAAATAGGTATTGTTGCCAGTAAAATAATAATTGAGACCCCCGCAACTATTGCCGCAGGAATTGCAAATTTGCGAATTAATATTCTTTTGCTCATACTTTCTCCGAATAATATATTTTAATTGAAACTGTTTTTTCTGTCCGACTCCATCAGAAGTATCGGTGCCATGGCAAGTGTTATAAATGATCCTGCAACAAGTACAAGTACAACAGACACACCGGCATCTCCCAGGGACTGGATTATCCAATTCCTTTCTATAATTTTCCAGAAGGGCAGCAGTGTTATCTGCATTTTAATAAAATAGATAAGTGAGAATAAAAATATTTCACCGAATGCGATCTGAAGTACAGGAACCAGTTCCACGCCGGTTCTCTTTTTAGATGGTTTCGGGACAGATACGGAAACTTCCGAGAGAATATTACTGAACAGGTCCTTTCCCGGCTCTTCCTCTTTCAATTCTGAAAGCATATCCATTGTTTCAGTAAGGCTTTCCAGGTATTCCCTGCAGTTTCCGCAGTGTTTAATATGTTCCGTCATTTCTGCGTGCTCTTCTTCACTGCCTTCAAGGAAGTAAAGATCCAGTAAATGATTTTTATTTTCGCAATACATTTCAGTACTCCGTCTTTTGCAAAATCTTTTTTAACTGACCCAAGGCCTTATGGAATCTGGCTTTTAATGTTCCTTCCGGTGTGTTTGTTATTTCGGCAATCTCTGAAAACTTCATATTCTGGTAATGCTTCAGAATAATAACTTCTTTCAGAAAAGGGCTTAACTGTTCAAGCGCACTGGCTATTGTGTCTTTAAGCTCTGTATATTCCAGAAAAGATCCGGCAGGTTCCTTTTCCTCTTTTCCATAGGATTCATCTTCCGCTATCACATTCTCAAGGTCAATATGCGGATAACTGTAACGCTTCTTTACCATCTCGTTACGGGTTATATTTATTCCGATTGTGAACAGCCACGACTTAAAAGCCCCTTTTTCAGGGTTAAAACTATGAGATGCAAACCAGGCCTTTGTAAAAGTCTCCTGAAGAAGATCTTCTGCTATCTCCCGGTTATTCGTATAGCGCAGTATAAAATTATATACACTTTTACCGTACCTGTCGTACAGGACTTTTAAGGCTTTGGTATTCCTTTCGGTTACAAGAGCCATTAGGTCCTCATCGGAATACCTGGTCATATTTTTTTCAGTGTTATCCATTTATATATAGCTATACAGGTTTAAGAGGTAAAAGGTTGTGTCATTCGCTGAAATATTAAAAAAATATTAATCGGCGGGCGCAATATAGCTATCATTAATTAAGATTTCAGTTAAATTTTTCTTTTATGCTGAGATTCAGTCTGACGGGTCAGATCTTTTAAGTAAAACATCGTTTTCTATTTATCAGAAACTTCAGTTTTTAACTGCTTATTTTACTTCAAAATTTAACCCGTTAAATATATGATCGGACAAATAGACTTGTTTTTATTCGGAAACGTACATAGTATCTGATAGGTACCACGATTTATGAGAGAAAAAATGAAAAATATAGAAAAACTAAAAAACAATGCGGGATCTGTTTTGGGCATTTTGGCAGTAATCTTTATGATTTCTGTGGGGAATAAAATATTAACTTATAATAATCTTCTAAAGGAGAATCCCCAGATTGGCGGTACAAATTGGGCAGCTCCTGAAAGTGCAGATAAATTAAAAAACCCGATGAAAGGAAACGCTAAGGCAACAAAAGATGGAAAAGCTTTATTTACTACTTATTGTGTGAGCTGTCACGGCAATGAGGGCGCAGGCAATGGCGTAGCAGCAGCTTCTTTGGTTCCAAAACCTAAAAACTTAACCGCCAAACAAGTTCAGGCCCAAACCGATGGGGCTATTTACTGGAAAATCACCACAGGAAAACCTCCAATGATTTCCTGGCAGTCTACACTTTCTGATAAACAACGCTGGTCTCTTGTAAATTATATCCGTCAATTGGAGAAAAAATAAACAAATTGAAGGGGGGTAACTTGTTGAAAACAGTTATACAATTTGTTTTAACATCTGTATTTACAGCAATATTTATTTTACTGATAAATTCAGATTATACATTTGCAATTCCAAGCTTTGCAAGGCAAACTGGCTTAAGCTGCAATACATGCCATACTATCTTCCCGGAACTTAATGTCTTCGGAAGGCAATTTAAGCGTATGGGCTACTCTTTAGTCAGTGTAAGCTCTGTACAGGCAATGTCCGATAGCGAAACTGTCATTATGCGTCTGCCCAATAGCCCGCCTGTCTCCGGTATGATTATGGCATCTTATTCTTATACAAATAAAGAACAGCCCGGCACTCAGAATGGTAACTTTTCCTTCCCTCAGCAGCTGAGCCTTTTTCTGGCAGGTTCCTTAACTCCCAAGATCGGAGGATTTTTCCAGATAACTTACGATCAGCAAAGCGGCACTATTGGAATGGACAATGCAGATTTGCGTTTCGCGGATCAAACCGAACTGTTTTCTGAAGGACTAATCTACGGTATTGATTTGAACAATAATCCAACCGTTCAGGACCTCTGGAACAGCCTGCCGGCATGGAGATTTCCTTTTGCCGGTTCGGCTGCATCACCTTCTATTGCGGCAGCAACATTACTTGAAGGAGGGCTCTCTCAAAAGGTTCTGGGCCTGGGAGTCTACAGCCTTTGGAAAGACCTGATTTATGCAGAGATCAGTATGTATAAATCTGCAGTTCAGGGAGGCCATAATCCGCCTGACAGTTCATCAACCGGTGTGCTGAAAAGCCTTGCTCCATATTGGCGCGTGGCCTTGCAGCAGCAAATTTATGACTATTATGTTGAAATTGGTACATTCGGTATGTCGGCAAATCAATATGCCGCCGGGGTAACCGGCCTAACAAATAAGTATACGGATATAGGCTTTGATCTTAATATTGAAAAACCCATTGGAGATAATAATATTATTACAGCTCACGGATCTTACATTCATGAAACACTTTCTCCAGATTCATCTGCTATTAATCCGGCTGCATCCGGTACTTCGACTGCATTAAATTCATTTAATGCTGTCGTTAACCTCTCTTTTCATTCACAGATCGGATTTTCACTGGGGTATTTTTCAATAACTGGGGATGACAATGCGGCATTGTACGCTCCTGCAAGCGTAAGCGGAAGTGCTAACGGATCCCCAAACAGCAGAGGCCTTATTTTCGAATTCGATTATCTGCCATGGCTTAATACAAAATTAGCGCTTCAATACATTGCTTATAGTAAATTTAATGGCGGCACAGATAATTATGACGGCTCGGGAAGAAAGGCATCGGATAACAATAATTTGTTTCTGCTTGCATGGGTTGCATTCTGACATGTTATAAATATTATGATTTATTTCTGATATCTTAAAATCTACAGAGATGTTCTGATGGGTTTATCACTGAATAGGGGTAAAAAATGATCGAGGATACAATTGAGAAAATTAAAGAGAAGATACGGGCTAACAGATCACTGAGCGAAGAAAATAAAATTGAACTACTCGGGCTGCTGGCAAAACTGAATCCCGAAATTACGGAACTGTCAAAAACTCACAGCGAACACGCTGAAAATATCGCCGGCTCCATAGAGCGCTCGGCAGATGAGGCAATCAAGGAAGAGAGAAATCCAAACCTTCTGAAATCAGAAATTGACTCGCTCTCGGATTCTGTAAAGGATTTTGAGGTATCGCACCCGAAACTGGTGGAAACGGTAAACTATATTGCAACTGTTCTGGCGAATATGGGAATTTAACCTATTCGTTCAGGTTCCTGAATATGAACGGGTGCCTCATGGCAAAATACTATTCTAAAGATCATCGGAACTAAATAATCCCATTGATAAGAGTTATTATATTAGATAATATTAGGTGCGCAGACTGACACTAATCTGTCTATCCCTTATAACTTTCATCAGGTGAAATTCCAATGAAAGCTGTCAATAAAGACGTTTTCATTAATTTCCAACTTAATAATGCCTGTCCGATTAAAATAAAAGATGTCATCCTTTATCATCTTTTCTTACCAATTAGCAGCAGACGAATTATTTAAAAAATTATAATTCAAAACGCGGCAGGTGATATATGAAAAGATATTTAGGATTTGTAACAGCTTTTATGATTCTTGTTTTCACGGGTTATCTAAATGCACAGTTTACACAGCAGGGGGATAAACTTGTTGGAAACGATGCAGCGGTAGGATCTGTATCAGGCTCTTCAGTGGCAATTTCAGCAGATGGCAATACGGCAATTGTAGGAGGTTATGCCGACAATAATATTGGTGCGGCATGGATCTTTGTAAGACAAAACGGAGTATGGACTCAGCAGGGCAGCAAACTCGTGGGAACGGGTGCTGCGGGATCTGCACACCAGGGATATTCTGTGGGAATTTCTGGAGACGGAAATACGGTTATTATTGGCGGCTATACTGATAACAGCAACATTGGTGCAGCCTGGATATTTACAAGATCTGGCGGAGTATGGACTCAGCAGGGCAGCAAACTTGTGGGAACTGGTGCCGCCGGCAGCTCTCTGCAGGGGAGTTCCGTAGCTTTATCCTCAGATGGGAATACAGCCATTGTAGGGGGAAGCAATGATAATAATAGAAATGGAGCGGCATGGGTCTTCACAAGATCTAGTGGTGTATGGACTCAGCAGGGCAGCAAGCTTGTCAGTACAGATGTTACTGGCACTGCTGGTCTGGGTACCGCAGTGTCACTTTCAGGCGATGGCAATACAGCTATTGTTGGAGGAGCATATTATTCCAATAGCACAGGAGGAGCATGGATCTTTACAAGATCTGGCGGTGTATGGACTCAGCAGGGCTCCAGACTTGTTGGTACCGGAGCTGCAGCAAATGATTTACTGGGTGTTTCAGCGGATATTTCCGCCGATGGAAATACAGCTATTATTGGAGGACAAGGCAATAATGGAAGAGTTGGTGCGGCCTGGATATTTACAAGAGCAGGCGGGACATGGACTCAGCAGAGTAAAATTGTAGGAACTGGCAGCATTGGACAAGCATTGCAGGGTTCCGCTGTATCTCTATCTTCAGATGGTAATACGGCTGTTGTCGGAGGAGCTCAGGATGATAACGGAAAAGGAGCTGTATGGGTGTTTTCAAGAGCAGGCGGAACCTGGACACAGCTTGGAAATAAGCTCGTTGGAGCAGGAATTTCCGGAACCACATTTATAGGTTATTCCGCTGCAATTTCCTATGACGGGAATACAATAATAGCAGGGGGGATCTATGATAACAGCAGGAAGGGAGCGGCATGGGTTTTTATCCGGGAATTAGATCCAGGAGCCCCGATTCCTGCTATATCCTACCCCGTAGGAGGAATAACTGTTTATACCACTGCACCCATTGTAACCTGGTACATTACGAGCTACTACCCGGGAGCCAGGTATCACCTCCAGGTATCAGAACAGTATGACTTCAGTACTATTACATTCCAGAAAGACAACATAAGTGCCATTCAGCAGGAAGTAACGGGACTAAGTGGAGGCAAGACATATTACGTGAGGGTAAGGCTAAAGACCACACAGGGACAGTACGGCTATTATTCCACAGTACAGAGTTTCAAGGTTCAGGCCCA
>JBLNAZ010000176.1:0-4803 GCA_050259615.1 Syntrophomonadaceae bacterium | reverse complement strand
TTCTCTCAGCTTGAATCTTCCTATAAGCTCCTGGAGGTTTACTGTCAGGCGGTTAAGGTCTTCCGCTGCGCGGGCAATCTGCTCTGTTCCTGCGGCACTCTGCTGTGTAACGGATGAAATGCCCTCGATATTTTTTGATATCTGTTCTGCAGCGCTCGATTCTTCCTCGCTTGCAGCTGCAACCTGGTTTATTATGCCTGCCGACCTGTCGGCGCCGGTGAATATCTCTCTAAGCACCACGTCCACCTCTTCAGTAAGTTTCATGCCCTCATGAACAACCACATTCGATTCGTGCATTGCCGCGTCAGCTTCTTTGGCTTCCTTCTGAATAGCCTTTATTGTCTCAGCTATTTCTTTTGTTGCTTTGGTTGTACGTTCTGCAAGTTTCCTCACTTCATCGGCCACAACTGCAAATCCCCTTCCCTGCTCGCCTGCACGTGCAGCCTCGATTGCGGCATTAAGTGCAAGAAGGTTTGTCTGGTCGGCAATGTCGTCAATTACCTGTGTAATCTCGCCTATCTGGTCTGTCTTGCCAGTTAAAGATGCCATAATGCCTGATGTATTCTTTGACGACTCAACGATCTTATCCATACCTTTCTTAGTATCTTCTACTTTTGCCACTCCGTTTTTAGCGGCTTCGCTGGTCATCTGTGAAATTCTGAGGGCTTCATTTACATCTTTGGTAGTTTCAAATATTGTCCTGGTCATCTGTTCAACTGCTCCTGCAATTTCAGTAGCCTGCTGGCTCTGCTCCTGGCTGCCTGCTGCCATCTGTTCAGATGAGCTTGAAATCTCACTGGCGGCGCTTGCAGTGGCCTGAACGGCTTCATCAACTTCGCTGAGGGCTTCGCAGAACGAATCGGCCAGAGAGTTAATGCTGTTCTTTATTTTCGAATAGTCGCCTGCATAGTCGCCAGTCATTCTTGCAGTAAGGTTTCCTGAAGCCAGCACTTCAAGCAGTTTTCCGGAATCATTTATAGGTTCAACGACAGCTTCAAAAGTTTTATTAAGTCCCTCAACCAGTTCCCTGTAACCGCCCTTAAAGTTATTGCTGTTTCCCCTGGCCGAAAGGTTGCCATGCACGGCTGCATCCACCAGGCGGTTGGATTCGGAGATGACCTCGCGGATCTTGCCGACCGCATTTTCAACAGAAGCCACAGTTGCCTGGACTTTCTTGATTATTTCGTTCAGCTTTGCTGAGAGTGTGCCTATCTCATCCTTAGAATATACTTCAAGCGGCTTAGTACCTGTTTCTATTGAGAAATTAAGGTTGCCCTGCACAAGTTCCGAACTCCCTTTTTCAAGGTTCGTAAGGCATATCTTTTCGAGGCTCCCGAATCGGTCGAGCACCTGGTTAACGCCTTTGGAAACGTATCTTGCGATATAAATTGAAAGGAAAGTGGATAAAGCGATGCCGAGCGCTATTAAAGCAATCATTAAGGCAGCTGCATTATCAGCAATATCTGTATTGCCGTCTGAAAGCTCTTTTGCAACTTCAAGCTTTGTGGCCACCGCATTATCAAAGGCCTGTGCCGCATTTTTTGCTTCTGTTCCCATTGCTCCATACAGCTCTGCAGTTGCTTCTGCGTCGCTGTTTGTTTTTGCAAGAGACACAACGTGGTCAAGCTTTGGAATATACTGGTTGTAAGCCTCCTTGAACTTTGCGAATGCGGCCCGTCCTTTTTCTGCAATGAGCGTTTTTTCAAATGAATCCGAAAGCCTGCTGATATTTGACTTTTCTTCTTCCACCAGTCCAGCCAGCCTGCTCACTTCCGACGGGCTGTCGGCAATGATCATATCGCGGGCATAGATTCTAATTTTCTGAAATGAATCTGTCATTTTCTGAAGCTGTGAAACAGGGATCACCATTTTTTCGTACATCATAGTATCCTGCGAATCAATTTTCTTTATCTTTGATATTCCTTCAAATCCAATTACCGCAGCAATTACAGAGATCATAGAGAAACCCAGAAGGAGTTTTGTTTTCAGGTTAAGATTAATAAACCATTTCATAATTACCTCTCATTTCTTGAATGTTTAATTAGGTTTATATTTTCAATTAAAAATTATTCTGTTTCTGCCGCCCTGAGGGAGACAGATACTTTTGTATATTCGCCGGGGCGGCTTTCAATATCCATTGATCCGCCGCATATGTCCATTATATTTTTGATTGCTGCGAGCCCCAGTCCATTGCCGCTCTGCTGGACATAATCGCGGTTAAACTGTGTAAAAGGGGCGACCAGGGCTATCTGTTCGCGCGTCATTCCTGTTCCGAAGTCTTCCATCTGAATTGTATAGAATCCGTTTTCGCAGAATGAGCTTAAATTAACAGCACTTCCGGGTTCCGAGAATTTGAGTGAATTATCCAGAAGTCCTGTTATTATAATATCCAGGAAGAAAGAAGTTACATACGCCGGGGAGTCAGACTCACGCAGGATCTGAAAATCTTCTTTTCTTCCGGTTTTAGAGATCAGATTAAGAGCCGATATTTTTATCATATCGCCCGGGTTTTTCAGTACAGTATTAAAGCACTGCATTCTGAACCCGGGGTTTTTTGCAATCAGTTCTGTTTCCAGGTATGTGAGGAACTTTTCTATAGTGGCGTGGAGTCTGAGGCTGCCGTTTTTAATTCTTCCTACAATTGCAATGATCTCCTCGGGTTTAAGGAGTTCGAAATCATTCATTATGATGTCAGAAAAGCCGGCAATTGAGACCAGCGGGGTTCTCAGCTCATGGGGTATATATTTTGTAATATTGTCGGTTATATTTTTTATTTTTTCGTCGAGCCTTCTTTTTTTCTCCAGACGGGTGTTAATTGCTTTAAGCAGGTCGCCGAGTCTGAAGGGCTTAGTTATATAGTCGTCGGCCCCCATATTCATTGCCGTTCTCATATCCGAAAGGTTAACCTTTGCGGTCAGGAATATAAAAGGGATTGCAGAGGTGAGGGGGTTTTTCTGCACCTCCTCAAGCACGGCATGCCCATCCATTTCGGGCATCATTATATCTGAAATAATAAGGTCGGGGTAGTTCGTATTAATCAGCTCGAGTCCCGAGCGTCCGTTTCCGGCTTCCAGGACGTCGTAGCCCACGCCAGTAAGCAGGTCGCATATGCTTGTTCTTACACTTTCTTCATCTTCTATGACGAGTATTCTTTCCATTTTTGCTCTCAGAATTAATTATTGTTTCCGGTGCAATATTAACGATGAAAGCGCCGGTTTGGAATAACAATTCAGTAAGCGCAACATAAGGAAAGTAAGCGCGGCGCGGGGGCGGTGAAGGTGCAGAACACTGGGATTCAAAATCCCGGAAGCCATGCCTGCCGGCAGGCAGGGGATTTCATGTATAGGATACGGCCGGAATAAAAATATAAAACCCCTGGGCGGGGTTTTTTTTGTGTGGGGGATCTCCGTTTCCCAGGGTTTTGGCCACCCGCCTTACAGGCGGGGGCTGGCAAACCCTGGGCTACAAATATGAAATCCCTTGCGGGATTTTGAATCCCAAAAACCTATGTATTAAGTTGACGCGCGAATCCTTGCGGAGGATTCATCATATATTAGAATTAGACATTAATTCAGAATCTGGCTTTTTATTCTGGAGGCGTAGCGCTGGCTGATGGTAAAGGGTTCGGTTATTCCTTTGAGTTTTACGATAAAGGAGCGCTGATACCACTTCTCCACCTTCTCAATGAAATTAAGATTAATTATTGTGGAGCGGTGAATTCTCAGGAACGATGACTGCGGAAGAATCTCTTCCCATTCCTTTAAGAGGCGGTGAATAAATACTTTGCCACCGCCGGAAAGGTAAACATTCGAATATTCGCTTTCGGCACAGATGCATACAATGTCGCCTACTTTTATAAACTGCGCCTTCGGACCTGAGGATAAAAAGAGCCTTTCATCCTCGCGGAGTGTTCTCGGGGCCTCTTTTTCCACTTCAGGCATCTGAAGGGAGAATATTTCCCTGATCTTTTCAGATTTGCTAAGCCTTGCTTCAATTGCGTTCAGAAGGTGAAGCGCCCTGAAGGGTTTTACAAGGTAGTCATCGGCACCCAGCTCCATGCCCATTCTCATATCGGGCATTTCGGCCTTTGCGGTAAGAAAAATAAAAGGTATAGCCGCAGTATTATTGCTTTTGGAGAGTTCGCGTATCACTTCATAGCCGTTCATAAAAGGCATCATTATATCGCAGATTATGAGATCGGGGAGGATCTCACCTGCAAGTGACAGACCTTCTTTTCCGTCGCTGGCCGAGAAAACCTTGTAGTTTTTTTCTTCCAGCAGGTCCCTTATGCTTGTTCTTACAGAATGCTCATCTTCTATTACAAGTATTTTCTTCATAATGAGTTATTCCCCTCCGGCCTGAAACCGGACTATATTTTGCGGGCCTTTATTCAGCGCCAAAAGTTATATGAGATTTTGTCTATTTAAATGGAATATTAACATGGACTGAAGTCCCCCTGTTTTCCTCGCTGTCGATACTAAGCTGTCCGTTATGAAGCTCAACCGACCTTTTTACAATCGACATTCCGAGTCCCGTGCCGTGAATTGCAGCTGTATTGCCTGCGCGGTAAAACGGCTCAAAGAGTCTTCCTTTATCCACCTCGGGAATTCCAATGCCTTCGTCAATTACGTCTATAAGGATGTTATTATTCTCAGCTGTCACATTCAGAATCACTTTCCCGCCGTCAGGCGAGTACTTTACGGCATTTGAAAGCAGATTTGAGACAATATGCCTTATAAGCTTAGGATCTATAACAAAAAGTTTCTGTTCGGGCTTATAATTAAAGATGAACGTATGGCTGCC
>JBLNAZ010000175.1:0-10488 GCA_050259615.1 Syntrophomonadaceae bacterium | reverse complement strand
AGTGCTTGAAGTTGAAATTGCGTCGTAGTAAGTGCCTGCTCCCTGAGCAAACAAAGATGAGGAAAGCAGAACAAAAAATAACAGCAGCCGGATTGTAAAAATTCTTTTCAAATTACTCCCTAAATCATTATAAATTAATATCCTAACAGTGGGAGTAAACATACCATTTAAAATTCTTGAGGTCAAGGTATCAGCCTCCTATAAATTGCGTGGAATAAATCGAAATATTTTGATAATTTCGGCAGCATATATAAAGCTTTAATGCTGGTTCAGTCTTTAATAAATTTTAACAGGGAACGGTTCTTTTGAAAAATCTACGATTACAGCTTCTGCTATTTATTTCCGCGCTGTTGGTCCTGCAGGCACTTTCAGGCATTTCATTTGCACAAAACACAAAAACTCAGGAAATCGACAAATTATTAACCGAATACTACAACTCCGGGAAATTCCAGGGCTCTGTACTTATAGGGGATGATTCAGGTATATTGTACGAAAAAGGTTTCGGCTACGCCAATATTGAGCTTGGCGTTCCTAATACACCGGAAACAAAATTCAGAATTGCCTCAATTACAAAAACTTTTACTTCCCTCCTTGTTATGCAGCAGGTTGAAGAAGGAAAGGTAAAACTGAACGCCAGGATCACCAGCTATATACCCGATTACCCTCAGAAAAACGGGAGCAGAATATCAATCCACAACCTGCTTTCCCATACTTCGGGCATGGGGCATTACGACTTTGTGCCGCACTTTTTTCAGTACTACAGCTTTATTCCCTACAATCATGCAGACTTTATAAAGCTCTTCTGGGACCGGCCGCTGCTTTTTGAACCGGGAACGAAATATAACTACTCAAGTTTCAACTATTATGTGCTTGGAGTTATGCTCGAGAAAATAACCGGCGAACCATACGAGGACCTCGTTAAAAAAAGAATATTCGACCGCATCGGCATGAAAAATACAGCCGTGGATAACCAGAGAAAAATTGAAAAGAACAGGGCAAGCGGATATGAAAAAACCGACGCCGGCTACCAGAACGCCACATACCGCAATATGTCCACCGCTCTTGCTACAGGAGATATTATCTCAACCGTTAAGGATCTTTATCTCTGGGACAGGGCGCTCTATACCGACAAGCTGCTTCCCAATAAAATGCGCGACCTCATGTTCACTCCGAACCTCGGCGGCTACGGTTATGGATGGGAGAGCAAAAAACTCACGCTCGCCGACGGGACAACTTCAAACACTGTATCCCACGTGGGGAACATTTACGGATTCTTATCCATTATTACAAGGTACCTCGACAGGCATGCGGTAATAATACTCCTCTGCAACTCGGACAAGTCCGATATTTATGGAATTACCAGCGCGCTTCAGAACATCATTTTCAGCAAGCCGCAGATAGTAAAGAAGGAATTGCCCCTGCAGCAGCAAAACGGCGCAGGTGCAAATTAGTACATGCCGGAATGTTTAATAAAAAACCTCATTTTCAAAGCAGAATGAGGTTTTTTTTATTTTAAAGGTTCAGGATCTTTCCGCAGAGGCAATTGACTTGATGATCACGCTTAAAATGCCTAAGCTAATATATGCTTTGGAGGGATGAAAAGATTTCATCCCGAAAAAGAACAAATGATCTTCAAACAAATAAGGAGAAGAAAAATGAGAGAAATAAATCGCGTCCCTAAAGTACTGTGGTTCTTTGTTATGTTCTTAATTGTGAGCGCTGCCGCTTTTGCTCAGGATAGTGTCAAGGTGCAGTCACCTTCAATACCTGCACCGACTACAATACCTTCACCGAAGGAACCCTCGACGTCACAGCAATCGAAGTCGTCACCAAGGTCGCAGGACCTGTCCTTTAATACCGAAGCTGCGACGCTTGCAAACGAGCTGATAAATCAAACCGGCCTGTCATCTGACAAGGCTGTGAAAATAGCAGAGGTACTGAAGAATTACCGCAATAGTATAGCTGAAGCCAGAGCCGACTATTATGAGAAACATCCGAAAACAACTGAAGATCAGGATGCTACCGGCAGCAGCACTGCAAAAGTGGACATGAAAAATATCCTGGGAGATAAAGTAGATCAGTACTATACAGGAACACCCTCCGATTTAATGTCGGATTACAGAGATGCCGATAAAAAAGCCGACGGTAAAATAAAGGACGTATTTGATGATGATGTCCAGACATCCAGATATGAACAGATCAAGGGGCAGTGGTGGAGTGATGTGAAGGACAAGGTATTTTCATCATTGAAACAGAATCCGCAGAATAAAAATGACATGCAAAATCAAAATGATATGAACCGTCAGAATGACATGCACAATCAGAGTGACACGACTAAATACTAAACAAGCTATATAAAATGGATGTCAGTCCTTTTAAGTGGACTGACATCACCTTATATCAGTTCTCAGTAGTAAATTTCAAAGATACAACTTTTCTGCTGTCCAGTGTAAGTTCAACTCTGTTATCCATTACCTGCAGATCCTTAATTACATTTTCCATCAGATCAACGAGCTCTGCTTTTTTGTATTTTTCCCCGGAAAGCGTTAATGCCGCTGTTTCAGGCTTTCCTGAATAGTTAATAAGCCTGAACAGGATGGAATTTTCATCTGCAGATTTTCTTGCGTACAATACATGTACTGAATCATTACTGATTTCAAAGAACTTTCCGCTCCTCTTTTCAGGAAGCGACATTGCCGGGTGAACCTCGGATCTGACCTTTAAGGAATCGCCTTCTGTTTTTACCAGGGCAGGATTAAACTTATTAAATGTCGTTAAATGATATTCAAGTTCCACAAATCCAGGCTGCGAGGGGCGGAAGTTAGTATCCCAGTAGTTATTCATAGGCCATGCAAGGAGCACCGGATTTTCTTTTCTTTCAATGCTCTTACTCCTTCTTCCAAAGTTAAAGTCTCCGGCCTGAACCATAGGTGCGTCGGGACAAAAGAGTGCAGCACCAAAGGATTTATCGTACATTGCGGCATATGACTCAACCGTGAACCAGTCGCGGCTTGAACCTTCAAGCTGCTCTGTGTCAAGTTCAGTTGGCACGCCGGCGGTATCGAAGCTGCATTTCCAGTTTTTTCCCAGCTTAAGCGGAAAAACAAAATAGACAGATTCCGGCGTTCTTACTTCTTTTTTGTAGAAAGAAGCCTTAAGAGAAATAAGGGGCCTTTTTGCGTTAAGCATTATTTTCTGTTTCAGATTTTCTACGCCAGGAGCTTCAAACGATAATGTTACGGAAATGCCTTCCGGTGTTTTTTCAATTTCATAGCCCAGAGGCTTTGAAGCTGTTTCATAAACTTTTTTCCAGTCAGTTTTCCAGCATGAAATATCGAACTGCTCTTTTTCAAGCTCACGCGAGTAGTAGGCACGCCTGTCGTCGCGGAACAAGGGGTCGGTCTTTTCCCTTACAAACTGGAAGAATGTATAGCTATGTTCATCATTAAGGATATCGCGCTTGTTTATCTTATCATATACCCTGCTTATTCTTAAATTTACGGGATTAAATTCGAGGCGGTAAAATTCCGACTCGATAAACTTTGTGGCCGTTTTCTCACGTTCCAGTTCAAGTATGTTAAGCCTGCGTGCAACTGAATCCTCAGTAATCTCCCCTTCTTTTAACGATTCATCAGTTTCGGCTTTAGGAAGATCATTAAAAGAAACGAACTTATAAGAATAAGGTTCCAGCTCAACCGGGCCATAAAGCGGGGCGTTCTTTGGCTGGTTGTATCTTGTTTCCCAGCCGAAGCGTGAAGTGCGGAGCCTCTTGCCTTCAAGATGCCACCAGTCGGGTACTCTTACATATTCCTTAACAGTCATGCCGGTTAGATTTATAGCGGCAATTCCCTGCTGAGTGCTGCACGACTTAGGGTTAGATGTAAACTCTTCCAGCTGGTCTACAAGGAGATATTCCGCTTTCTCATTTGCCTCAAATGCATCGTGGTCCTTAATATTCGACTGCGCCTTAGAGAATACATTATCCGGATCCATTGAGTTAAAAGATCCCCAGGTATGCTCATCAAAGAGATTTATGTGGCGCCATGTCTGTTCAGCCAGTGTCTTGTAGTAACTCTTACTTACGGGCGAGAATGCGTTAAGCATATCGGCCTTAAAGAGTTTTGCCTTGGCCATGGTATTTGTTTTTGTAACGTCTGCCGTACTTGCGGCGCCGAAGTTCCAGTAGTCTGTCCAGTCGCCCGTGCGCACTTCAATATTTTCTTCGGGCTGGGCTTTAATTCTTTCCAGGAGTTCATTGGGCGTAATGTATCTTATTTTAGGTTCCATGCCGCGGCTGTTCCACTCGCCGATGAGTTTTGCGACGTCGGTGCTTGGAGGTGAATTATCCCAGCATACCGGTGCAGCTGCAGTAGTAAGGTAAATGAAGTCATTATTATAATTCATTTTACGCAGGTGTTCAAGATATACCTCAAGGCCTTCTTTCATGCGCTCCACGCTGTTTTCCCAGGTATATAGGAGCTGGTCGAACATCGTATAGTGGGCGCCGTTCATAACATAGATTTCCCTGCCCGAGGGGCCTCTCCACTTAAAGACAGAGGGCCGGTTTTTAATTGGCCCGCCAAGATGAATATTAACTGCCATAATGAGGAGTTCAATTCCTGCATCCTGAAGAATATCAACTGCCGGCCATGGAACTCCGTCCACATCGTGCTGGTTTACAGTCTTGATTTCAATGTTTAAGAGCTTTCTTAACTTCTTAACTGGTTCAAGCTGTTTAACGAGCTGTTCAGCCGAGCACATGGGAGTAGTATTGAATTCAAGTCCTGAAATTCCCACGCGACCTTTTGCAATAAAATATTTGAGCTTTTCAATTTTATCCCGGCTTGCGGTCTCAAGCCATTTTAACACCTGCGCGGTTACTTCAATAGTCCATTTGGGAGCCGAATTATGGGGCCAGTTTTCGGTTTCCGCGAGCATTTCAAGAGCATGGTCTATGAATTCTCTCTGAAGCTCCCAGACAATGGGCTGAGTGTGAGTATAGCCAACATCCAGGTGGCTGTGGTGAAGCACCAGTATTTCCTTTATATCCATATAATCCTTAACAGGCTAATTTTAATTATTTAATTTCCTTTTAATTAGGGTCATTAAGAGGAGCCGATATTCCGGTCTCAGGTTTAATATGAACCAGTATAAGCTTGCACGGTTTTTTACCCGTGTTCCTAAAGGTCACTTTTTCTGCTGCAGCCGGAACCACCATTGTTTCAAGGTATGCAAGAGAGCTTTTGCGTCCGTTGGCTGCATTAACTTCTATTGATTCACCTTCCACCAGGTTTATTGTATAAGCCATGCCGTTGGTATTCAGTTCGTAGCTGTTAGAAAACTCCAGGCGCAGTATCTTATAAAAAGTAAACGGCTTGTTATAAAGTTCTAATAACTGCCAGTCGCTGCCTGAAGCAATAACCTCCGGTTTTGCAACGAGGTTATTTCTTACCCATTCTCCTTTTCTTTCAGGCCTGATATTCTTAAGTCCGCGTTCAATATTTATCGGTCGCAGATTTCCTTCCAGGTCGCGTCTTAAGTAATCGTAAATCTTAAAAGTAAAAATATACGGAGTAGCGCTTATTTCAAGCACCAGGTTGCCGCTTCCCGAGCAGTGAACGGTTCCGTTAGGAATGCAGAAAAGGTCGTGCGGCCTGCTGGGTTCGCTGTTGATGAATTTATCTATATCGAGTTCCATTTCCTCGCGGGCGGATTTATTCAGTTCACTTCTTAATTCCTCCAGACTGCAGTCTTCTTTAAGTCCGATATACACTTTTGATTCAGCCTTAGAGTTAACAATATAATAGGTTTCGTCCTGAGTGTATGTTTCGCCGAACTCGCGCCTAATATAATCAGGTCTCGGATGGACCTGGGTTGAAAGGCTGCCTCCATCGATTGTATCCAGATAATCAAACCTGATGGGCCATTCATATTTAAACTGCCTTGCAGCATTTTCTCCCAGAACGTTTCGGTTATTCATAAACATTACAAAGTCGAACGAGCACTCGAGCATGGTACTGCCGCTTCTGAAGGTGAGGCCGTTTTCCGGCACAATCAGTTCAAAGGACCATGCATAGTTAGGCCTGCTTTGATCCAGGCTCATATGGCCTTTCATATACTGCCCTCCCCAGGGACCGGGATAGAACCAAGGGCGTACCCTGAAAGGCGAAGCGGAAATTTCGACAAGTGCGTGTCTGAAACTTGGGCCGTCAATAAATGCCGGGTCGGCTTCATTCTGTGCATCTATGAAAACAGAGATATCGTTTATCACTCTTTTCTTCAGGCGGCTGAAAGCGGGCCATTCAATAAAATAGGAGCGTTTATAGAACTCCTCAAAGTTTGCTGCTGAATAGCCTATATTATTTGCCCTGCCGCTGCGGAAGAGTTCCTGGACGCAGTCCTTCGGCACATCCATATACCAGAGTTCATCCCATAGTTCAATAAGCGAGGCTCCGCATCCAAATACAATTGCAAGTTTTCCTGCTTTATTGCCTCTTCTTATTGCGGCTTCGATCCTGAGGTCCGCAACTTTTTTCGTATTAAAGAATACTTCTGGGCCGAACGGGTAGTGTGTACCGAAGATCCTGTCGTCGCCGCCAAGGAAAGGATCAAGTGCCTCATTAATTTCATCTGCACTGTTGAGGCAGTTTTCAAAAGGTATCAGTTCGGGCACTATATTTTGAGAAAGCAGCTTATCTGTCAGTTTTAATATAACAGACTTCCATTCCGTTCCCGGAAATCCGTCAATTACAAGAACGCGGAGTCCTTTAGGAACATTGGCAATTATATGTTCAGCCAGTTTTTCATATCCCTTATTTATTGTATCATTTTCCAGGTCAAACGACGGGAACGGTTCATAAAGGCCTTTTGGATAAACATCCTGATCATTCAGTAAAGGTGCCCGGAACGGATCCTGGGCCGCGTAATCATTATCTTTCATTCATTTTCCTTAAAGTAAGTTTACAGTTATATATCCGTAAATGCCGCCCCCATGCAGGCAGCTTTGTCTTCCAGTTCAGCGGGCAGAATTTCAACAGCGCCTCTCGGAATTGTCCAGGCTCTCTTCCTCACAATAGGAATAAGTCCCGGCAGTATTTTATCGTGACTTTTGAGCATTCCCCCGCCAAGAATTATTTTATCTGTTCCATAAGCATGGATTGCATTAACAATGCCAATAGCAAGATTTTCCTGAAAGTCCTTCAGGAGAAGTTTATATTCAGGATTAACATCCGTCAGTTCACAAAATATTTTAAGCGGGTTTTCAAATTCTTTCAGTTCAGGAAACCTGCTTAAAACTTCCTTTTCAAAAGCCGAAGCCGAGCAGTACAGCTCCAGGCATCCTTTGTTGCCGCATGGGCATTCGGGTCCGTTGCGGTCAATGCTTAAGTGTCCGCCTAAGACACCGCTTACGGGACTGTCGGATGAGAACAGCTTTCCGTTTATAATTGCGGCGCAGCCTACTCCGGTGCCCAGAGTCATTACAATAACAGAATTCATTCCGCGCCCGGCGCCGAATTTCCACTCGCCCATTGCATATGAGCGCGCATCGTTATCAACAGCAAATGGCAGATGCAGCTTTGCCCCGAATGCTTCCCTCAGGTTAATGCCTTTAAAATCATTTGCGGCGCCCACATCCTCCAGAAGTCTTCCCGTCTGCCTGTCCACTAGTCCTTTAATTGAAAGTCCGCCGGAGCGGAGCTTCTGCCCGCTGACAAAGTTTCTTGTTTCCTCTAGAAAATTTTCCAGAAGTCCGTTTTCATTCTTCAGCTCCGAAAGTCTTTTCACAACAAATTTATATGTGGATCCGTCTTCATTAAAGAGGGCGAACTTTACGTTCGTACCGCCGAAATCAATTCCCAGTCTCATATTACTTTACCTCTATCGGGAAGAAATAAATCAGGGCATCAATCATGTGCCTCTTCCAGTTGCCCCAAGTGTGGCCTTCAGGATACTCTCTGTAAACAAAGTTATAGCCTTTATCTTCCAGAACTTTTTTCAGTCGTCTGTTGGCAAGAAGAAAATCCGTTTCCTCCTTCGGAAGGAATGAAAGGCCTACTGACCTTTCATAAAGCCCCGTATCTACGTATAACTTCAAAGGCTTTTTATTTTCCGCTGCATAAAGCTTAATGAGCCTGTCGTTCTGAAAGGACTGATATCCGGACTGGCTGTAGCCCAATGCAAACACATCTGGTCTTGAAAACGGTATATATGCCGATATCAGGCCTCCGAAGGAGTCGCCTGCTACAAGGCGCATACCAGGATTTTTTATGGTGCTGTAGTTTGAATCGATAAATGGCACCAGTTCATCAGTAAAAAACTTTACGTAGCCATCATTCATGCCGTATTCAGTCATCCTGTTGGGCATTCCTGCTTTCAGTCTGTTTGGAGGAGTTACAAATACTGCAATAAGAGGTACAATTTTATTTTCTTTTATAAGACAGTCCAGTATATTCTTAACCTGGGCAAATTCAAGGTAGTCTATTCCATCCTGGAAATAAACCGCAGGGTAGCTTTTCTTATTGTCATATCCTGCGGGCAGGTAAACATGAACTGTGTGTTCGTAGCCGAGAGATTTTGATTCAACGGTGTGAACATTTATCCCTTCCGTGCTTCCCTTTTCGCCACTAACATATTTATCAAAATACTCATGTCTTTTATATTGAGGCATTGCAAGCTCGGACACCTGGCCGAAACCGCTCAGGCCTTTATAAGGGTTAAACTGATCCAGTGCAGGGAAACTGTTTTTGCCGAACATAATCCAGTACTCAAACCTTGCATCAGCTTCGGCACCGGCCTTCAGGAAGTGAAGGTCAGTTCCGCTGAATTTTTCCATTGGAATTATATCCTTCCAGTTGGACATATCGCCCGTAACTCCAACCGTGTCCTCTTTCCCCTGATATAAGATGACGTACGTGGAATCATTTATGAAAAGAGGATACTTCCCGGTTTTAACACATCCCAGAAATTCATTAACAAATTCTTCTTTTTCTTCTGAAGCGTCAAGCGCAGCCTTAAAGGTTTCAAATAAAAAGTATCCTTTAGCGTCAAAATATTTTTCCGGATTTCCGTTCATAGCGCGTCCTGAAGAAATAATAGATATAGATATGAGTATTGATAAAAATATTCTTTTCATTGTTTTCCTATTCAAAGTTGACTTCCACCAAATGAGGATAGTATTCCTCAAATTCAACGTAAGTTACATAAATTGTTTTTCCGTCATCCTTTGCAATTACAGGGTGTTCCTTGCCGGCATATATAAGCCTGGGGTAAGGAAGCTGAACAGATGGATCGGTCTCAACCTGGAAGAGTTCGCAAGGTTCGCTCCACGGGCCCCATGGCGTGAGGGAGGTCCTTGCAATTATTTTTCCCGACAGATCCAATGAATGAACGGCAAGATAGCGGCCAAGATATTTGTTATAGGAAACAGACTGTTCATTAGGCATTCCGTCAAAAACCGGGATGGCATCTTCAATGCATTTCGACCATTCGGGCATTATTCCCGACAGATATTCATATTTATCCAGTTCCAGTATCTCTTGTTTTTTTACACGGGAAAGGTAACACCTTTGGATTTTATCTTTCCCCTGCAGTACCCCGTAGAGGTACAGATAATCGCCTTCCGGGCCTAGGACCGCCGAGGCAAAATGCGGCTGGTCTATTTTCCACAGCAGGTCGCTTCCGTCAAATTCCACTCTTTTGAAATTCCAGTCGTTCATACTTCCATATGCCATGCCTGAACCAAGGATGGTAAAGTTGACCGGGAAGATTCCTTCTTCAATTGTTTCAACTTTTATGAAGAAGAGATATACCGTTGAATCCATTTCTATTCCATGCATGCACCATACACGGTAACGGTCGGGGTCTTCATCCTTATTAAGCGGAATGAGCTGTTTCAGTCTGCCCGAGTGATCGGTGATGTAGCTGAAGCTGTTAATACCATCTTTTATGGGATCACTGCTGCTGAGGAGTCCAGTATTATTCAGCATCTTTTCTGTTCCGCCCACACCCGACATATCCTTCGGGCCGACAGCTTTTCCGCCGGGATACCAGAGGCTTTCGCCAGGGATTCTTCTTCCTATTATGGTATCACCGAAGAACCAGAGTACTCTTCCGTCGTGCAGGGGAATGGAATATGAGCCATCCTGCCCCACCATTCTGTGCTGATTATTGGTAAACTGGGGGCCCAGATCTCTTACTGATTTTACTTTTAACATTTTTCAAAATTTAATTTCAGGTTTAATAAAAAGCCCTGTGCGGCCCGTTTCAAAACAGGAGAACCTTATCTTTCAGTTAAGGACCGCACAGAGTATTATAATAAGAACGGCTTTAACAGAGCCTGCCTTTTTCAAGGCAGAGTCTCTTTAACCTAACCGCAGCTTTAGCTTCTTACTTTACAAGCAGCATCTTCTTTACGTCTGAAAAGCTTCCGGCTTCCAGCTTATAGAGGTAGATACCGCTATTAAGGTTCTTAGCGTCAAACTTAACAGT
>JBLNAZ010000174.1:0-13319 GCA_050259615.1 Syntrophomonadaceae bacterium | reverse complement strand
GTGATGTGGATTTTCTTAGACTCGTCCAAAGTAGTATCCGTTGTCTATAGCCTGCTGAATAAAAGTTGGGTTTACTTTGCTTCTGATATGAGCTATGCTGCGTTTTCCTCCGGAGGTCAGGACTTTATAGTCAATGGCGACTTTCTCTTCATACTCAATTCTGGCTATAAGTCCTGCAATTTCCATCTGCTTTTCATAATCCAGACTTGTAAATACGAGAACAACGTCATAATCACTCAATTCGGAATACTCTTCTGTTGTTCTTGAACCGAAGAAATAAATCCCTCTGTAGTCATTAAAAGTCTGACTTAAAACAAGGTTGATTTTATTTATGACGTCTAATTTCATTTTCCGCAGGATTCTTATTAAATAACTACGGTAATTTAATATTTCCCGGATTAATAGTAAACTCAATAATGCTGAAGCCTTTGGAGTGGTGGAATAGTGTGTACCTGTCCGGTCTTCTGTTATTTTTCTGTAAATTTAATAGGGGAGTATGGCACGCTTGAAAGGAAAATATGCGATCGGGGAAGCAGCTGCATGAGCAGAAAGGTGACACTTCTTATGGCTGTTTACCCTTCTGCTCCTGCACACCGATTCTTAGAGCTTGTCGTCCTCTCTTTTTACTTTCTTCAGGAATTCCATCATCTCTATTCCGTCATATGACGAGTAGGCACCGTAGGCATCCACAAAAAGACCCTTTGTACCGTTCTTGGCTTTCATTAAGTATAGGGCAGACATGTCATCCGGGTTCGATTCACCCTCAAAACGGTATACCCTTTCAATTGTAAGCTCCTCCGGCTTGAAAACCTCCTGCGTTTCCTTGCACGCCATCCCCAGGTCGGTCATCTGAAAATCCTTGGTGTAACCCTTATCCCTGAGGTGATTTATTGTTTCGGACAAAGTGTACATATGTTCCTGAGCGTTGTCCTGATCAGATGTTGGCATAGTCTTGGCTCCTTTGTTTTTATTCAATCTCAGCTCGTAAGGTTCCTGCTGCTGCTGCTTTTTTATAATATATATGAAATGATATTAAAAACAATTCTAATTCACTCCTCTTTAGCAAGTGAACTTTTATACCTGAAACCGGGTTTAATTTTATAAATGAACGCATACTCCCGGTTGCGGTTTACGCGTAAAATGGCCGCAAATCTTTTTTATTAAATGACTTGCAAATTCATGTAAATAATGTTAGTTTAATGAATCAGATTCGCCCCTTTGAGGGCGATTTTTATTTATGAACTATCTACAGAAAAATATCATTCAAATAGCAGAGCAGACAGCCGAAAAACTCGGACTTCTGCTTGTTGATGTGTCACTTAAAGGAGATAACCGCAATCTCATTGTTGAGGTCTTTATTGACAGCCGCAACGGTGTATCTGTTGACGATTGCGCCCAAATGAGCCGTGAAATGGCCTCTGTCCTGGATCCTGCTGACCTGATAACTTCAAAGTACCGTTTGGACGTTTCTTCTCCCGGCGTAGAAAGACCCTTAAAGTTCCTGGATCAATATTATAAGCACCTGGAAAGGAAATTTGAAGTTGTTTACAGCGTCCCCCCGGTGGAAAAGAATGCCACACTTGGAAGTGAGAATAAGGATTCCGGCACTGCCGAACCTGAAACCGCTCCGGCTCCTCTGTCAGAAAAGATAACCGGAAAACTGACGGGAATAGATGGTGACACACTGACATTCAAAGTAAATAACGAGGAAGTTCCTGTAAATTTTAATACAATTAAAACAGCTAAAGTTTTAATCAGCTTTTGATTACGGAGGAAAAACAGTATGAATACTGAAATAGTTGAATCTTTTTCACAGATGGTAAGGGAAAAGAGCATTGATAAGGATGTGCTTGCCGGTATAATCGAGGAGATTTTCGGCATAATGGTGAAGAAGAAATATGGAAATGATGCTAATTTCAGTGTTGTCGCTAATATGGATAAGGGCGATATTGAGATATTCCTGGAGCGCCAGATCGTAGATGTTGTCAACGACCCGGGTCTCGAGATCAGCATTGATGAGGTGGAAGCAAAAGGAAATGAGGACGAACTGGAAGTAGGCGAGGCTTATCCGGAAAGACTGGAACTCCATACCTTCGGCAGACGCCTTATAAACCTTGCCCGCCAGAGCCTTAACCAGAAAATACGCGAACTTGAGAAGGATATCATATTCAATGAATATAACGACATGGTTGGCGAAATTGTCGTCGGCGATATCTACCAGGTTAGAAAAAATGACATTCTCGTAAACCATAACAAAAACGAACTTCTTCTGCCCAGACAGGAACAGCTGCCAAGAGAAAAATACAGGAAGGGCGAAACTATCCGCGCTATTGTTAAAGAGGTCAGGAAAACTCCTAACGGACCTCAGGTTATTATTTCAAGAGCCGATAATGTTTTCCTCAGACGTTTATTTGAAATTGAAATCCCTGAAATCTATGACGGTGTTATAGATATTAAAGGCATTGCCCGCGAACCCGGCGAAAGAGCTAAAGTGGCTGTGGAAAGCCAGGATACAAGAATTGACGCCGTTGGCGCCTGCGTTGGTATGAAAGGCGTTAGAATTCATGCTATCGTACGCGAACTCAGCAATGAAAATATAGACGTAATCAATTTTGCAGACGATCCGGCTACCTACATTCAAAGAGCCCTTTCTCCTGCCAAACTGAAGTCTATTGAAGTTGAAACAAGGGCAAGAAAGGCTACAGTTGTTGCAGACAGCGACCAGGTCTCGATGATCGTAGGCCGTAACGGCGTAAATATCCGCCTTGCAATGAAACTTACAGGCTACGATATTGAAGTCCTCAGAGAAGAAAAACCTTATGAGGAATATGAGGAAGATATCGAACTCATAGACATAAAAGATGAACTTGGAGCCGACGTATACGAAATACTTATAAATCATCGTTACGATACGGCACTCGAAGTCCTGACAGCAGGCCCCGAAAAGCTGAAGGAAATTGAAGATTTCAGCGATGAAAAAATTGCCGAGATTATCAATATAATCAAGGGCCAGTTTGAAGAGGAAGAATAGAACTTAAAAACAGGTGTCCAAATATATGACCGAAGACGTAAAATCTAAAAAATTAAGAATTTATAAATTTGCAGCGGAGTATAATCTATCTGCCGATATGCTTGTGGAATTTCTCCAGAAAAAGGGCTATGAGGTCAAAAGCCATATGTCCCCGCTTTCTGATGAAATGATGGCTGATATTGCAAACCATTACAAGAAAGATATCGAAAAGGCCGAAAAGCATTACAGGAAAATCTCCGAGTTCAATAAGAAAAGAGCTGAAAAGTCTGAAGAAATTCCACAGGAACTTCAGTCTGAACCTGCCGCAGAGGAATATACTCTGCCAGAAGAAGAGCAGGCTGAGACTCTTGCCCGCCAGACTGTTGAAGCTGAGGCTGAGGAAGAAGAGGCACCTGCTCCGGTTAGTGAAGAATCTGCTCCGGCTCAGGAAGCTCCGGGCGAAGAGGCGCCTGCTGCAGTTCAGGCAGAAGCACCTGAAGTAAAAGAAGAGAATGCTCCTCAAAGAGAGCCTCAGACTGAAGAGATACAAGAAACTCCGGCTCCTGCCGCGGAAACTGCCTCTCAGATGACTGAAACCGCAGAAACTGAAACGCCTGCTGAAAAAATTCCCGCCGAGAAACCTGCTCCTGAAAGACCCGTTCAGGAAAGAATTGCTGCCGAAAGGCCGGCTTCTGAAAGGATTCCGGGGGAAACTAAGGACATAAAGGTATTCAAGACACAAGCTGAACGCGACCTTGCTAAGAACAGGGGCCTTACAATTGTTGGAAAGATTGATCTTGAACGCGAAAAGAGGGAAAGACAGGAAAGACAGAGAGCTGCTGCTGAAAGGTCAAAAACCGCGAGAAAAGAAGATGAAAGACCTCAGAGAACTGACAGGCCCGACAGAAGGGAAAGACCTGCTGCTCAGACCCCTGTAAAGGGTGTCCAGGCTGCCGGAACAACAACACCTACAGGTAAGGACGCTTATCAGCAGAATTCAGACAGCCAGGCAGCTAAAAAGAAAAAGAAAAAACCGAAAGCCAAGAAAAAGAAGGAAGGACAGCCGGAAGAAACTCCTGCTGTTGCTGCCAAAAAGAAGAAATTCAAGCGCGTTGAGGTCGATAAAAAAGACGTCGACGCCGCAATTAAAAGAACCCTTTTAAGCTTCGACGATTCTTCTGTTGCAGGACGTGCAAGCGTAAGAAAGAAAAAGAAAAAAGAAAAGCTCGAAGAGCAGGAAAGACTCCAGGAAGAGCGCGAACTTTCCGAATCTACAAAAATTAAAGTGACGGAGTTTATTGCAGTTAATGAAATGGCAAACCTTATGAAGGTTTCTGTCAGCGACGTAATTGCAAAGTGCATCGGCCTTGGCATAATGGTTTCTATTAACCAACGCCTCGATGTTGAAACTATCACACTGGTTGCCGATGAATTCGGCTTTGAAGTGGAATTTGAGGATGAATATACTTCCGAGGAGCTCGAAGATACTCCGGACGATCCTGAAACCCTGATACCCCGCCCCCCCGTCGTTACCATAATGGGTCATGTCGACCATGGTAAAACATCACTGCTTGACCGTATACGTTCATCAAACGTCGTTGCAGGTGAATCGGGCGGTATTACTCAGCACATTGGCGCCTATCAGGTGGAAGTTGCAAGCGGAAAGTTTATTACTTTCCTCGATACTCCGGGTCACGAGGCCTTTACAGCCATGAGAGCCCGCGGTGCCAAGGTAACCGATATTGTTATTCTTATCGTTGCGGCCGACGATGCCGTCATGCCTCAGACAGTTGAAGCTATTAACCACGCTCAGGCTGCCGGAGTGCCGATAATTATTGCAATTAACAAAATTGACAAACCGGGTGCAAACCCCGATAAAATCCGTCAGCAGCTGGCCGACAGGAATATTCTGGTTGAAGACTGGGGCGGACGCTACCAGTGCGTGGAAATTTCAGCCAAGGCCAACCTTAAAATTGAAGAGCTTCTTGAAAAAGTCCTCCTTGAGGCCGAAGTTCTTGAACTTAAGGCAAACGCCGAGCGCCAGGCACGCGGTACTGTAATTGAATCTCAGCTGGATAAAGGCCGCGGAATTACTGGAACTATTCTTGTCCAGAAGGGCACTTTGAAAGTAGGCGATCCGTTTGTTGCAGGCGTTTTCTACGGACGCGTGCGCGCAATGTTCGACGAAAGAAACAGAAAAATTGATACTGCACCCCCTTCAACTCCTGTTCTTGTACTCGGTTTTGAAGGCGCTCCTCAGGCAGGCGATACTTTTGTAGTCGTTAATTCTGAAAGAGATGCCAGGGAAATCAGCTTGAAACGCCAGCAGTTAAAACGTGAGCAGGATCAGCGCCAGATCCACCATATTACTCTTGATGAAATTGCACGCCAGATTTCAATTGGCGGCGTAAAGGAACTCCCGCTCATCGTAAAGGGCGACGTGGATGGTTCTGTAGAGGCTCTTTCAGACTCACTGATGAAACTCTCAAATGAAGAGGTCCTGGTGCGCGTAATTCATAAGGGCGTCGGCGGTATTTCTGAGGGTGACGTTCTGTTGGCTGCGGCTTCTGGAGCAATTATTATCGGCTTCCATGTTAGGCCAAACCTGAATGCCCGTAAGCTGGCCGAGAATGAAAAGGTAGACATTCGTCTTTATAACGTTATCTATGACGCCATAAATGAAGTAAAATCTGCTCTCGAAGGCCTCTTGTCCCCGGTAATTTCCGAGGAGGTGGTTGCTACAATCGAAGTTAGAGATACTTTCAAAGTACCGAAAATCGGTACCGTGGCAGGCTGCTATGTACAGGAAGGCAAAGTCATACGTACAAACAAGATCCGCCTGATCCGTCAGGGCATTGTCGTTCACGACGGCGAACTGGCCTCCTTAAGACGCTTTAAGGATGACGTCAAGGAAGTTGATGCCGGCTATGAATGCGGCCTGAATATCAACAACTTTAACGACATTAAAGTCGGCGATATCATAGAAGCTTATAAAATGGTTGAAACTAAGAAGAAATTAGCTTAGGTGAAAATGCTGAACGCCAGGATGCCCTTCTGAAAGGATTCTCTGCCTTTTGGCATCAGGCATTCAGCATTTGACATTTTAGGCAGAAGAGAAAGTGAATAAAAATGGCGTACCGGAAAGATAAACTATCGCAGCTGATAAAAGAGGAAGTAAGCTGGATTTTTCTTTACAAGCTTAAAGATCCTTCTTTTGGATTTGTTACAGTGACAAATGTCAGGATGAGTCCCGACCTGAAAATTGCCAAAGTCTATATCTCGGTTTTCGAGAAGGAAAACCGGCAGGCGGTTCTCCATAGAATCAAAGAGGCAAAAGGACTCATAAGAGCCGAACTGGCTCATAAAATTAAAGTGAAATTTACACCGGAACTGGACTTCTATATCGACGATACGATTGATTATGTGGAGAAAATAGAGGACCTGTTTAAGAAAATTCATAAAGAAGATGACAAAAACGGCAGTAATAACCAGACAGACGATCGACCTTAAATCTAAGGATTTTGATAAAGGCGAAGTAATTCTTATCGATAAGTCGCTCTATAAGTCCTCTTTTAACGTGATCTACAAGATCCGCAAGGCTACAGGAATTAAAAAGGCCGGCCACGCCGGAACACTGGACCCCAGGGCTACGGGACTTTTAATTATTTGCACGGGTAAAAGGACTAAGGATATCAGCCTGTTCCAGGACTGCTGTAAAACTTATACGGGGACAATAACTCTCGGTAAGACTACTCTTTCCATGGACTCTGAGACCGATTTTGTTGAGGAAAAAGGAATTGAGGGAATCTCTGAAGAAAATATTCTTTCTGCGAGAGATTCATTCCTGGGTGAAATCTTCCAGACCCCACCCATGTATTCAGCGGTAAAATTTAAGGGCAAATCTCTCTATAAGTACGCCCGCAAAGGAATCGATCTGAAAAGGGAGCCAAGGAAAGTTACGGTTTTAGGGTTTAATATTACTAAAATCGACCTGCCTGAAGTGCACTTTGAAATTACGTGCTCAAAAGGCACCTATATAAGGGTTATTGCACACGATTTGGGCCAGACTCTGGGCTGCGGGGGCTATTTAAGTTCGCTCAGGAGGACTAAAATCGGGGATTTTAACGTCGAGGATGCTTTTACGGTAGATGAATTTGTCTCCCTTTGGCACAACAGGGAGGCTTTGCCGCTTGAAAGTTTAAGCCCCGGGGACCTTAGTTAGTAAGCCGGGGGCAGTATCATTGGTTTATTTTGTGCCGAAAAAAGCTTATATTTATTTACTTTTGTTTAGAATTCTGTTTAATGGATATATTTACAGATATAAGTCAGGTTACTAAAGACAACAATACGGTAGTTACAATTGGCACCTTCGACGGCTTTCATCTGGGCCATAAGGAAATTGTAAATCGTGCTCTCACGAGTGCTTCAAAATCGGGCGGGAGAAATTTTCTCGTTACTTTTGAACCGCATCCCAGAAGCGTCGTTTCAAAGGATTTTGAGCTGAAGCTCCTGACAACTCTCGATGAGAAGCTCCGGCTTTTTGAAGAGGCGGGAATTGAGAACGTTCTGGTCATAAATTTTACACCGGAACTGTCGAAACTGACTTCAGATGAGTTTTTTGAAAGGTTTATAGGTAAGATTGGACTTAAAGAACTTGTTATCGGCTACGACCACCGCCTGGGACGCAACAGGGATGGCGATGAAAATAAACTCAGGGAAATAGGCAGACTTTATTCTTTCGATGTTACTATCGTTCACGCAGTTTCAATTGACGGCGATACTGTAAGCAGTACAAAGGTAAGACAGGCTATTCTGGACGGAAATATAGAAAAGGCCAATAAATATCTGGGAAGAAATTATTCCTTCAATGGAACGGTTGTTAAAGGTGCAATGAGAGGGCGGACATTAGGCTTCCCTACGGCAAATATAGCTTCTGCAAGTAAAGAAAAACTCCTTCCCTCAAAAGGGGTCTACGTGGTTGAAATAGTTGTCTCAGGCAATCCTAAACATGGCATAATGAACATCGGAATGCGTCCTACCTTCGGCGATACACCTGAACTTATTACTGAAGTCAATATCTTTAACTCCAATGAGAATATCTACGGAGAGAGTGTAGAGGTAAATGTTCTGCAAAGACTCCGCCCCGAAAAGAAATTTTCTTCTAAGGAGGATCTCATCCGCCAGATTGAGGAGGATAAGCAGATGGCTTTGAAATTTATAAATAACTTAAATAATTAACCCCGGTTGGTTCTGGGGTTATATCGTACAATAAAATGGAGAACTGTAATGTCAATTACAAACGCAGAAAAACTTGAATTAATCAAAAAATTTGGTAAAAATGAAAAAGATAGCGGCACAGCCGAAGTCCAGATTGCAATCCTGACAAAAAGGATTAATGATTTGACAGGCCACTTCAGTGAGCACAAAAAAGACCATCACTCAAGACGCGGCCTGATGATGCTCGTCGGCAAAAGACGCAGATTACTGGACTATCTTGCCGCTAAAGACATAAACAGGTACAGAAACATAATCAAAGAATTAAATATCAGAAAGTAAGGTTTTGAATGATTTACAAAAAAGAAGTTGAAATTGGTGGAAAAGTCCTCTCTTTAGAAACAGGCAGATACGCTAAACAGGCAAACGGAGCTATTATGGCCCGCCTGGGGGATACCATGGTGCTTGTTACTGCTGTTGCAGCCGAAGAAGCTAAAGAAGACCAGGATTTTTTCCCTCTTTCAGTAGAGTATAGGGAAAAATCTTCAGCTGCCGGAAAAATTCCCGGCGGATTCTTTAAGAGAGAAGGTAAACCTTCCGAAAAAGAAATCCTAAGCGCACGTCTTATAGACAGACCTATCCGCCCATTATTTGCAAAAAGCTATAAGAATGAAACCCAGATTGTGGCTTTCGTTTACTCATTCGACGGCGAAAACGATCCCGACGTCCTGGCTGCAGTTGCCGCTTCGGCAGCTCTCACAGTTTCAGACATCCCTTTCCTTGAGCCCATTGGCGAGGTAAGAGTGGGTAGAGTTAATGGCGAACTGATCATTAACCCTACTATTCAGCAGACCAGCCAGGCCGAACTTGAAATCATTGTTGCCGGTACAGCCGACTCAATTATGATGGTTGAAGGCGAGGCTAACGAGGTTAGCGAGGCCGAATTCCTGGAAGCTTTACGCTTTGCTCACGAACACATTAAGACTATTATCAAAATGCAGAATGAGCTCCGCGCTGAGGCCGGTAAACCGAAGAAAGTATATGAAGAGAAGGTTATTGATGAAAACCTGCTCAAAGAAGTAAAGAATCTGGCTTACGATAAGTATGCTTCAATTGTTGCTAGTGTTCTTAAAAAAGAAGAACGCTCAGAAATGAATAAGGCTCTTAATAACGAAGTTGTTGAAGCCCTGAAGGAAAAATATCCCGAAGGAGAAAAAACAATCAGGGGAATTCTTCACGACATCGAAAAAGACCTCATGCGCAAGAGAATCCTTGAAGAAGGACTCCGCCTCGATGGCAGAAATACAACGCAGGTTAGACCTATTACTGTTGAACTTGGAGTTCTGCCAAGGACACACGGCTCGGCTCTCTTTACACGCGGTGAAACACAGAGCTTAACCACACTTACCCTCGGTACAAAGAACGATGAGCAGACAATTGACGGCCTCCAGGAAGAATATACAAAGAAATTCATCCTTCATTACAACTTCCCTCCCTTCTCAGTAGGTGAGGTCGGCAGAATGTCCGGCGTCGGAAGAAGAGAAGTAGGCCATGGACACCTGGCTGAAAGAGCCTTAAAGAAAGTTGTCCCTTCAGAGGCCTCTTTCCCTTATACAATACGCCTTAACTCAGATATCCTGGAATCTAACGGATCATCTTCTATGGCAACTGTCTGCGCCGGAAGTCTGGCACTCATGGAAGGCGGCGTTCCGGTTGCAAAACCGATTGCCGGTATTGCTATGGGTCTTGTAAAAGAAGGCGACAAATTTGTCGTCCTGACAGATATACTCGGCAATGAGGATCACTTAGGCGATATGGACTTTAAGGTTGCCGGTTCCACCGAGGGAATTACTGCAATTCAGATGGATATTAAGATTCAGGGTATCTCATTTGAGATCATGGAAACAGCTCTTAAGCAGGCAAAGGATGGACGTTTCCATATACTTGGTATCATGAATGAAGCTATCTCCAAACCGAAGGAAGCAATTTCACAGTATGCTCCAAGCCTCATCACTATACAGATACAGACAGACCAGATCGGCCTTCTTATCGGCCCCGGAGGCAAAACCGTACAGGGACTTCAGAAACAGTACGGAGTTGATATCAATATTGCAGAAGACGGTACTGTTAGTATAGCCTCCGCCAACAGCGAGTCGGCTAAAAAATGCAAGGATCACATTAAGGCTCTGACTGCTATGCCTGAAGTCGGTGAAATCTACGACGGAAAAGTAATCAAAATTATGGATTTTGGTGCTTTTGTTGAGATTCTGCCTGGCAAGGAAGGCCTGCTTCATATCTCACAGATTGAGAACAGAAAGATCGATAAGGTATCAGACGTTCTTAAAGAAGGCGATCCTGTAAAAGTAAAACTGATCAAGATCGAAAACGGCAAATTCAGCCTGAGCCGTAAAGCTTTGCTGAACGATAAGCCGGTTGAAAGTAAGTAATGTTCTTTAAGAGACGCTGTCTTTTGAACAGCGTCTCTTTTTGTGATTTTTTAAGCCGCTCTTGCGGCAATTGATGCCTTATATTAAAGGCGGATTTGCTGCCTGTAGAGGCGAACCAGGCTATGAAACGATGAAGTAATGAATTTTGGAAATCTGGATATAGGAAAAAAGGCTATTCTGGCCCCAATGGCAGAAGTAACTGATGCACCCTTCAGGCAGATTTGCCGCGAACATGGTGCAGGTCTGACCTTTACGCAGATGGTTAGCGCCAAGGGCGTGGTCGAAAATGCCTTTACCACACTGAAGGTTCTTGCCTTCAGCAAAAGTGAAAAACCTATAGGCGTTCAGCTCCTGGGCAATGACCCGGAGTATATTGGAAAAGCAATTCATGAACTTAAATCCTTCACGCCTGATCTGATCGACCTGAACTGCGGATGCTCTGTCCCTAATGTCTGCCGGATTGGCTTGGGCGCCAGTATTCTGGATAACCCCGAACTGCTGGAAAGACTTGTTAAGGTAATGGTTAAGGCGGCAGGAAGTATACCTGTTTCAGTTAAAATTCGTGCCGGACGCGACAGGCAGCACGTAACTGTCCTTAAAAATGCCAAAATCATAGAGGACAACGGGGCCTCCATGATAACAGTTCATGGCAGGTACCGCTCCGATTCCTATAAAGAGGAGGCGGACTGGAACTGGATCAGAAAGGTCAAGGAATCGGTTTCTATTCCTGTCGTCGGAAACGGTTCTCTCTTTGAACCGGAAGATTGCCTGAAGATGATCAATGAAACCGGATGCGACTCGGTGTTTATAGCCCGTGGTGCACTCGGAAATCCTTTTATTTTCAGCAGGCTTAATGAGTTGCTGCTTACGGGAAAGGATCCCGGAAAGCCCTCAGCAGATGAAGTTGCCTCGGTGGCCCTAAGGCATTTTTCACTGCTTATTAAGGATTCAGGCTCATTGCAGGGAGTTAAAAAAGCCAGAAAACATCTTGTCTGGTATTTCAGATCTTTTAATGGAATAAGCAGTTTTATTGAAAAGATCTATTCCCTTGATGAAGCCCCTTTAGTTGAAGAATATATCGGCGAACATGCCGCTAAGATTAAGAAAAATGTTTATCCCGAAGAGGATTTAAGCAAAATAGAACTAAGTTTTAAAGACCGGGTTCTCTTCTGGATGAATGAAAAACAAACACAGGAAGTTGCAAAACAATAGTTCCATTAGAGAAACGAAGTTTACATGGTAAAAGAAATAATTATTAATTCATCCTCGTCACAAAACCGTGTAGCTATCACCGAGGATGGTAACCTGGTAGATTTTTTTGTCGACCATCCGGAAAAAAGAAGAATGGTCGGGGATATCTACCTGGGCAAGGTTGCACGGATATTGCCCGGCATTAAAGCCGCCTTTATTGATATCGGGATGAAGCACGATGCATTTCTGCATTTCTCCGATATAGGCGACCGCCTGGAAGGCCTCCAGAGTATACTGGATGACGATTCCGAACTTGATGATATGGCTGATGAAGTAACAGAGCATAATCCTCCTGCCAGAAATAATCAGCAGCAGGTTGATGAGCAGGTAAGACGTGAACCTTTTATTCCCAAACTGCATAAGGGACAGGAAATTCTAATTCAGATTACTAAAGAACCTGTGGGCAATAAGGGCGTAAGAGTTACATCTGCAATTTCACTGCCGGGCAGATTTTGCGTACTGCTTCCTTTCGATAACAAAATTGGCATATCCAAAAAAATAGCTGAATTTAAGGAACGCAGGCGTCTTAAAAGCATTGCAAAGGGCATTCTGCCCGAAAATTGCGGCCTTATAATCCGCACCGCCGCAAAAGAACAATCGGAGGAATCCCTGTCCGACGACCTGAAATACCTGGTGAAAACCTGGGAGGATATTCAGTCCGGCGCTAAATCAGAAACTCCTCCGTCACTTTTGTACCAGGATCTCAGCACTACTTCAAGCGTAATACGCGATCTCTTTACGCCCGACATTTCAAAGGTGTTTATTGATTCACGCAAACTTTATAAGCAGATTAAAGGTTATGTGCACCTGGTTCAGCCTGCATTAGGCGATAAAATTGAGCTTTTCAGGGAAAGCCAGTCCATCTTTGAATCCTTTAAGATCGATGAGCAGATTAAAACCCTTATGGGCAGAAAAGTAATGCTGCCAAGCGGGGGTTACCTTATCATCGACCATACAGAGGCAATGGTGGTCGTGGACGTCAACAGCGGACGCTATGCGGCTAAAAAAGAACAGGAGCTCAATTCACTTAAGACTGACCTGGAGGCTGCGCGTGAAGTCGCCCGCCAGCTGAGATTAAGGGATATAGGCGGCCTTATTGTATGCGATTTTATCGACCTGGAAGACGATAAAAACAGAAAGAAAATCTATGATGAGCTTAAAAAGGAGTTCAGAAAAGACAGGGCAAAAGTTTCTGTTCTGCCTATGACCGACTTCGGTATCATCCAGATTACACGTCAGAGAATAAGGGAAAATATACTCCATACAATGAACGAGGTTTGCCCGTTCTGCAACGGTACAGGACTTCTGACTAAGAAGTCGAACCTTATGCATGAAATTGAAACATGGCTTAAACGATTCAAAAGCCAGTCTTCAGAGAAATTCCTTATACTTAATGT
>JBLNAZ010000173.1:0-18449 GCA_050259615.1 Syntrophomonadaceae bacterium | reverse complement strand
ATGAAGAAAAGCCGGCCGGAGAGCACACGGTAAAGTTTAATGCTGTGGACCATAATCTTACAGCAGGCGTCTACTTCTTCAAGATGAATGCAGGGAATTTTTACAGCATCAGGAAGATGGTACTGCTGAAATAAAGGGCAAATGAATTTTTATTCTGCAGTGCGGAACAAAATGGGTGTTCCGCACTGAAAGATAAAGCAATTTTCTTCAGGTGAATTATTTTTTGTATTTTTGTATCTCCTTCCTGAACAATACTTCTGATGGGAACAATTTTACATTCAAAGGCGTTGTATTTTAATTAAGATATTTATAATTGGAAATCTCTATCTCAGGTGATAAAATTCATTTTCATATTAAGCTTATTCATTTTGACCGGAATCAGTTCCTCTACCGGTGCAGCGGATAATTACAGCATTAGGACGTCTGACATTGATACCCAGATTCTGCAGCCTGACGTATCAGCCGGGGAGATGCCGGTACTTCAGGATTTGAATGAAGATGAAAATGAGATGATGCTGTCACTTCCCTGTCTTCACTTTATAAATTCCCTTGTCATTAGCCATACACCCAAATATTCCACTGCCTTTACAGCAGCCGACGTAATTCCAAGACCTCCAAAGCTCTGAAGGCCCAAACTTTTCCGTTTTCATTACTGATAGTTTTTATAAGACATAACTATGCTTAAGCGTAAATAACTTAAGATTTAATTCATGAGGGCAACAAATGGAGTTTTCAATGGAATGGGTTCTTTTTCTTGTTTTTGTTTTAATTATGCTTTTTATAGATCTTGGCGTCTTCCACAAAACATCACACGTGGTAAAAGTTAAGGAAGCTCTGATTTGGAGCGCCGTTTGGATAGGGCTGGCTCTGCTGTTTAACACAGGAATTTATTTTTGGGCTGGCCAGCAGAAGGCACTCGAATTTTTTACCGGCTATTTAATTGAAAAGTCGCTCAGTGTGGATAATATTTTCATTTTTGTACTCGTGTTCTCTTTTTTTAAGGTGCCGCCTCTGTATCAGCACAAGGTGCTTTTCTGGGGAATTTTCGGGGCTCTGGTAATGAGAGTCATTTTCATTTTTGCAGGTGTTGCCTTAATTCAGCAGTTTCACTGGATCATCTATATCTTCGGGGCTTTCCTGATCTATACGGGCATAAAAATGCTTTCGCAGAAAGACAAGGAAATCCACCCGGAGAAAAATCCCGTCTTAAAGCTGGCTCAGAAGTATATCCGCGTAGTGCCTTCCTATGAGGGGGATAAATTCTTCGTCCGGAAAAATAAGATAAGGTACGCTACACCACTGTTTATAGTGCTTCTTTTTATTGAAACAACAGACCTGATATTTGCCGTGGATTCAATTCCTGCAATACTTGCAATTTCATCTGATCCGTTCATTGTATTTACTTCAAACGTGTTTGCAATACTGGGCTTAAGATCGCTTTATTTCGCACTGTCGGGCATAATTGAAAAGTTTGTCTATCTTTCATACGGGCTTGCTTTAATACTGATGTTTGTGGGACTCAAGATGCTGCTGTCTGACATATTACATATACCGATAGGCATCTCGCTGGGTATAATAGCACTGATACTGGCATCTTCAATTCTGTTTTCGCTTAATGCAAAGGGGCACAGGAAAATAACTGAAGAAGTTAAAAATATGGAAGAAAAAACAGTGGAGAAGTAATTAGCCCAAAAGACAAGTTAACCTGAAAGGCAAATTAACGGGCAGGAAATTGGTTCCTGCCCCTCAATTTTCACTTACTTCTTCTCCATTTCAGCGAGCGCTTCTCTGAAGCGGCTGAAATCCTCAATCAGACTGAAACCTTCTTTATCCAATAAATCTTTATAAAAATGTGCCGCCCTGCCTCCGATAATTACAGTCTTTTCCTTTAATGCCTTACCTAGCGCCTTTAACTCATTGGGTATAATATCCTCATCGGGATAAACCATGCTCAGGCACACTGCCCTTGCATTTGAATAAATGGCGGCTGCGGCAATCTCTTCAGCCGGCAGATCCGCGCCCAGTGAAATTACATTCCATCCTTCGGATTTGGCAACAAGGGCAGCCAAAAGAGAACCCAGCTCATGCATCTGTCCTCTTGGTGTACACACAAGAACCTCAGGGGCGTATGGCGAGACCTTATATCTCTGGATCAGATTCTTCAGGAATGCAGCAAGAACAGAACTTGCCATGTGCTCCTGAGCTATTCTCACCTCACCGTTATACCAGTCCTCCCCTATTTTATTAATAAGCGGAATCAGAAGTCCATTCATCAGTCCGTCAAAACCCAGGTCCATCGACGACTTTTCAAGTGTGCTTTCAAGCGAGTATGAATCGTATTGTTTTATTGAATTAAGGCATGCATCCAGGTATTCCGTATATTTCAGGTCAGAGTCTGGTTTAACTTCCCTGACTGCGTTTGGCCCGGACTGATCAGCATTAAGATTTTTCAGCTCCTCAAGCGACAAGTGGGCAACATTGCCTATTGTGCTTCCCTCTTTCACTGCTCCTGAAAGAAGGCTTAATTTTTCTATATCAGCTTCACTGTAGACCCTTCGGTTAGTGTCCGTTCTTTGGGGTGTCAGAATATGATATCTTCTCTCCCAGGCCCTTATAACATAAGGGCTTAATCCGCTCAGCCTGGCAGCAGCCTTGATTGAATATTTTGCAGCATTTTTCATGTTGAAAGCACCCTGTTGTTTACATGATGTCTAACTTTCATATAATATATAAAAATTTTGTCTAAGTTGGAACTATTTTGTTTAGACAAAAGTTATACATATATTGAACCAATACAGGGATATAAAAATCAGGGCAAAACCATGAATATACTTTTACTGAAAATTAAGGCAAGGATGTTTTTTTTAGCGGCACTTTTAGCTGTGCTTTCTTCAAATATATGGCCGCAGGCAGAAAATTCTGAAGAATTTTTGGGCACGGGAGCCGTAAAAGGCAGGGCTTTCGACATTCTTACGCAGCAGGCTCTTCCGGGCGTTAATATTTCAGTTGAGGGGACAAGTCTCGGAACGGCATCAGACCTTGATGGGAATTACCTGATTACCGGTATTCCCGCAGGAAGAGTTACCTTAAAAGCATCTATGGTAGGCTATAATTCTCTTGTAAAGACGGATGTAATAATTAAGAGTACCCGGCCTGCTGAAGTGGATTTTGGGCTTCAGGAGGCACAGCTCGAACTCCAGTCGGTATTAGTCAAAGCAGATTATTTCCAGAAAGATCCCTCTTCGGCTAACAGCATAACAGCTTTCAGCTTTGAAGAGATAAGGCGCGCCCCCGGGGGACTTGAAGACGTTGTGCGCGCACTTTCCACTCTGCCCGGCATCGCTCAGGCTGATGCCGGGCGTAACGACCTTGTCGTACGCGGCGGCGCTCCGTCTGAAAATCTTTACATAATTGACGGCATTCCTGTTGCCAATATAAACCATTTCGGAAGCCAGGGCTCTACAGGCGGCCCTTTGAGCTACATAGACCTTAATTTTGTAAAAGACGTTACATTTTCAACGGGCGGATTTCCTGTAAACTATGGAGACAAGGCATCATCGGTTTTAAACATTAACCTCAGCGACGGAAGACGCGACAGAATTGGAGGCAAGGCTACAATTTCTGCTACACAGTTCGGCATTAACGCCGAAGGACCTGTATCAAAGAACCTGAATTTTCTTTTTTCCGCCAGACGCAGCTATCTTGATTTCATATTCAAAGCCGCGGGATTCGGTTTTGTGCCCGAATACTACGACGTGCTTTCAAAAGCAAAGTATGACATTGACGCAAGGAACTCTCTGTCCTTTCTTTTCATCAGCGCATTTGATAATGTTAGATTTTTTAACAACACGGAAGATCAGCGATACAAAAATTCCAGAACGATGGGAAACGACCAGGTCCAGTATGTAAGCGCTCTTTCTTTCAGGCACCTTTTTTCGAACGGATTCTTTAAGCTGAGTGCCAGCAGGAATTATACGGATTATCAGTTTGCACAAAGGGATACTCTGCAGAATCCCATTTTCCTTAATAATTCACGGGAACAGGAAAATAATTTTCAGGCTGACGTTGTATTAAAGATTACAGGGAACTCCGAGCTAAGTTCGGGCGCCTCGCTTAAGCTTATTAAATTCAATGCCGATATCTTACTTCCCTACTATAAAACTACATTCGGAGACGTACTTAATGTCAGTTCCCTTGATGCAGGAACAAAATATAACAAGTATTCATTCTATTCCAATTACCACTATAAGCCTCTTGTGTGGCTTGGAATAAATACAGGCCTCAGAATGGATTATTTTAACGGCATTAGTGATCCTCTAAGCATAAGTCCCAGAGGATCGGTTTCAATTTCCATGGATGAACTGACGGAAATTAATTTAAGCGCTGGCATCTATTACCAGAATCCGTCTTACATCTGGCTGGCAGGAAGCCAGGCAAACAGGAACCTTAAAAGCATTAAGGTCAACCAGTATATTGCAGGCATTGAAAGGCGCTTAAGGGAAGATACAAAAGTGAGAGTTGAAGCATTTTATAAGTCGTATAGAAACTATCCCGCAAGCACCTTAAGGCCTTATCTTATTCTGGCCAATACGGGAGCCGGATTCGGAGGCTCTGAGGATAATTTTTCGGCATTTGCCCTTGAGGAGCTTGTAAGCAGAGGGCTTGGGGATGTAAAAGGACTTGAAGTGCAGCTGCAGAAAAAATCCTCATCCATTCCGGTTTATGGAATTTTAAGCCTTACTTACAGCGAGGCTTACTTTACGGCGCTTGACGGCGTGAGGCGCCCCGGGAGCTACGATCAGCGATTTATTATGAACATAAGCGCGGGCTACATAATAAACGACAGCTGGGAAGCATCCATGAAATTCCGCCTTTCTACAGGTAACCCCTACACACCCTTTAACCCCGACGGATCGCAGAGCGTTAGTCTTTACAACACAGATCGCCTGCCCGTTGTGCACTCGCTTGATCTGAGGGTCGACAGAAGGTGGAATTTTGAAAGCTGGTCGCTTGTAACATTTATGGATGTACAGAACGTTTACAATAGAAAAAACAGAGGTATCCCCCGCTGGGACCCGAGAAACAGCACCATAGAAAATGAAGGCTCAATTGGAATTCTTCCTTCCATAGGAATAACCGCCGAATTTTAGGATTCTTGTGTCAATGTCTTGTCTGAGGCGGGTGTGCCGGCCCATAAGGCGGCAATTAGCCCGCCCCAGGCAGGCATAAAACTTTTTTTATCCCGATGCGTCTAAAATTACAAAAAGGGGTTAATATGGAAGAGACAATTCTGTTTGAAGACAAGAAATGGGCAACACTGGCTCATCTCAGCGTATTTTCGGGATTTATTATTCCATTCGGAAATTTAATTATTCCTATCGTAATCTGGACGTCAAAACGCGACTACCACCTTACGGTTGATCAGTGCAAGGAAGTACTGAACTTTCAGATATCCACGCTGATTTACTTTATTGCACTTATTGCAGCATTTGTACTTTCAATTATTGCCTCGGAGCACGGCGAGCCGAAACTTGCATCCATTATTATTATCGGGCTTCTTGTTATCGCTCTGGGCATCTACTATCTCATTGCAACTATCATTGGCGCGCTTCAGGCCAATAACGGCATAAAATACCGCTATGCAATTAGCATCAGGTTTATAAAGTAGCCGGTTCAGCAATACTTCAGAGCAGCAGTGATCCTTTTATATGCTTCAGCAAAATTAATTACTGCCTGTTAAGGTTTTTAACTGTTGCCGGATACTGGTCTATAAGCTCGGTCATTTTTGCAATATTAAGCTTGTCGGCATTTATATGAAGCTCCTCGCCATAATCAAGCAGTGCTTTCATATTATTTTCTTTGGCCAGTTCCTGAATACCTTTTGCAAATTCTATCACATCATCAATAAAAAGTCCGGCCTTAACATTCTTCCATTTTTCAAGGTATTCACCGGTAAGTGCCTTCATAACAACTGCAATACTGTTTTCGGGATTTTGCGACAGATCTGGTTTATCCAGTCCAAGATGAAACAAAATTCTGCCCATAAGGTCGGTGGTATTAAAAGGTTTTACCACATAATCGTTTCCGCCTGCTTTCATAGCTTTAATAATGCTTTCGGACTCTGTTTTTGCCGTAAGGAAAACGACTGGGATGTTTTTAGTTTTAGCATCTTCCTTAAGTTTTTTGCACACCGCAAGGCCGTCCATTTCGGGCATTGCCATATCCAGCAGAATCAGGTGGGGCATTTTCAAGGCGGCAATTGTAAGTGCCTGCTTGCCGCTGGTGGCAAAGGCAATCTGAAATCCATAATCCCTCAGAGTATTACCTAAAACCTGCAGATTCTGCGGCAGGTCATCAACGATAAGGATTCTTTTTCTTTTAATTTGCGCGTGCTGTGCTTCTGATATATCCATAATTTCTTCTTTTCTTTTTAAGTATTCAGTTATTTTCAAACCGGTGGTTTAAGCCGGAAAATAATTTTGCTAATATATTTTTTAAATCAGTTTTTCCACCAGTTTTGGAAAATCTTCAAGCAGTTCATTTATTTTATCCACCTTAAAAGTATCAGCGGAATCGAGGAGGTCATTGCCATAGCTTAAAAGGAGGTCAGAAGAGTTTTCCTCTCCGAGTTTTTTTACTTCGGCAGCAAAAGTTATAATTTCATCGATCATCATTCCGTCCTTAACCGACTGCCAGTGGTTAATAAGGTCATTAGTGAGATATTCACCTGCTCGAGCGCTGACTTTCACCGGCTCAGAAACAGACAGGATTAACTCTTCATCCGGAATAACAGCTTCAGAATTTTCATCTTCGGAAATTATTTCAACTTCAGGCAGGTTAAACTTAAAAGTGCTTCCCATGCCTAATTTACTTTCAACAGAAATATGACCATTCATCATCCCGATGAGTCTTTTGGTTATAGTAAGGCCGAGGCCGGTACCTCCGTACTTTTTATTACTCTGTCCCTCGCGCTGGCGGAAAACCTCAAAGATGAGATCGAACTGATCCTCTGGAATTCCGATGCCTGTATCAGAGACTTCAAAATATAGATCGGCTTTACCGTTATTCTGTTCCTTTATTTGAGAACGAAGGCTGACCGTAACGGCGCCTGAATCGGTGAACTTTACCGCGTTTCCAATCAGGTTGAACAGGATCTGGCGGAGCCGGACCTCATCAAGCATCAGTTTGCCCGGGACTTCAGTATCAATTTTAATATTAAATCCCACCCCTTTCTGCCTGAGTGTGGAGGCAAAGATCTGCGATATTTCGCCCAGAAGGACGCGAGGACTGAGCGGTTCACGTCTCAGCTCAATCCTGTCGGCCTCAATTTTGGACAGGTCGAGTATATCGTTTATAAGCATAAGCAGGCCTTTGCTGCTTGCAGTAATTCCGGAAAGATACTCCTTTGATTTCTTATCCTGTACCTGTGACTTCAGGAGTTCTGAAAAACCGATGATTACGTTCATCGGGGTTCTGATCTCATGACTCATATTTGCAAGGAAGAGACTTTTAGCCCTGTCGGCGCTTTCAGCAGCCTCCTTAGCTTTTTTAAGTTTCTTTTCCTGTTCAAAAGACTGGATAATCAAAGATGCAAGCGTGCCGAACTCATTCTGTTTATTCTTTAAGTTCTTAAGTACAAAGGGATTAGAAAGCCTCAGGCTGCCGACAATCAGTTTAAGAGGCAGGCCTATAAAATAAATAAGAAAGAACGTTGTTGCACTCAGGATTAAGAGGCCAAAAACTATATTCAGCGTAAACTGTGTATTTGATGCATCGAGCAGCTGGCGGATCACTTCAGACTCCGAGCTGTACTTTAATGCCGCCACCGGTTTATTATTCCAGCTCATCAGCTTTTGAGTAGTGACAACGGTAAACTCATTTTCAGCCTGGCGGTTCAGTTCGAGTGATTCATCCTTAGGGTTAATGAATACTACATTTCCTGCCATCAGCTGCGACAGATCCTTCATGTAATCAGGGGCCCATTGCCTGGCAGCTATTAGATAACCGCCGGGAGCAGATTCCCTTTTCACGTCAGAACCCGACTGCAGGGGTGCTGTTCTGATTTCAAGGACACCTGACGAGGTATTAAGAAAAAAATGATTAAACCACTTTTTACTGAATATTTCACTTAAAGTTTCCCTGTTAAGGGGGAAATTATTCAGTTCTTTATTTGCAAGAAGGTTAGCCGAGTATGCAAGATCCAGGTTTTTATTATACAGCCAGAAGCACTGAACGTTGAAGGTCGGCATAACATTATCGATATTAATAACAGCCCACTTATGGTCTACCTTATTAGCAAATTTCAGCATGTCGTCCCAGTAGGAATAGTCATAGACATAGGATTCCAGCCCCTTGCCCTGGAGTCCGATAACCTTCCCAAGCAGCAGGTTCCTTTCCTGCCGTGTTTGTTCAATCATTGATGATACCTTACGGAGTTCGGACCTCCGGATCAGCAACATTCCGGCAAGGAACACAACATAAATAAGAGCAATAAATAATATTATGCGGTAACGAACCTGTTTCATTAAAAGGGCTCCGGGAAAATTAAAATGGAACGATAAAACATTATCGAAGTATTTTTTGAATTATAGAGTCCTGGACTTCATTTTTATGGATTTCCGGGAAAATAGTTTTAGTGGGTAGTATGACTTGGGAAGGACCTCAAGGGAATCAGGATATAAATACAAATTAAGCTTTACTGACTTTGCAGAAAGTTTAGTACACTTGTATTAAATTCTTCAGGTTTTTCGAACTGCAGGAAGTGTCCGCATTTATCCAAAAGAATGAGCTCGCAGTCGGGGATCTTTGCTGCAGCATGTTGAGCAAGTATTTCAGGTGTGAGGTCCCTGTGAAGCACGGGATGAGGAACGAGCAGGTCATTTTTCCCGAAAATGATCAGAGTCCCGCATTTAATTTTATCGAGGTTTTCACAGACAGGTTCATCCAGCATGCCGTAAAGAGAATTTACAACAACACGGCAGTAATCCATAAAACCGGCGGAAGATTTCATAAGAATCCTGTCCTGCACCATTTCTTCGGCCTCATGGGGCATAGCGTAGAAATTTGCCTCGTAGTTCTTACGTACCTGATGGTCGCTGAAAGAAGAGTAAAGTTCAGGGCTTGTGTTTCTTTTTATGAGGCCAATTTCTTTTTCAGTAAACTTTTCCAGACCAGCAGGTGCCGCAAGTACAAGCCTGTCAATAAGGTCGGGGTACCTTAAAGCCATTGTAAGCGAGATCTGTCCTCCCATGGAATGCCCCAGGAGTGTAACTTTATTAAGACCGAGTTTTAGAATAAATTTTCTGATCACATCTGCATAGAAAGACATTTTCCCCGGATGGACTCCCCTGCCAGACTTTGAATAACCGGGAAGGTCAATTGCAATTGTACGGAAATGCAGGCTTAGCTCCGCAATGTTCCTCTTCCATGCTGGTATGTAGCTTGAAAGTCCGTGAATGAGTATAATGGTTCTTTCGCCCTGGCCTTCATCGGTATAGGCAATAGAAATTCCATCATCAAGCTGAAGCGTCTTAAAGGGAAAAGTGTACTTTATTTCGGGAAATGCGGAGAGCATAATAAGTTTTAAGTTTTAAGTTATGTAGTCAATAAATAAGGCACAGATAAATAATTCACCTGTGCCTATTAATTCATTTTACGAATTCCATTACTGTACGGTTATAGCTTTCAGGCTGCTCGATCTGGAGCATATGTCCTGCGTTATCAATTTCCACGAGCTCGCTTCCCTGAATGAGACTGTGGCCCTTCTGGAACACATCCTTCGGGAATCCGGGATGCAGGTAAGGATTTGGTATAAGGCCGTCATACTTTCCATAGACTATAAGTGTAGGCACCTTAATGTTCTGTATTAAATTGAATGTCGGTTCATCAAGCATTCCGTTTACAGAGCGTACTACAGTATATGCGAAGTTGTCAAAATCTTTAGCCTTTGACATTCTGACTCTTTCTTCAACCATCCATTCCCATTTAGGATCCCAGGAATAGAAATTAGAAGCCAGATTGCGTCTGATGCCTTCCTCGGTTGTTTTCTTAACTCCGGAGACGGTCATAACGCTTCTAAGCCAGTCGCCTTCACCTGTCTTGAATTCCTCAATTCCTGCAGGATCAGTAAGGATAAGTTTATCCAGCTTTTCAGGATATTTGAGGGCAAAGGTTATTCCAATCTGCCCTCCCATTGAATGGCCCACATAGGTGAATTTATTTATTCCCAGCTCATCCGTAAGGCGTTTTACCTGATCGGCAAAGAAAGTCATATTATAAGGGTATGCATCCTTTTGGGACTTTCCATAGCCCGGCAGGTCGACTGCAATTACACGGTACTTTTTAGCAAGTTCAGGGATATTATATCTCCAGAAACCTGCATTGCTGGCAAGTCCATGAACAAGCACAAGGGTTTTAGGTCCCGAGCCGTAATCTATATAAGCGATGGAGGGGTTTTTCATGGCTATTTTGACCGGAAAACCGTAATCGATATCCTGAAATTCAACAGCGGGTTTATCCGAATACAGGTATCCGGAGCATCCGCCCATAAAGAGAGTGAGTATTGCAAACATAAATAATTTTTTCATTTCTCCTCCTAAAACATTAACCAGCTTAAAGAAGTAAATACCACCCAGGGATCTTTAGGTCTCGTGTGGCTGTAAGTAACCGAAGGTGCATTATAGAAATCCCCGAGCTTAAGATAACCTGCGTTAAGGCCCAGGGTTAAGAAGACCTTGAGGTTATACTTAAATTCAACGTTTACTTCAGTTCCCATATAATTTGCTCCGCCTTTAGGAGAAACGTTTGAAATGGCTGTTGCAAGGCCCAGCTTTCCATAGAAGCGGTTTGGAATAAAGTCTTTTGATACGTTCAGAAAACCTCCCGTTACGCCAAGTCCCATATTCGAGATGTCATGAACGGCTGAATAGTAGCGGTTCACGACCTGCGGATCAGGGAAAAGGAGCAGCGCGCGGTGGGAGCTGTATATGCCTGTAGGTGATCCGTATACGTTTCCGGTAATAACGCTGTTTAGTGTCTTGTCGCTTGCACCGTTATTATCGCCCGTGGTATAAAGGGCTTCAATAGAGACCTTATCGTTAGCTGTCATGCCGTATTTATATGCTGCCATTGCATTTGCTGCGAGGCCGAAAATACTGGCAAAACTTCCCTGGGAATTGTTTACGCTTACAGTATCAATATTTCCGAAGTTGGTCATAACAAATCCGTCGGCCCATAGTCTTCCAGCCATAAAGTCGCGGTTATAGGAAGCATGGGTACCAAGCCAGAAAACATTAGCCGTATATTTTGGGGTTGGAAGGTTTACCCTAACCGCACCATTATATTCGGCAAGAGCGCTATTGAGGCCCTGACCCAGAATTGAAATACCACCTGCGCTTTTAGCCCTGTCATAAGTAAACCATCCGTCAAGTCCAACTTCCAGAAGCGGCTGTATTCTTGATTCAAGGTCAGCCATCCACAAAGTGACATCGTCATTTTCCTGGATCTGGTTTTCATAAAGCTGATAATAGCCGAAACGGGCCATAGTAGTAGGATTTAAGTTTGCATAGACGCTGGCGCCAACGCCCTGGGTACCCCAGTAAGAAAGCTTATAGGCGCTTGTCTGTGCCGTTGAAAGCGCGGCAATATTCGGGTCGCGCACGTTATCAAAAATTCTCTGGAGGCCAAGAACTCCGTTCCAGTCGCTGTCAGGCGGCCTTATCTCCACGTTAGCCATGAGTGTCTGGAGATTCACCTGTCCGGCATTCAGGGCACCTCCAATGTTTCCGCCAACTCCATAGGCCGCGTCGCCCCAGGTCATATCGATCTTGAATAATCCCCTGAAAGTCGCCCAGCCGTCTAGAATGGACGGAGTATAGATAAACATTGGCACAAAGCGCTGCTCGGCATAAAGCGCCGTTTTTGAGGAAGTATTTGTAGTATTGTTGCCAAAGAGCCGTCCTATGATCTGCCCGCGCAGAAGTTCATTTGTGGGGGCAATGTCGGATGCGGTAGCCCTGGTGAAAAAATATCCAATAAATTTAAGTTCTGGAGCTTTTTGATCGGGTATTCTTTTCCCGGCAGGAATTTCATTTACAGGGGCTTCCTGCGAAACAACTTCCTGCGGAAAAGACAGTCCCGAAAGCAAAAGAAGAAATAGTAAAAGTTTGCGCATCATTCTTTCCTCGGATTAATTACCCTCTGGCCCCTCTTTTACAGAGGGACCATTTTCGGGTTCAGATTACTTAAATATCCAGATTACTCTTTTCAGATTACTGTTTAACATATTTCTGAATATAAATAGCATATTTTACACCGCCGACCGTAGTGCTTCCGAAGCCGCCCTGAGCTGTAGGAGCATTAACTCCTGAGAGAACAGGAGAAGTCTGGATAACTTCGTAGGCCATGCTGTTTCCGTTAACTGAATAGATACCTGTTGCAGTTACTGCAGGCGCAGTCTGGTTGGCAACGATATTATAGATCTTAGCTCCCTTTGTACCTGTTGTAGACAAAGTGTCGGTATAGTCCGTAGCAGTGCTGGTATAAGTACCCTGCACAGTAGTAGTAACATTGCTGCTGTCAGTCTGAACAACAGAATAGGTTTTGTTATCGTTAAAAGTAGCGACGATCTTTTTAACCTTTAAGAGTCTGAGTCCTAGCGGTACATTTACACCTTCAGAAACCCATGTGCCGACTACCGGGTCAGTTGGTGTTGTTGGGGCTGTTGTGTTATCATCGCTTTTTTTGCATGAGGACAGGACCAGCGTAAGTCCTAAGAACAGAAGTAACAGTGACTTTTTCATACCTTCTCCTATTGTTTATTGGTTAAAGTTTGTTGATGTAGTTTCAACAATTCTATTTTACTGATTTTGCCCGCATCTGTCTTGGGCAGTTCCGTTATAAACTGAACATATTTCGGAATTTTATATTTTGCCAGGTTCCCTTTGCAGTAGTTAATTATATCCGTTTCGGTAAGGTTTATTCCCTGTTTAAGCACCACAAAAGCCTTGCCCACCTCGCCCCATTTTTCATCGGGGACACCAACAATAGCAACTTCCTTTACTGCATCGTTGGTATAGAGGTACTTTTCAATTTCAGCAGGATAAACATTCTCCCCGCCCGAGATAAACATATTTTTCTTCCTGTCCACCACATAGTAATATCCTTCTTCATCTCGGCGCACCATGTCGCCCGTGTGGAAAAAACCGTCAGTTAAAGCCTCTTCAGTCTCCTTAGGCTTGCACCAGTAGCCCGGAGTGACCACAGGAGATCTCAGCCAGAGTTCACCGACCTCATTATTCCCAAGCTCACGCCCTTCCTCGCCCATTACTTTGGCCTCAAAGTAGAAGTTCGGAAAACCGATAGATCCTTTTTTTCTTATTGCGTCCTCCTGGTGAAGAGAAAAGCAGTTTGGTCCAACTTCCGTAAGTCCGAATCCCTGCCTTATATAAACTCCCTTTTTGTGCCAGAGATTGATAAGAGGTATAGGCATGGGTGCGCCCCCAACGATGGCATATCTTACTGTTGATAGGTCTGCGCTTTCAAAATATGGGAGGTCGCTCATCATCTGAAGCATTGTAGGCACGCCGAAGAGTATTGTTGTCTTTTCCTTTTCAATAAGCTTCAGTATCAGCTCCGCATCAAAATTCTGGAGCAGTGTATGCGATGCCCCGTGCAAAAGAAATGGAGTAAAGAGCACATTCCAGCCTCCCGTGTGGAAAAAAGGAGCATAGCTCTGTGTATGGTCATTTGACGTGATATCCAGCCTAAGGCACGTATTAACGGCATTCCAGTAGAGCATTCGGTTGTTTATTATAACACCCTTTGAAAGTCCCGTTGTGCCTGCAGTATAAAGTATCATGACCATATCGTCTTCAGTAAATACTCTTGGCGGAATGTACTCTGTGTCAGGACCATCATCAGTAAGGAAAGGCGTTATTTCCTCAATTTTTTTCTTAACCTGCACCATCCGGAGTGCAGCAATTTTTGCAGCCTGTTCTGTGTACTCCTCTTCGTATAGAAAAACCTTAGGTGAAGCATCACTTATAAGTGTGTCCAGTTCACGCGGGGTGAGGCGGAAGTTTAGGGGAACAAGTGCAGCTCCGCATTTAATGCACGCAAGGAATAAAAGGACGTACTCAGCGCGGTTCTTTGAGAATACAGCTATCCTGTCTCCCTCTTTTATTCCCAGCTCCCGGGTAAAGTAGTTTGCCAGGCTGTTTGCTCTTTCATTAAACTGAAGGAACGTCCATTCCAGGTTTCTGTTGTGTTCCCTTAGAAAGAATTTATTGGGCGTGTAATAAGCCCACTTTGAAAGCCAGTCAGTTTGAAAATTGTACATCTTTTTTCCTCTTAAGTTCTTGGTCTTCCCCACTTTTCTTTTTCCCGCGAAGAATCAGAAGTGTGGTAATTCCTACAATGAGCGATGCCAGTATTGCCATCGTAGCTGCAATGCCGGGGTTTTCGCCTGTAGCTTTGGAGAAAGGAACGCCGAGCTTTCCATAGTAATAGCTAAAATGAACTACGGCTGCAGTTACTGAAGCCAGTATGGGAGCAAGCTTCGGGACGTCTTTTAAGAACATGCCGAAGAGTATAGGCAGAAATGCAGCCGAGAAGTAAGCATATACTCCGTTCTGTGCGAATATGCCCACGCTGAGCTTTGGGCTTACAATCTGATCGTATGAAAGTAGAATTGATATGACTGCAAAAAGAGCAATTGATATTTTATTTATGAGTATGAGCCTTGAACTTTTCTTAACCTCATCCACAGGAAGGTACTTACCGAAAAGAGGCTGAATGATATCCATTGTGGTTGTGGTGGAGATCGACTGAATAAGCCCTTCGAGCGTTGATATTCCGGCAGATATCAGTCCCAGCACAACCAACAATCCTACATAGACCGGGAATTCCCTTACAACATACGCCGGTATAACATTATCGAGCCTTAATGGGGCTCCGTTTATTGTAAGATCAGGAAACATAAATCTTGCATAAAACCCTGTAAAAACTACCAGGAAGAAAATGATCTGCGATGTTACGCCGAAGAATAGATATTTATTTACGTCTTTGTCGTGTTTAAGGAGCAGCGACTTTGTAATTATATGCGGCTGGCATACAATAGCTGTCCCTACCACAATCTGAGCAAATACAATTTCAAAAAAGTCGCGGAAAAGGAAGCTCGACTCATTTGTAAGTCCTGTAAGTTTAGGATCAATGCTGCTCAGTTTATCCAGAAAACCGTGCACGCCTTTGCTGAAATGCTCATAGCCTGAACCGAGGAGAATGAATGCCACAATAAGCATTAGAATAGCCTGAACGGTATTTGTATAAACCATTGAGTTTGCCCCGCCGAACATCATATAGCCGAATATGAATATTACAAGGCCAATCATTACAGAGATCTCGGATATGTTAAGCGACTGCGCCAGCACTTTTGCAAGTCCAACTACAATGAGCACAATAAATGTTATAAGAAGGAGCGACATAAACGCAAAGAAAAGAGCGTAGCCTTTACTATTATAACGCGTTCCCATCCACTGAGCCATTGTCATTGCTTTTACATTGCTGCCGTGTTTGCGGAACCCTTTTGTGAGCACAATAAGTGAAACCATGGAAGCAAGAGGAACAAAAATTCCATAGGACAAAAAAGCGCTCAGGCCGTAATAGGCTATAAATCCTGGATTAATGATAAAAGTTGCTGCACTCGTCATAGCAGCCGAGAGTGCAAGTCCCACGGCAAACGGGGGAAAAGAGATATTGCCAACGGCATAATCTTTTATATTCTTTGTCCTTAGTGCGCCGCGCACAACAAAGAATAGAGTAACAAGGGCATAAAGCAGGATAAGAATCCAGCCTGCTGTTGCCATTTCACTTGAAGCCGACGTATTCAATTTACACCTCTTTAAGAGTATTGAATAAAAAATAATTGATTATGGATCTTCAGCTTTTCAGAATATTGCCATCAATTCAAAATCCGTCCAACTTACAACTCAAAACTTAAAACTTAAAATTTACAACTTAAAACTTCTCCCCGAGCCTGTAAATTGCCATAGCAAATGCCAGTCCGCCGCCGGAACCCATAAAGCATACAAGGTCGCCATTTTTCAGCTTGCCCTGTTTTCGTGCATCATCAAAAGCCATTGGTATGCATGCAGAACCGGTGTAGCCGTAGCGGTCCATTATTGTATGAGCACGGCTTCTCTCAACATTAAGATTATCCAGTGTTTCCCAAATGGTATTAATATTTATCTGTGTAAAGAAGAACTGGTTAATATCTTCAGGTGTAATTCCAAGTTTAGCGCAGCCTTCTATTATCATGCGGGTCCAGGTTGTCGGGTTAACCTCTTTTGGGAATTTCTTTACAAATTTGAGGAGGTGGTCTTTGTTGTTCAGGACTTCCTGATTTAACGGCTGATGAGTTCCACCGGCATAAATTCCCATCCAGTCGGCATACTGCCCTTCTGAGTACAATGAGCTCGTAAGGTATCCTTCAGATTCACTTTCCGTAGCCTGAAGAATTACAGCCCCGGCGCCGTCAGCAAATAGTGTTACAGTTTTCTTATCCTTCAGGTTCAAATACTTGCTCATAGCATAGGCACCTATAACCATGACGTAATCTATATTCTCATCTGCCCTAATGAAGTTAGCCCCGGTGTTCAGTGCCGTAACAAAACCGGCGCATGCTGTGTTGATGTCGAAAGTGCCCGCATTTGCGGCGCCAATTCTGTACTGGACGACCGATGCAGTAGAAGGTGAAATATATTCGGGAGTATCAGTTGCCACTATAAGGAGCTTAAGCTGTTCAGGTTTTATTCCAGCGCGCTCCAGGGCACACTTTGCAGCTTCTGTGCAGAGGTCCGCAGTAGATTCATCTTCCCTGGTCCAGCGGCGTTCACGTATAGTAAGGTTTTCCCTCAGCCAGGTATCAACGTCTTCGCCAAGAATTTCATTAAAGTATGAATTTGGGACAACTTTTTCTGGTGCATAGGCGCCCGAGCCTGCAATTTTAGCATTTCTCATAATTAAACTTTACCGGTATATATTGGTTAATATTTATTTATATAGTAATTCCACCGTCAACGCTGAGGACTGCTCCATTAACATAGCAGGCTTCATCGCTTGCAAGGAACAAATACGCATTTGCAATATCCTCAGGCGTGCCAAGGCGGCCAAGAGGGGTTTTTGCACGCATTCCTTCAAGTACATTTTCGGGCATGGCGGCAACCATGTCGGTTGCAATAAATCCCGGTGCTACGGCATTCACGTTAATACCCTTGCGTCCCAGTTCGCGTGCCCAGGTCTTAGTCATTCCGATAACGCCTGACTTTGTGGCCACATAGTTCGTCTGTCCGAAGTTTCCGTAAAGGCCCACAACAGAAGATGTATTTATAATCTTACCCGATTTATTTTCTACCATCGATGGCACAACGGCCTTCGTGCAGTTAAAGACACCCGACAGGTTAACGTCTATTACCTGTTTCCACTGTTCAAAAGTCATTTTCATAAAAGATGCATCGCGCGTAATGCCGGCGTTGTTTACTAGGATATCAATTTTACCATATTTACCGAGCACTTCTCTGGCGGCATTTTCAGTAGATTCAGGACTTGTAACGTCCACCTTTATAAAAAGCGCCTTAGTACCGTCAGCTTCCAGCTCCTTAACGAGTTCATTACCTTTTCCCTCGTTCACATCCCAAATAACGCACGTAGCGCCTTCAGAGGCAAACTTCAAAATGGCGGCTTTCCCGATACCCTGAGCTCCGCCTGTTACAATAGCGACCCTGTTTTCAAGTCTTTTCATAGATCCTCCGGAATTTGCATCGTTTGAAAAATATCAAACGTCAGTTATAAAAAAATACTATTGTATGATATCGAATTCTTCTGTTTTACCGCCGGACGAATATCAGAACTTTCCCTTCTTCCGGACCTCGGTCCATTCGGAAAGAAAATTCCCGAAATGTTTTTCCATCAGACCGTAAAAGCACTCCATTTCATTAATCCTTGTGCTTAGCACGTCATAATTATTTTTCTTCTGTGCTTCCACCTTATGCTTTAAGAATTCAGCAATTCTTTTATTGTTTTTTATCAGTTCAAAATTATTCCGGAAAGCATTTTCAAATATCTCGGGTTCAATTTCGTAGTAGTCTTTACGGTTATTCTCCGGCGACCAGGCTTTGCGTATGAGTTTTCTATCCCTCAGGCGTCTTACAATCTGGCTTACGGGACCCTTACTGCGCCCCAGCTGCTGGGCTATTTCACCAAGTGAAAGAGCTTCAGGGGAATAAATAAGAAGAGCCACAATGTGTCCCATAAGTTTATTCAGGCCGAAGGCCTTATAAGCATCGCCAAAGCGCTGGATTATTTCTTTTCTCAGTATTTCTTCTGTGGACATAGCTGGTAATTCCGGATTATATTTCCCGGCCCCGGAATTTTTCCGGAGCCGGGAATTTAAG
>JBLNAZ010000172.1:0-14700 GCA_050259615.1 Syntrophomonadaceae bacterium | reverse complement strand
CCCCGGCACAGGCATAGGTCTGGCGGTCTGCAAAAAAATTGTTGAGCGTCACGGGGGGAAAATCTGGATAGAATCTGAGCCGGGTAAAGGAACAACGTTTTTCTTTACGATTAAAAAATAGGTTAATAAAGTTCGAAGTTCAATGTCCGAGGTTCTAAGTTCAGCATTTTCTGCCTGGCCTGGATAAAGCGAGTGATAAATTTACTTACTGCACTTTGTTCCAAACCTTTAACCTTTAACCTTGAACTTTGAACTTTGAACCTTGAACCTTGAACCTTGAACTTGTATTTTGAGGTGTTAAACCTTTTTGTCTTTACCTTTGTCGAACTATTGTTAAATTATCTTTCACGAAATATTTCCCTTATTTCTTGCTTCACATCCGGATAATCAGGTATTTTTGTCCGGCGCATTTTTTGTACTTGCGTAAAATTATTAACTCAGAAAATTAAGGTGCTCTATGAAGTTCTGTGTTACAGTTACGTTATTTTTTATCATTTCAATTTTTACTTCAATATCAGCCCAGCCCAATAGCAGACGCGGCGGCGGCGGGCAGGAATCTTCGGGCGGCTCCATTACTGGAAAAGTAATTGATTCACAGGCAGGCAAACCGGTAGAATATGCAAGCGTTGTGCTCTTTAAGGCTTCAGGCGGCAAACAGATCAACGGAGCCGTTACGGACCTTAACGGAAACTTTGAAATTAAGGACGTCAAACCCGGGAAGTATAATATTGCAGTATCATTTATCGGCTATGACAAGAAAAGAATAAAAGACGTTGAGCTTTCAGCTAATAAACTGGAGCTTGGAGAAATACTTCTGGATCAGAAAGCAGTAAGTACAGATAACGTTTTAGTGGAAGGACAGAGAGTCCCCTTCTCCTATCAGATCGACAAGAAAGTAATTAACGTGGATAAATTTACAACTGCAATCTCCGGAAGCGCAGTGGACATTCTGGAGAATGTTCCGTCGGTTTCCGTGGACATTGAAGGCAACGTCAGCCTCCGCGGCAGCGGCAGCTTTACGCTCCTTATAGACGGACGCCCGACTATTATGGACGCGCAGGATGCTCTTCAGCAGATTCCCGCAAGCTCAATAAAGGATATAGAGATCATTACAAATCCTTCAGTAAAATACGATCCTGAAGGTGTTGCCGGAATTATTAACCTCGTCCTTAAAAAGAATGAGAACCTGGGTCTTGCAGGAATGACAAACCTGAGTGCGGGGCTCAAGGATAAATACGGCGCGGAAGGGCTCTTCGAATATAAGACTCCCCTGGTCAATACCGTGTTTGGACTCAACTACAGAAAAAGAAACATGACGCAGAACAGCACCGAGGAAAGAAGGTTTGATTTCGGGGGCGGCACTTCGCGCATAAATACAGTAAGCAGCGGAAGTCACAACCGCGACGGCTACGGGCTCCGCGGCAGCATTAATTTTTTACTTAGTGATAACGATGTATTGGGAATAGGAGCCAGATACCACAACAGGAATAACACTGAAGGCGGGGCGGCAAATTATACAGAATTCACACCCTCTGCCCCGAATGGATTGTTTTATATAAACAAAAGCAGAAGTGAAGGCTCGGGCAGTTCATATGCCGCAAATATGAATTATCAGCATAAATTTAATTTAACCGGGCACGAAATAGCCGCCGATATAAGGTATGAATCTGAAGATCAGAACGACATTTCTCTAAGCGAACTCTTAAACGGCCAGGCAATTGCCGACGGGAAAAGGACAACCGAAGGCGGACCAGGCAGTGAGTTTAACACTAAAATAGATTATACGCTTCCTTTCAGCGATAAATCAAAGTTTGAGTCGGGACTTGAAGGTGAAACGGAATTATCGACTGAAAACTCAGGATTTTCGCAGTTCAGTCCTCAGGCCGGGACTTACCTTTTTGAGCCCAATTTCAGTTATTCAACAAAATCCAGAAACGATGAATACTCGGTCTATTCCCTGTTTTCTGATATGATTGGTAATTTCGGCTATCAGGCAGGCGTAAGAGGTGAATACACATACAGGAAAATCCGGGTGCTTTCACTTGTTCAGGAATTTAACATAGACCGCTGGGATTTCTTTCCCACGCTGCACTTTTCATACAGGCTTGAATCCGGGCAGCAATTTATTGCGAGCTATTCAAAAAGGATACACAGGCCGAGGAGCTGGTGGCTTGAGCCATTTGAAACATGGGTTGATGCAAACACAGTACACCGCGGAAACCCCTCACTGGCGCCTGAGCTGATAGATTCATACGAATTAGGTTTCCAGACGTTAATTGGTCCCATGTCACTTTCAACTGAAGGCTATTACAGGATTAATAACGGTAAGATAGAAACTTTGAGGTCAGCTTATTCTGATAACGTTACGCTTGAAACATTTGCAAATATAGGCAGGGATTACTCGCTCGGAACAGAAATAATGGCCAGTTTCGACGTGTTAAAAGTTTGGAGTGTGGATCTGATGGGAAACATTTATCATTACAGGCTCAAGAGTAATCTTGGTGGGATTCCCGTTGAAAAGACGAGTTTTAACTGGAGAACAAGGATAAGCAACAACATTACCTTAAGCAGCACGCTGCAGCTTCAGTTAAACGGGAATTATGAAAGTCCCAGTGTAACGCTGCAGGAAAAAAGCAAAGGCAATTTTATGACGGATCTGGCTTTGAAGAAAGAGCTTATGGACAAGCAGCTTTCTCTTACGCTTCAGATAAGGGATATATTCGGCACCCACAGGCACGAGACAACCACAGAGAGCGACGGACTATACTCCTTCAGCACGTTTAAGATGGAGTCGCCCATAATAATGCTTAACCTTAGGTATTCGATCAACAACTTCAAGCAGCGCGAGCGCGAGTCAGATAACGGAAACGGAATGGGAGAAGAGGAGTTTTAACGTTCAACGTTCAACGTCCAAGACCAATAGTGAAGGCAGGAGTCATTTCCTGCCTTTTTAATTTTCTACATTACCTGCTACATACTAAACTCTACTGAAAAATTCCCCATTCAAAATCCAGGCTCAGTTTGATCAGCCAGTCAAAATGTGTAAAAGTGTCGGAGGGAATTCCGCCCGAAAACCTTTCAGTAAGCAATTTATTTCCGGCTTTATAGAGCAGCAGGTCAACACTGGTAACTTTCGTAAGTTTCATTCCGGCTCCGAAAGAAAGCATAGAGTACTTTTCTCCCATACCGCTGAATATCCCTTTATTGCCGTCGTTGTGGTGCATTATAACACCGCCTGTAAAAAAGTAACGGTTAAGGAAGAAGTATTTTGAATAGAGACCGTACTCAAATCCCGAGAACCCGAGCCAGCCGAAGACGCCGCCCAATCGGGCGTCGATGGAAAGGTTCTGCACCGGGAAAAATGAAGTGTTCAATTGCAGGGCGCTTGGGAAAGGTATATAGAACAATTCCTTTTTTGTATCGGAATTATAAATGTTTGAATGGGTCCTGTGCATGCCCAAAGTTTCAAGTCTGAAGCCCATTTGGGCTCTCTGCGCCAAAGCAGATCCTGCGAGAACAAAAAGAAGCAAAGCCAGAAGTCTGATCTTAAGATTCATTTCCAGGGCCTCCTTTTTAAGGTGGGCAGGCATCTTCCCTGCCCATTGACTGCATACTACATACTAACTTCTACTTACTAAATTTCCGTCATTTCAAAAGCACAAGTTTCTTAGATTCCCTGAACTCCCCGGCCTGTATTGTATAAATGTAGACTCCGCTGGGCAGGTGCGAGGCATTGAAATTGACTCTGTAGGTTCCGGCTGATTTATATTCATTTACAAGTATTGAAACTTCTTTTCCAAGCATATCGTAAACTGTAAGCTTTACATTCTGAGCTTCATGAATTGAGTATGAAATATTTGTCGTTGGATTAAACGGGTTAGGATAATTCTGAGTCAGTGAAAATTCTTTCGGGGCTGAAACTGTTTCCCCTTTTACTTCAGAAACGATCCCGTTCTCATTGTAGACGAAAACACCATTCCCGTAATTAATCCATTTATTTCCATATTTATCAATTGTTATTTTGTAAATGACTCCTGCTCTGATGACGGAATTAGAAGAATTCAATTGTGTCCAGTTGCTTCCGTCATACTTAAAAATACCTTCATACCCATGTCCTGCCCAAATAACCCCTTTCTCATCAACAGCTACAGAGGACATATATTCCTGAGCTCTTAGCCCGGGAATTTCAGGTTTCGAAAAATTCTGGCCGTCAAATTTCATCAGGTAACCGTTATAATATTCCCTATGTGAATACGATAAAAACCAGATATTATCTTTCTGGTCAACAGCAAGTGAATAAATAAAATTGCCCGGCAGGCCGGAATTTGAAACGTTGTAGTTGGTTGAATTATTTCCTTCAAATTTAGTAAGGCCTCCGTCTGTTCCAACCCATACAGCCCCTTTTGAATCAACAGTAATTGAGTATATATCATTATATGGGCAATACTGCACCCAGTTAACCCCATCATATTTTAAGAGGCCTCCGCCATATGTGCCGATCCAGACATTCCCCTGAAGGTCAACAGCAACAGCCCTGACCCAATTGGATTTCATGCCTGAATTCGATTTATTAAAGTTTTTGAAGGTTGCCCCATCATATAAATACAGCCCATCCTCTTTGGTCCCCACCCATAACTCCCCCTGGCTTCCGGCAGTAATTGCAGATATAGCCGCAGGGTGGGTTGAATTTGGACTGAGATACTCGTAGCTGGTCCAACTTTTCCCGTCAAAGCTGGCCAGCCCTTCGTTAGTTCCAATCCAGGCATTTCCTTTCTGGTCAAAAGTAATATCCGTAACATTTTGTCCGGGAAAAGTTACAGAAAGGTTTATTTCAAGATCTGTACTGAAATCATCTTTAAACCTGGTTAGAGTTCCTCTAGTAGTCCACCAAATATATCCTTTTGGATCTGGTACGGCATAGTAGCCGCTATAAATGATACTTTTCCCTGTGGAAGTCTTGCTACTGTATATATATGACGCATTTGTGCCAAGAAGTAAAACATTTCCCTGCTTGTCCAATGTTAATGATAAGTTCTCGCCCATATATGGGACCTGAATTTTCCCCCAGGTGGTCCCATCGAAAGTATACAATCCATACATGGTTGCAATCCATACTTTACCTGTAGAATCGGCTTTCATTGAAGAGACATTATCACTTGGCCAGCCCCAGTTAGCACCGTCGAAAACTTTCCAGTCGGTTCCATCAAACTTATACAGCTTGCCAAAGACTGCCGCCCACACATTATTGGAGCTGTCAATACATAATGCCTCGATACCATTATTTAAGGTATCTGCACTGAGCAGCTTGAAAGTTTTCCAGTCCTTTCCATCAAATTTTGCAAGACCTCTGCCTGTGGCAATCCAAACATTTCCCTGCTTATCTGCAGAAATTGCACTCACGAGATCATCAGGCAGGCCTGAATTATTTTGTTTATAAACGGTCCATGATTTACCATCATACTTAAACAACCCTGCCCCTCTTGTTCCCATCCATATATTTTTCTGCTTATCCATTCCTATACATTCGGCATTGTATCGAAGGCTGTCAGGAGTAATATTTTCATTCGATAATGTAACGGTATTCAGTTTTGCCAGGCCCTTATCGCTTCCGAGCCATAATGTGTCGCCATCCAGCAGTAAAGCTCCCGCACTTAGTTCGCTGTATGTATAATTTTTCCATGTAACATTCTGGCCTGACAATATGGAAGGTAGCATCAACAGCATAAACAGCATAAACAAAGCTAAAGTTTTAATCGGATTTCCTGGGGCAATTACAAAAAGAATTTTCAGCAGTTTCATCTTTTATCCATTAATTTTTTCAAAAATAAAGACTAACAACATGAATCAGGACCTTTTTAGAGATATTTATTATGAAAATAAAATACCTCTTAATATATAATATGGTGACGAAGAGCGTTTTCGGAAAATTTATAGAAAAAAACTTAACAAATGTGATTTATACAGCAAGTTTAGGAATTTATTCAATTTGAAGCAAACGAGTTTTGAATAAGCCCTGCACATTAAAACACATTTTGTCTCATTTGTTGTTTGCCATAAGTACTTTGATTATCAGCTGTTATATTGCTTTTAGATTTTTATTGTTTTAATTTGCTTTCATTATATGGCCCATTCGTGCTCCTGAGATTTCAATTCTTTATATATATACCAAATTTTGAGGAGGTCACAATGAAAGTCCGAAGCCTCGTTCTCTTTTTACTGCTCCTTTCATCGGCAGCACTTTGCCAGAACAACCAGTGGCTTAATTTTTACGGCCAGCCGCAAGTTTATGCTGTTGCCGTTGAAGGCAATACGCTCTGGGCTGCCACCCCGGTGGGACTTATCAATATGAATATTACATCGGGCCAGAAAGAGATCCTTACCTCACAGAATTCTCAGCTCCCGGATAATAATGTAAAATCTGTTACCATAGATTCCAGGGGAGTAAAATGGATTTCTACAGATGGCGGCCTGGCTTCTCTGGATGGAGCGACCTGGAACGTCTATAAGAAAACTAACTCTTCCCTGCCCACGAATAATATTAAATCTGTTACAATAGACCCTCAGGAAAATAAATGGATTGCTACAAACTGGGGAGTTATTAAGTTCGACGGCACCAGCTGGACAGTTTACAACAGCCAAAGTACAAAACTAAATATCGATTTAGTCAATGCTATTGCCTTTGATAAAAACGGAAATAAATGGATCGGAACCTCATCCGGCCTGGCTAAGTTTGACGGAACTACATGGACAATGTACAACAAGACAAATTCACAGATCCCGTCAAATTCGGTTGAATCTGTCGCCTTCGATCAGCTTGGCAACTGCTGGGTGGGCACTTCCAAAGGCGTGGCAAAGTTTGACGGCTCTGCATGGACGTCTTATCCCCAGATCACAAGCAGCTGGGTTCAGGAAATTGCCTTTGACCAGCAGAACAATTTGTGGGTAGCTTCATTTTCAGGCCTCACTAAATTCGACGGGACCACGGCAACCCTTTACACCGATAAAAACTCCAAGCTTCCAAACAGTTCGGTCCTGTCCATGGCATTCGACACCCAGGGCAGCAAATGGTTCGGCACTTACTACAGCCTTGTCAGATTTGAAAATAATGACTTCGTAAGCTATGACTTTGCAAATTCAGGTCTCACAAATAATTATATCCATCCGGTCATCTCTGATTCAAAGGGAAACAAGTGGATAGGTACCGGCGGAGGCGGAATGGTAATGTTCGATAACAAGAACTGGACGGTTTATAAAACCTCCAACTCAAATATTCCTTTTGATAATGTTGAAGACGTGGCAATTGACAAAGACGGGGTTTTATGGATTGGCACTATCACTAAAGGCGCCGGAAAATTTGACGGGACAACGTGGACTACATATAACGACACAAATTCCAGCCTTCCGGGTACTTATGTGATGTCAATTGCAGTGGATAACCAAAATACAAAATGGTTCGGAACCAACAAAGGATTTGCAAGCTTCGACGGCACCAGCTGGAAAGTTTACAACAAAGCCGCCTGTCCCCTGATGCCAAACGATAATTGCGTGCTGATAAAAATTGATAAAAACAACAATAAATGGATAAGCTGCGGCAACGGCGGGCTTGTTAAATTTGATGGCACTAACTGGACGGTTTACGATCCCGGTAACTCAGGACTTCCGGATAACTTTATCACCGCTTTTGCTGAGGACGCACAGGGAAATAAATGGATAGGAACCCGCTCGGGACTTACAAAATTCAACGGAAGCAGCTGGACCACTTACAATTCCAGTAATTCCGGCATGCCGGACGACCTTGTGAATGTAATGGTAATTGATGAGAGCGGTGTTATCTGGGTGGGAACCGACATGGGTCTTGTAAGAATATATAACAGTCAGTGGAAAGTCTATGACGTTTCTAACTCAGGAATCATTTCCAATATAGTTTCATCCATATCAATTGATTCCTACGGGAACAAATGGCTGGGCAGCAGCGGTTCCGGCATTTCTGTTTTCAGGGAAGAAGGAATATTAATGTATAATGAAAAGGATCCTGTTCCTGCAGAATATATGCTGAGTCAGAACTATCCAAATCCTTTCAACCCCCGTACCAATATTAAATTTGCCCTTAGAAACAATGAATTTGTTACGCTGAAAGTGTATGACGTATCGGGAAGGCTCGTTGCGGAACTTGTAAACGGATATCTCAATGCCGGGAACTACTCTGTACAGTTCGACGGCACAGGACTTGCAAGCGGAGTTTATATGTACCGCATTTCCTCAGGCAGCTATACTGAAACCAAAAAACTTATGCTAATGAAGTAACCTTTTTCTTTCAGACCATTTTAGGGGCAGCATGCTGCCCCTTTTTTTTTCTTCAATTCCCCTCTTTTATTCCTCAGATGTGACCTGCGATATAGCATACTCCTATTTCCTTTACCCTGCACAGTATTGAATTGCTAATAAGGCAGATTCTTTATAATAATATCTTATTGCAGTTTGCTTGAGGCAAGATTTAATAGTGAATTTTCCTGCTCTGGCAGGTGAATTGCGGGGGTGGAAATGAAGGGTTATTTTACGGTGTTTCTGCTGTTTATATTCTTCTGTTCTGATCTGATGCCCCAGCATAGTTTCCCGCGTGAGGCTGACAGCAAAAGTAATCCATCTAAAAGCATTACAATTCCAAATGAAACGGGGCATATTTATAATTTAACAAGAACATGGGACAGCCGGAACAGGCTTGACGACATAAACCCCATGGAAAATCTCGACGTTATAGTTGAGTTTAAGACTGAACCTCTTTTCCTGGCAAAAAATACGACACGCAGAGGTTTATCCAAATCGGCCTACTCCTCACAATTCAGCACATTCAGGAATGATTTAATCAAGCTCTACGGAAGCTATACAAAACATTTTGGAATAACTGCATCCGTGCCCGAAATAAAAAATGAATTCTACAGGATCTTTAACGCTGTAAGCATTTCACTTCCCGGGGCTGTTGTGAATTCCCTTTACAGCCTTCCCTACGTAAAAAAGGTTTATCCCGATAAAAAGGTTTCAGCCCTGCTAAAAGAAAGCGTCCCTTTGATAAAAGCCGATTCCCTCTGGCTGCAGTATGGAACAGGAGGCGACAGCATAGTTATTGGAATACTGGATACAGGAATCGATTATATGCATCCCGCGCTAGGAGGAGGCATTGGCAAGGGCTTTAAGGTTATTGGAGGCTACGACTGCTACTACGGAGATGATGACCCGATGGACGATAACGGCCACGGAACACACGTAGCCGGAATTGCTGCGGCCGATGGTGAATTGAAGGGCGTTGCCCCTAAAGCAAACTTAATGGCTATTAAGGTACTCAGCCGTAATGCCGGCGGAACGGAATCCAACGTCATTAAAGGACTTGAAAGAGCAATTGATCCAAATCAGGACGATAATCCGGATGATATGATAGATATTGCTAATTTAAGCCTCGGAGGTGCGGGTTACCCTGAAGATGCATTGTCCAGGGCCGTCAATAATGCAGTTAAACTTGGCATTATATGCTGTGTTGCGGCGGGTAATTCAGGAGGACACGGAACATTTTGTACTATCAGCAGTCCCGGCACAGCTGAGCTTGCAATTACCACAGGCGCGTCAGACAAATTTGACAAACTGGAACCCATGAGCTCCAGAGGCCCCAATAAAAGCAATTCATTTATCAAACCTGAGATTCTGGCTCCAGGGGTAAACATTCTCTCTGTATGCATGGGTGACGGCTATGTTTACAACACCGGCACTTCCATGGCCGCTCCGCACGCTGCAGGCGCATGCGCACTGTTAAAAAGTCTTCACCCTAAATGGACGCCAATGGAGATAAAATCGGCATTAATGTCGACTGCAAAAGACCTCGAAGAGGAAGTAATGTCACAGGGTGCCGGACGTATAGATGTATTAAGCGCTGCCAAAGTTTCAACGCTTTTTAATCCCTGTCATTTAAGTTTCGGACTGGATAACCTGAAAAAAGACACATGGAAAATGTCTGATACAATTCTTGTTAAAAACGTATCCGATGGCATGCGGAATTACAAATTTTCGTACAGCGGTAAATTTCCCGGAATGCAAATAGATGCAATACCTTCGGAATTCAGTCTGGCTCCCGGAGCATCATTGGAAGTCATTTTCCGGCTGGAGGTGAATAACAAAGTTCTGCCGGAACCCTGGAGTTCGTCGCAGTCGTTTTCAGGAAACATTTTTGTACATACCAATTCCGGTATACTGCACTTTCCGTGGGCATTTGAAAAGGCTTCAAGACTGGTCATAAATTTTGATGCCATGGGGACGCGTTTCGTACTAACAAACAGCAAGGTTTCATACGGCAGCGACAATGCTATATGGAAGGGCTCTTCAGCTGAGATGATAGTTCCGCCGGGTACTTACGACCTCCTGACACTTTATTCAGCAGAAAGTGATACATTAAGAATCATTGCCAGCGAAAATATGCTGCTCATGGGCTCTGATACAATAAATATAAGTCCTGCAGATGCTAAGAATAAAATTATATTAAGCGTAAAGGACAAGATCGGGAATAATTTCGAAGGGGAAAATTCCACCTGGATTTATCAGATTGCATTTCCCGCTTCATCGGCTACAAAGGATATGACCATATTCAGTTCACGTAAGAAGTTCTTTAAATGTTCAGATATTTCGGACAGGTTCAGGATCAATATTGGAGGAGTTATTGCTTCCAGCGACAACCGTGTCTGCGTGGCTGATTTTAATATTCATGGTATTAGAGGATTCCAAAGCCTCACGAACGATTATTCTGATCTGATTGAAGAAAACGTTTCGCTGGATATACCGCTTAACATCCGCCAGCCGGAAGTTTTCTTTATCGGAGGACTTAAGATGATTGATGAGTATTCCGTTACATTCGGCGGAAATTATCTTGAAAGCTACATGCCTGAAGGCAGAAAATGGTCAGGGAAAGTATATCTTCCTTCTCACTCGGTTAAGCATTATAATTTCGAACCCGCAACTGCAATTTCAATTGCCGATTCCAGAACTTCAGCCCTGCGGAAATCCACGTCAGATATTTCAGAAGTAAGCTTTGCCATTGACCTGCCTCCATTTTCTGTCAATAACGGAAGCGTGGGGTTGTTTACCGCCCAAATGCCTTCAAAAGACATATTCCTTTCACCATCAGGAGGCACAATTTCGCTTAAAAACTGGCTCATCTATCCCAACGCGTACCATAACAATAATTCCGGCATGGGACCTTCAATACTGCCCGAGCCTAATTTTTTCGGGCAGATGCAGGAAGTGTACTTAAATCTGTCGGATAAAGTGGTTTATAAAATATTTGATGAAAATAATCTCCTTGTACAGGATTTGCTTAAAAACGCACATATGACTGAAGTCCAGAAGAAGAAGTACAGGACGGAGTTTTCCAACATTCCCTACTATATTGAAGGATATGAGGCATATGCCGTAATGAACTGCACGTTCGACCTTTCATTATCAGACCCTAATCCCCCGCTCCTCAAATCGCTCCAGATAAGAAATTCTCGGGGAATTCCTGAAAGCAGGCTGGATAAAGGGGAAAAAGCTACGGTATTTCTGGCAGGCTGTGATTATCTGCTGGATCAGGATTACAGGCCATACAGGATGCCTGTAGTTGATGATTCAACACGCATACTTGTCAGGCAGCATGGAGAAACTGACTGGAAGAAACTGAACGCCGTAAAAATTCTGCAGGACTCCCTTATCGGGAGCTATTACTCGGCCGACATTTCATCCATGACAGATTACGATTCCACTGCGCTGGATCTGAAGGTTATTATGTTTGACCTGAACCATAACAGTACCGAGTGCTCATTTGAGCCCGCGGTGGGCATCGGGAAGTTCAGGGGCACCTCAACTATAGATGAGATATCTCCGGGTGTAACGGACCCGGACGTAACTTCTCCCGGAGAATATGCCTTAAGCAGCAACTATCCCAACCCGTTTAATCCCTCAACCACGCTTAGTTTTACTCTTCCGGAGGAATCTTACCTGACGGTGGAGATTTTTGATATAATAGGGCGGAAAGTAACAACGCTGGCAGATGAAAAAAGAAAAGCAGGCAAATACAGCTTACAATGGCACGCCGATACATATTCAAGCGGGATCTACTTCTGCCGGTTCAGGGCTCAAGGAACGAGGAATTTTGAAAAGACGGTTAAGATGGTACTCTTAAGATAATGTTATATGCTGAATGTTTAATTAAACTGGATTCCCCTCTTCACTTTTTAATTTTTAATTTTTAATTTTTAATTGAACACTAATCGGGGAGGAATATGTTAAAGAAAAAACTTGGCAATTCGGATATGTTAATTACGCGCATCGGCTTTGGCGCGTGGGCAATAGGCGGTTCCGGCTGGGAATATGCATGGGGAGAGCAGGACGACAGAAAGTCGGTTGAAGCTATCCATACGGCCCTTGAGCTCGGAATCAACTGGATCGACACAGCTGCAGCCTACGGCTTAGGGCATTCCGAAGAAGTTGTTGCCCGGGCGCTCAGCCAGTGGAAGGGGGAAAAGCCCTGCGTTTTTACAAAATGCTCACTTATAGGCGATGAACAAGGCAAGATGCACAAAAGCCACAAGGCCGGTTCAATCCGCAGTGAATGCGAGGCCAGCCTTAAAAGGCTTAAAACCGATACAATAGACCTGTACCAGATCCACTGGCCAAGCGATAATGGCGAAGCTGAAAATGAAGAAGCCTGGAGCACAATGGCCGATCTGAAAAAAGAGGGCAAGGTGCGCTGGATCGGACTGTCAAATTACAATGCGGCTCAAATGGAAAGATTGAAACAAATTGCCCCTATAACATCACTTCAGCCCCCGTATTCACTGTTAAACCGTGATATCGAAAGTGAGATTCTCCCCTACTGCCTGAAAGAAGGGATTGGGGTAATTGTGTATTCTCCAATGGCATCTGGGCTATTAACCGGGGCAATGACACGCGAAAGAATTAAAAGGCTGCCGGAGGACGACTGGCGTAAAAGGAGCTGGGATTTTACAGAGCCGCGCCTGAGCCGCAACCTGTCGGTGGTGGAAAAATTAAAGGAAACCGGTAAAAAGCACAACGGTGCAGGTGCCGGCGAAATTGCAATTGCATGGGCATTAAAGAACCCCGCCGTTACGGCTGCAATTGTGGGAGGCAGAAGTTCCGAGCAGGTAAAAGGAACCATTAACGCCGCCGGAATTGAATTGCAAGAAGACGAGATCAGGGAACTGGAAGAAATATAAATACTCATTTCATTAAAATAACTTATATTTACGGGAGCTTTGAATAAAATTATTATTTGATGGATCCCGAAAGTAGCAAAATAAAATATATCCCCGGTTTTGACGGAATGCGCGGCGCGGCAATACTGCTCGTAATGCTGTTCCATTCCGGAATACCTTCCTTCAGGGGAGGATTCATCGGGGTTGATATATTTTTTGTTCTGAGCGGTTTTCTGATCACTTCCCTTCTGATAAAGGAGCATGCTTCATCAGGCAGAATTAATCTTAAGCATTTTTACCTGCGAAGGGTTCTGCGCCTTGCCCCGGCTCTGATTTTACTTCTTCTGACAATATCAATAACCGCTTTTTTTCTTAGGCTTAAAGGTACAGCCTATGCCGATTTCACGGGCATTCTGATTACACTTTTCTATTCAGCCAACTGGGTCAGGGCTTTTGACCTTCACCCGATGGGACTGCTTTCACATACGTGGTCGCTTTCAATTGAAGAGCAGTTTTATATGCTCTGGCCGGTTATGTTTATAATGCTGCTTAAATACGCAAAATCAAAAAAACGGATATTTAATATAGTCCTGTTTCTATCCATTTCTTCGTGGCTTCTCAGAGTATGGCTGACATATTCAGGATTTACTGCTGACCGCATCTATAACGGGCTGGATACCAGGGCCGACGCACTTCTGATCGGATGCGCAGCCGCAATAATGCATAGTTCGGAATTGCGTGAAAGATGGTTCCGGGCCGGGACGAAGAAATACTTGGTCCTAAAAAGATCAGGTTATGCTGGGTTTGCTCTTCCTTTTGTCATTCTTTTTAACATAAGCTGGCGTAACCAAAATACGTTTTACTGGATGAACTTCCTGCTGGAATTACTCACAGCAGCCCTCATACTTAACGTAATTACAAATGAAAAAAGCCTGATAAAAAAGTTATTAACGCTAAAACCTTTAATCTGGATTGGCAGCATTTCATACGGCGTGTACCTCTGGCATGATCCCGTTTTTGAAGTCATGCGTTCATATGGTTATTCAAAAACATCGATACTTGTTTTTGGCGGCATTGCAACGCTTGCTGTTGCCTCGGCCTCTTATTATATAATAGAAAGGCCCATATTGCGCCTCAAGAACCGACTGCATGAAAAACCTGAAGCCTTAAGGCATTCAATACCCGCTATGCCCGATCCTGCAGTAATGATTGAAGAATAGAAAATGGTATTCAGCCAGCCCACATAAATAATTTGGATAATAATTATTAAGCTGCTGAACGAAAAAAGGATTTTTAGTATATTAATATTAAAGTGTGCCCGGTATTCCCTGAATAGCCACGAGCTTTAGCTCTACGGTGTATACACAAGTTGGTACCGGTTTATTATCTGCTCTCAGAGGAGTTAAAAAAGATGCAAGGAGAGCATCTGGAATTACGCAGTTATTAAGCACCGAAGGTGCGCTCTGTCTAT